>PLKM01000080.1 GCA_003141095.1 Acidimicrobiaceae bacterium | reverse complement strand
GCGGCGATCTGGTTCGACTTCTTCCTCACGCCGCCTTATGAGCGGTTCACCATCAGCCACCGGCCCGACCTGGAGACGACGATTTCGATCGTGGTGATCGGAGTGATCATCACCGAGGTCGCCGCTCGGAGCCGGCGTCATCGGCGCGCCGCGGGTGAGGAGTCCAGGTTCGTCGCGATGCTGCATGACGTGACGGAACTCTGTGCGGGCTCGACGAAGGTGTCGAAGGTGACGGAGTATGTTGCGGATTCGCTCGTCGAGCTCCTCGGGCTACGGGCTTGTCATTTCGAGACTGAGAGTTCCGGGCCACCACCGGCGCAGATTCGCTCCGGCGGCAACGTTGTCCACGTGGGGCTTCAATGGCCCACTCAGGATATTGGAATTCCCGGTCCGGAGGCGGAGGTTCTTTGCCAGTGGCGTGGAGAGACGTTGGGGCGATTCGTTCTCACTCCGACACCGGGCCTTGCTATCTCGCGCGAACGGCGAGTCGTGGCTGTCTCAATGGCCAATCTTGTCGGGGCGCTGCTGCGTGACGAGCACTCCCCGGCGGGGTCCTAATGGAGCACGATTGGTCCAAAGCGAGCGCATCCCAATCAGGTCAGGGCACTCCGGTGAGTCAGTTCACAAGTCGACTTGGTAGCTATCGATTCGAACGCCGGCACAGTCTCGCGCCTCGCAGTTACGAGCGCGAGGGCCACTTCTTACGGACCGTCTCCTCACGTAGGAATCAGCGTTGCGCTAGCCATGAGCCCTCCGGCGCTCTCCATCGGCGATAATTTCCATATGTCACGTGGTCACCTTCGCGTTTACTTGGGACTCGCACCCGGTGTGGGCAAGACCTACCGCATGCTCGATGAGGGATTTCGCCGTCGCGAGCGAGGCACGGACGTGGTGGCCGCGTACGTGGAGAGCCATAAACGGGCACTCACCGAGGCGCAGCTTCGCGACTTGGAGGTCATCCCGCGAAAGCAACTCGAATACCGAGACGCCCACATGGAGGAGATGGACCTAGAGGCCGTACTGGCGCGTCGTCCTGAATTGGCGCTGGTGGACGAACTCGCCCACACGAATGTGCCGGGGAGCACGAACGAGAAGCGTTGGCAGGACGTGGACGCGTTACTCGAAGCGGGAATTGACGTCATCACCACGGTCAATATTCAACACCTGGAGTCGGTCAACGACGTGGTCGAGAAGATAACGGGAATTGTCCAGCACGAGACTATTCCAGATTCCATTGTTCGACGGGCGGAGCAGATCGAACTCGTCGACATCACGCCCGAAGCGCTTCGGCGACGTATGGCTCACGGCAATATTTATCCTGCGGAGAAGATTGATGCGTCGTTGTCGAATTTCTTTCGCTCGGGGAACCTGAGCGCCCTGCGAGAGTTGTCGCTGCTTTGGCTCGCCGATCGAGTCGAGGATTCATTGCAGAGTTACCTCGATGCGCATGACATCAAGGCAACGTGGGAGACGCGGGAACGACTGATCGTCGCGGTCATGGGAAACGAGGCCGACGAAGTGCTTCTTCGCCGCGCGGCGAGAATCGCCTCGAGGAATCATGCCCTGATCCTCGCTGTGCACGTCGTGGGCACCGAAGGGATGCACGGACGATCCGAGGACACGTCACTGGCCCGAGAGCTCGTCACCGAGTTCGAGGGAACGTTTCACGAAATCGTCGATGAGGATGTCGCGAGTGCGCTGGTGGCCTTCGCCCGTGCGGAACGNNTTGCGCCAGGCTCGAGATCTTGACGTGCACATCATCGCTGTCGGCGGTGCACGACCCCCCAAAGTTCACCCGAGACGAAATAAGTCAGCAATTTCACCTCGTCGATTGGTCGAGGGACTCGTCGCCACGGCGTTCGTCATGCCTCTACTCACCATTGCCATGTCCGAGGTGCGCTCGAGTCTCTCAGTGTCAACGGTGTTCTTGGCATACCTGATCGCCGTGCTGGCATTGACGACGTGGAGCGACGTGGTGGTGGGTGTCGTCGCCGCTCTCACCGCGTCAGGTCTGGAGAACTACTTCTTCGTGAAGCCTCTGCACACCCTCGAGGTTGCCCGTCCGGACGACATTGTGGCCATTGTGGGCTTTCTACTGTTCGCGGTGGGATCGAGCATCGTCGTCAACCGGTTCACGAGTCGCTCGAATGAAGCGCTCCGAGCCCGCACTGAAGCTGAGCTGTTGGCGAAGGCGGCGGCGGCGGTCGCCACCACCCGAGATGACCTCATGCCCCTACTGGACTCATTGCGCGTCGTTTTTGCCGTTCCCACCGTGGCGCTGCTGCAGCAACACGATGGTCAGTGGATACCGGACCTCGTGAGCGGCGAACGCGTCGAAGAAGCGCAATTGAATGCGCGATTCGCCGTCGATGACGACACGGTGCTGGTTCTCGCGGGTGCGATACTGGACAATCAAGATCGCCAGTTGATCGGCGCGTTTGCCGGAAGGATCGCCGCAGGAATCCAGTCGCAGAAGTTGGCGAAGGATGCAGCCTTGCTGAAGGCGAGCGCTGAAGCCGACGCATTGAGGATTGGACTGCTACGCACGGTGTCGCACGATTTGCGCCCGGCGCTCGCGATAATTGAAACCAGCGTCACGTCGTTGCAACGCGCGAACGCATCATGGAGCCCGGCACAACAGAAGCATTTTCTCAGTGCCATTGCCCGTGAAGTGAACAATCTCACCAGGATGGTGACGAATCTTCTCGACTCCGGGCGCCTGGACGCCAAGTTGGTTGCTCCACGATCTCGACGCGTTGCTTTGCTCGATCTGGTGAACAGAGCAATTGAGACCATTGACACCCAAGGTCGCGTGATAGAGGTGGACTTCCCCGAAGACCTTCCACTGCTCACCACCGACCCCGATCTTCTGGAGCGGGTGATCGCGAACGTGGTGAGCAACGCCTGCCAATTCAGTCCCGACGACCAGGTCGTTCGGCTCAATGCAGGCGTCACCGCGAAGGGAATCGAATTGCTCGTCATTGATCGGGGTCCGGGGACTCGCGAGAGCGAGCGAAGAATTCCCCAAGCATCCGGACAACTGGTCGATGAAGAGCTGACTGACGAGGATATCGGGCTCAGCGTGGCGTCTGGTTTCGTCACGCTCTTGGGCGGTGAACTTCACTTCGAGGACACGCCGGGAGGGGGACTCACGGTGGTCGTCGAACTCGCGCAGGACGTTAAACGCTCAGAAGGCGAAGGTTCATCGACGTAAGTCCGAGCAGTCACTACGTTGGCGGACTGAACCTATCGTGACAGCCCCAACGAGCGAAGCACGCTGTGAGTCAGGGCGTTCGATTTCGAGTAGGTTTTGCGCCGCGCGTAGCGCTTGCCGTAGGCCACGGGACCCTTGGAGAGTGCTTCCAGGTTGCCCATAACTCGAGCGTCGCGATAGAGCTGTGATCGCAAACCTCTCTCGCGGGACATCGTCGCTCCTTNNTATGACTACTCGGGAGCTCACATGAACAATCGTCAAGTAATTCTGGTGCAACGTCCGACGGGTGCGGTCGACGAGTCCACAACTTCTCTGGTCGAGACGCCGCGGCCGTCGTGCGGGCCCAACCAGGCCCTCATCAAGGTTGGATTTCTTTCCATCGACCCGACCATTCGTACCTGGATGAACGATGCGCCCGGATACTTGCCCCCGATCGGTATTGGCGACGTCATCCGCTCGAGCGGGGCCGGGGTCGTTGTGGAGAGCAACTCGTCTCGCTACGTGCCCGGCGACGTGGTCTTTGGAACGACGGGCTGGCAGGAATGGGTCGTCGCCGATGAGGAGAACAAATTCTCCGTGCTGCCAAAGGGCATGGGTCTCGACCTTCCGACCGTGTTGAACGTACTCGGCGTAACGGGCATCACGGCCTATTTCGGACTGCTCGAAGTAGGACACTTCAAAGAAGGTGACACGGTGGTGGTGTCGGGCGCCGCCGGAGCAACGGGATCGGTGGTTGGCCAAATCGCGAAGGCCCGTGGAGCGCAAAAGGTTGTTGGCATCGCCGGCGGACCCGAGAAGTGCGCCGAGGTCGTAGAGAAGTATGGCTTCGATGAGTGCGTTGACTACCGCGAATCGCATCTCGCGCGGCGCCTTCACGAGGCCTGTCCCAAGGGAATCGACGTCTACTTCGACAATGTCGGTGGCGAGATCCTTGACGCGGTGCTCTCCAATATTGCGATGCACGGCCGCGTAGTCCTGTGTGGGGCGATTTCGCAGTACAACGCGATGGAAAAGCCGCAGGGCCTCGCCAACACCTCGATGCTCATCATGCGACGGGGCCGGATGGAGGGCTTCATCGTGCTCGACTTTGCTTCGCGATTTGCCGAGGCCCAGTTGGAGCTGGCGGGGATGGTCATGAATGGCACCTTGGCTCACGAAGAGCACCTCGTACAGGGGTTGGAGCACGCGCCGGATGCGCTCAACCTTCTCTTCACCGGCGGCAACCACGGCAAGACCCTCGTGGTGGTTGACGAGAGCGTGAAACTCACCTGAGCGGGCGCACCAGAGTTCCCCGCCATTCGCTTCACCGTTGCACTTTTCCTTGCTGTAGTGTCTTCGCCGGGCTCTGGTTGTTGGTGCGTCGTGCCCGCTTTGCCGTGGTCCGTTCACTCTTGTCGACGGACTCGGCGCTGCGGATGCTGGCCTTCGTGATGTTCCTCTCATGCCAACGTCGCAGTTGCTGCGACGTTGGCATGAGAGTTCGAGAATGAAACTGGTTTAGGCCAGCTCGACGTCCGCCACGAGCGACCGGTGATCACTGCCGCCGATGCCCGTTCCGCCACCGAGTCTTTTCCACGGACCTCGGCCCAAGACGTGATCTATCTGCGAATGGGGGAAACGCGCGGGCCACGTGCGCGCACGTACCAGCGATCGCCATCCCGGGAGTAGCACCCGTAGAAGTGGACGCCAGCAGTTGAAGTCACCCGCAAGAATGATGGGCAGTGACGGGTCCAACGACGCAGCGATCTGGTTCACCCGCCGATACTGGCGATACGATCCGTGACTTATATGGGCGCCGTGTATGGCTAGCACGTAGAACTG
>PLKM01000001.1 GCA_003141095.1 Acidimicrobiaceae bacterium | reverse complement strand
TTGTTCGCCGCCCGAAAGCTTGGCCGGACGCCGGTCACTCTTCGTGGTATCGAGGCCAACCATGTTCAGCATGGCGTCGGCGCGAGCGTCACGGTCCTCTTTGGGCCAGTGCGCGAACTCCAGCGCCAACTTGATGTTCTCCTTTGCACTGAGGTTGGGGATGAGGTTGAACTGCTGGAAGACGNNTCTGCCCAGCAGGGCGAGCAGCGTTGACTTCCCGCTGCCACTGGCGCCGATGATCGCGACCATTTCGCCGTGGTTGGCACTGAAGCTCACCTTCTTCACGGCGTGCACGTCGCCAGCGTCAGTGTGGAACGTCTTGTTGAGATTCTCAACCTTTAGCATTATTCACTCCTCAGGACTTCGGCGGGACGGATTCGGACAATGGTGGCGGTCGCCACGGTACTGCCGAGAGCGGCGATGACGACGGCGGCGACGAGAGCGAAGCCCAGTGTCGCCCAGCCCACCGAGGTGTGGATCTGGCTCAGGGTGTTGGTCACGCCGCCGAAGTGGAGCGGNNGCGCCGCCGGTGGGGCGAACGAACCCGCCCGTGTTGCTGGCCGTGCTACTACCACTCGAAGCCGACACCAGGGCCGAGGTGATCGGGCTGCTGATGACGACACCGATGAAGAACCCGACGATTGCACCGATGATGGTGAACGTTGTCGACTCGGAGATGAATTGCCCGATGATCGATCGGTTTGGCGCGCCCAGCGCCTTGAGGACCCCAATCTCTCGACGACGTTCGCGCACGATCATCAGCATGGAAAGGAGCAGGATGAGCGCGGCCGCCACCACTGCGCCCAAGAGAGTGTACGTAGAAATGGTCTTCACCGAGTTGAGCGGCGCCAACTGCGTCTGGACGGTCTGCTCGGTCGATGTGACGTCAGCCTTCGAGCCAAGTGCCTTCGCGACCTTCTTTTGGACGCTGGCCACGTTGTTGATCGAGTTCACGACCACGGTGGCGCTCGTGACCTGATTGGAAGCGTCCGCGAGCTTCTGGACGGTCGCGAGCGGCATCAAGGCGCTGGCGTCGGTGAACGTGGAGCCGGCGCTGAAGATTCCCACGACCGTGATCTTGGTCTTCCAGGCGGTGAAGGTCGATCCGACCTTCAGTTTGTTCTTGGAAGCCAGTGATGAGCCAACGATGGCGACGTCCGCCTTGGAGGTCGGGCTAAAGGCCTTGCCGGAGGTGAGCTTCTCGGTGCCGCCGCCGTTGGCGCCGCCGGTGACGGCATTGCCGGGACTGTTCGTGCCAATCACTCGAACAGGAATCGAGAAGGTGGTGGAGCTGCCCGATGTTCTGGCCCCCGCGCCGCCGAACTGACTCCCGAGTGAACCCGCGGTCGTGGGCGACTTGAGCGACGTGGAGGTGGAGGTCAACTCCTCGCTGAGCGATTCTTGAACGGCGGTCACGTTGGCGATGGACAAGAGGCCATCGATCTTGGTGGCCTTCAGCGGAGTGCCACCACCCGAGAAGCCGAAAAAGCCCTTGGGCGACACGGTAATGGTGTTACCCGTCGAGGCGCGAACCGAATTGATCTTGGCCGAGACCGCGTCGCGGGCGATCAGCATGGAGATTGACAGCGCGATGGCCACGGCCAAGATCGCGATGACACCAACCGAGCGCATGGCGTTCCTGAAGGCATTGTGGATGCCCCGACGAACTGAATTCACGAATTGTCCTTTCGATTTGACTTCGGAGTTTTGGTAAGGCATTCAAAGATGCGGCGCAGATAGAAGTAATGCGACGAGAAGAATCAGTGCTCCTCGCTATCTCGGGAGGTGCGCATTCGCTGTGGTCGCTATAAGACCGGACAGGCGGCTCCCGTCAGGAGCCATGGCGGAGGTGAAGTTGCTGTTGGGCGGCGAAGGCTCGAGCGATGGCCACGCGCTGTTGCTCGCCACTGGAGAGCATGACCGGACGCGCTCGATTTCTTAGTAGAGATCTTGGACGACGCCGAGGCAACTCCGCCCCCGTCCGCCGCCGGCACCGCTCCCGAGAGAGCCAGAGCGAGCAGCCCTCCAGGGGTGGAGCGGAATCTGACACATCGCTCAATTGAGATTGACTTCTTGGTCACAGCGACAGTATGGAGAGCGAATCTGGACGAAAGGTGAGGGCGAAGTAAATCTTTCATGGACGCTGGCCGAGACGACACGCGGAACCCAACGCGACGCGGTGACTCATTCGTCTCACGCAGGCAGTTGTTGGGCTCGGCGAAGACAACGTTATGAATTCAGTCATCGAAGCCTCAGGGAATTCTTATGAAGTGATGTCACACTTGGTCGGTGAGTATCGAGATTCTGTCGGTTGAAGACGACGACAACGTCGCGTACGTCATCACTGCGACCCTTCAACTAAGCGGGTTCAGTGTGACACGCGCGAAGGACGGTCACGAAGCTCTCCGACTGGCCCTCGAAGGCAACCGACCCGACCTGATCATCCTCGACGNNGCGCCAATATTCCAGTGATATTCCTCACCGCGGCTGACTCCGTCGGTGACAAAGTCAGGGGCTTGACGATCGGCGGCGACGACTACCTCGCCAAACCATTCAGCGTCGAAGAGCTTGCGGCCCGTGTGAGGGCCCTCTTGCGACGCGTTGACAAGGTCTCTGAGCGTCCGGTGACGTCTTGTGGGGGTGTCATCATTGACGAAGATGCCCACACGGTCGCCAAGAATGGCACTCTCGTCGACTTGTCGCCGACAGAGTATTGTCTCCTGCTCTTCCTGATGAAGAATGCTGGAAGGGTCCTGACACGCTGGCAGATACTCGACCACGTCTGGGACTACAGCTTCGAAGGCGAGCCGACCAT
>PLKM01000020.1:38573-48423 GCA_003141095.1 Acidimicrobiaceae bacterium | reverse complement strand
ACGCGCTGTCGATCTGGTGGCGAGGACGTCGTGGACACGGCTGAGACGTCGCTTGATCTAACGCCAGTCGAGCCGCCCCGGTCCAAGAGCCGCAGTCGCCGGCGATCGATCGGCGTGCTCGTGGTCCTGGTGCTGGCGATCCTCGTGCTGCTGAGCCAGGGCATCCTGCACTCGCTCAACTACTTCGAGACCGTGGACCAGGTCTTCGCGAGCCGCGCCACGGTAGGCACCAAGGTCATCCGCCTCGAGGGCGTCGTCCAGCCCGGTTCGATCGATCGCACGAGCAGCGGCGCGTCGTTCACGTTGGCGGGCTCGAAGGGCTACCAGGTCTTCGTCGACGCGCACGGTTCGCCGCCGCAGCTCTTCCAGGCGAATATTCCCGTCGTGGTCGTGGGCCATTTCACCTCGGCGACGTCGCTCGACTTCGACGGCACCCAGATCATGGTGAAGCACTCGGCGTCGTACATCGCGGCGCATCCACAACGGGTGAAGGCGCCGAACGGGACCACGCGATGATCCTGACGTGGTTGGGTCGCGTCGCGCTCTACCTGGCTTTTCTGGGCGCCGCGGGCGGCGCCGTCAGCCAGGTGCGGGCCCTGCGCACGGAGAGGCCGGCGAGGGCCCTGTGGTGGGCCGGTCTCGCGCTCTTTGGGATTGTGGGCGCCGTAGGGGTCATGCAGTACGCGCTCATCACGCACAACTTCTCGCTGGCCTACGTCGCCGAGAATAACGCCACCTTCACGCCACTGCTCTACTCGATCACGGGGATGTGGTCGGCGCTCGAGGGCTCGCTGCTGCTATGGGCGCTGCTGCTCGCGGCGCTCACCCTCGGCGTCATCTACTACTACCGCCGGTCGGCGTCGGATGCGGTGGTGGGCTGGGCGAGCGCGGTGCTCTTCGCGATCGGCGCGTTCTTCACGCTCCTGATGATGGGTCCCGCCGACCCCTTCCTGCACAACCCGGCCCACGTCCTGCAGGGCGCGGGTCCCAATGCGCTGTTGCAGGACAATCCGCTGGTCGCCGTGCATCCGCCGCTGCTGTACGCCGGTTTCGTCGGCTTCACGGTGCCCTTCGCCTTCGCGATCGCCATGCTCATCACCGGGCGGGTCCAGGACCGCTGGCCCCTCGAGCAGCGTCGCTGGACGGTGCTGGCGTGGGGCGCGCTGTCGCTCGGTATCATCCTCGGCGCGTGGTGGAGCTACCAGGTGCTCGGTTGGGGAGGCTTTTGGGGCTGGGACCCGGTGGAGAACGCGGCGCTGCTGCCGTGGTTGACGGCGACCGCGTACATCCACTCGGTGATCGTCCAGGATCGGCGCGGCCTCTTTCGGGTGTGGAACCTCTCGCTCGCGATCGCCACGTTCGACCTCACGGTGCTCGGTACGTTCTTTACCCGCTCGGGCGTGCTGCAGAGCGTGCACTCGTTCTCGTCGAGCACGCTCGGACCGCTGCTGATCGGTCTCTTCTTCTTCACGCTCGCGCTCGGGGTGGGGCTGCTCGCGTGGCGCGGCGACTCGCTCCGCTCGCCGGTGGGGGTCGACCATCCGCTGTCGCGCGAGGGACTCTTCGTCGTCAACAACATCCTGTTCGTGGGCTTCGCCATCGTCGTGCTGCTCGGCACGGTGTTCCCGCTGCTCTACGAGGCGGTGAACGGCACGCAGGTCACCGTCGGCACGCCGTACTTCGCCACCATCGCGGCGCCGCTTAGCGTCGTGCTGCTGGCGCTGATGGCGATCGCGCCCCTGGTGAGCTGGCGCACGGTGGACGCGAAGGTGCTCTGGAGCCGCCTGCGCTTCACGGCCTGGTCGGCGCTCGTGGTGGTGGCGGCACTGCTCGTCTTTAACGTGCGCCACCTCGCGGTGCTGGCGGCGGCGTTCCTCGCCACCTGCGCGGCGGGGGCGGCCCTGCGAACGCTGCGCGGCGCCGTGGTCGCGGCGAAGCGCCGCGGCTCGATGGGCAGCGCCCTGCTCGCTCCGAGCACCGGTGGGATGATCGTGCACCTCGGCGTCGTGATCCTGGCCGTGGGCATCGTCGTCTCGACGTCCTATACGACGAGGTCCGAGGTCACGCTCGCCGAGGGCCAGCGCACGGTCGTCGACGGCCAGTACGTGACGTTCGCGCGCTTCAACGTCGTGAAGGATTCGCTCGAGACCGCGCTGCAGCTCGAGGTCACCGTCGACGGCCACGCCCTTCGCCCGGCGGTGACGACCTATAACGGCCGCTCGGGCCAGACCGTGGGCACCCCCGCGATCGATTCGAATCTCCTGCGCGACGTCTACGTCACCTTCGACGCAGACGGCGAAGGCGGGGCCACCTCGGGAGCCCAGGTCCAGAGCAACCTGCCCGCTGGCTCGGTGGTGCTCGGGGTCACCGTCGAACCGCTGCTCGCCTGGCTGTGGCTCGGGGGACTCGTTGTTGGCCTCGGCAGTGTGGTCTCCTTCCTTCGCCGACGCCACCGCGACGAGGTCAGCCCGTGAAGCGCACGATCACCATCTGGTCGATCGTCGCTCTGGTGATCGTGGTGGCCTTCTCGATCTTCCTGGGTACCCGCCAACCGTTGACCGACGCGACCAGCGCCCCGAGCCCGCTGCTCGGAAAGGTCGCACCCGCACTGAAGGGCGTCGAGATCGGTGGGGGGACGTTCTCGCTGCACCGCGACCTCGGCCACGTGGTGGTGCTCAACTTCTGGGCGTCGTGGTGCGAGCCGTGCGTCGAAGAAGCCCCGAACCTCTCGACGTTCGCGTGGCAGGAGCGTAACAAGGGCGTGGACGTCGTGGGGGTGGTCTTCAACGACACGGTCGCCGCGGCTGACGCCTTCGCCAAGCATTACGGATCGCTCTACCCCTCGATCGTCGACCCCGGCGGCGCGATCGCCAACCGCTACGGCGTCACGTCGCCGCCCACGACGTACATCATCGACGCGAAGGGTCGGGTCGAAGCAACCCTGCTCGGCGCCGTCAGCGTCGCCCAGCTGAACGAGGTCGTCAAGCGGGTGGAGCGATGAAGGTCCTTCGATCGTTCTGGTTGTGGAGCGTGGCCCTGCTCGCGGTCGTGGCCCTCGCCCTCGTGGCGGCGCCGAGCTCGCCGAGCGCGGCGTCGCGCGTCGCGCACCTCGAGACGCTGGTGAAGTGCCCCTCGTGCGACGACCTCTCGGTCGTGCAGAGCAACGCGACGTCCGCGGTGGCGGTGCGCAACGAGATCGCGACGAAGGTCCGTGAGGGCAGATCCGACAATCAGATACTCACGTCCCTCGAGGACGTCTACGGGCCCTCGATCTTGCTGAGCCCGCCGACGTCGGGACTGGGCATCATCCTGTGGGTGGGGCCGCTGCTGGTGCTCGGCTTCATCGTCCTCGTCGGCGTTCGACTCGCGAGGCGACGAAGGTGAACCGCGCGTACCAGCAGCTGCTCGATGAGATCGCGTTGCGCGAGGCCTCGCTCGATGACGCCCGGCGCGAAATGGCGGCCGGGGAACTCTCCGAGCACGAGTTCGGCGTCATTGAACTTCGAGAGAGCGGGGCGATCGAGCGCGCCCGGGGCACCCTTCGAGAGCTCGAGTCGACGCCCGACGCGCCGTTGCCCGCACGGCGTGTTCGGCGCACCAGGTACCTGGTGGTGGGCCTGGTGTGTTTCGCGGTGGCGCTCGCAGTGATCCTGTGGTCAGCACTCGTCCCGCGCCAGGCCGGCAACTCGATCACCGGCTCCATTTCGCTGAGCAACGCGCAGAAAGTCCAGCAGTACCTCAGTGAAGCCCAAGCCGACGTCGCGAACGGCAACGTCGTGACCGCCCTGGACGCCTACCAGGACGTGCTCAGACTTGACCCGAAGAACGTGCAGGCACTCACCCAGGTTGGCTGGCTCGACTTCTCGGCGGGCAGCTCCGATCAGGATCTCGGGATCATGAAGCTCGGCATGAGCAATCTGCGCAAGGCCATCACGCTGGCCCCGAGGCAAGCCGCCCCGAGGCTCTACTACGCGATCGTGGCCGACGCCACGCCCGGCAATCAGGCGCTCGCGAAGACCGAGTTCGAGACGTTCCTGGCCCTGAAGCCCTCGGTGGGCCAACTGGCCGTCGCCAAACCCTTCCTGAGAAAGTTCGGCCTGTCGACCTCTTAGGTGTGTGATCTTACGAGCACCACGATGACCCCGGCGACGCCGCCGAGGAGCAGCGCGCTGAGGGCGCTCTTGCGCGCGATGAAGAGCCAGAGGGCGGCGCCCACCACGATCGGGACCTGCCACGACCGCTGAAGGAGCAGGCAGAGCGCAATGGACGATCCGGCGATGGCTCCGATGACGCACGGTCCCGCCCCGGCGAGGAATCCGGCCGCCGTCGCGTTGGTGCGCAGCCGGTCGAATCGCGGCGCGCCGAGCAGCACGAAGAGGAACGACGGCGCGAAGGCAATGGTGGCGCCGAGCAGCGCGCCGAACAAGCCCCTCGCGGCGTAGCCCACCGCCGCGACCGTCAGCACCACCGGGCCGGGCGTGACCTGGCCGAGCACCACCGCGTCCAAGAACTGCGCCCCGGTCATCCAGTGGTAGCTCGACACGACGTCGTGCTGCATCAGGGGGATGATGACGAAACCCCCGCCGTAGGAGAGCGCGCCCACCTTGAGCGCCACCCACGCGAGCGCGCCGACGCCGCCGAGGGCACCCGCGTGCGCGAACGCGGACGGAGCCCAGAGGACCATCTGTTCGCGCGTCGGGTTGGCTCGTCGCGCGAACGACGCCTCGACGAGGCCGCTCAGGAGGATGACGAGCACCATGCTCGAGGGGAAGAGTGCCGCGCCGAGCGCGCCCGCCGCGGCGTAGAGCGCCCAGCGAGCCGCGGGGAAACGTCGATGATGAAGCCGTCGCCGACTCGGGAGCGAAAGTTGGGCCGCGGTGCGAAGCGCCACCGCCGGCACGGCGGCGCCGGCTCCCATCGCCGCACCCACGATCCACAGGGGCGGATGATGGCTCAAGAAGAGCACCGAGAGCGCGAGGATGAGCACGAACCCGGGCAGGATGAAGCACAGTCCCGCGACCAGTCCGCCCGTCCTTCCTCGAAGTCGCCAACCGCAGTAGATCGCCAGCTGGGTTGACGCGGGTCCGGGCAGCAGATTCGTCGCGGCGATCGCGTGCTCGAACTCCTCGGCGTCGATCCAGTCGTTTTTCTCGACGCAGAGACGGCGAAAAAGGCCAATGTGCGCCGGTGGTCCGCCGAAACCAACGCAGCCAAGTCTCGTCCACTCGCGAGCAATCGTGGCGAGGGAGACCTCGCGTGAATTGTTCGCGCCACGTGAGTGGGTGGGGCGAATGAGAGGTCCCTTAGGCGGTGACTCGACAGGCGTCGTCGCCGCGAGCGCGCGACGTCGACGTCAAAGTGACCGACGTACCCTTGGCACCGAGCCCTTCGAGCATTCCCGCGATGAGACCGCGGTCTACGGCGCACAGGACGGGATGGTGCGTCGCCGCGGAGCCGAAGGGACAGTTCTCGGAGACGACCGACTGCTCGGAGTCGCGCTCCTCGACGCGTGCGGCGAAGCCGTGAGCGGTGAGAAGTCCCGCTATCGACGTCATCGCGGCCTTCACCGAGCGGGTCGAGTCGGTGGGCGTCACGGCGGAACCGATGGTGCGTCCGTACTGCACGCCCACGTCGTGCGCCATGGCTTCAGAGGCGTCGGGCCCCAGGCGCTCGAGGGCCATTTCCAGCAGGGCCACGAGCAGGGCGTCGCGGCGCATGGAGCCGTCCATCACGAGGCTTTCGTCGACGACGCGATAGCCCTTCGCGGGCCGGCCCACCGTGGTCTTTGGAACATTGTCGAAGGTGACGTAACCGCCCTCGGTCAGCCGCTCGAGGTGATGGCGAACGACGTTCGCGTGCACTTCGCAGTGACGGCTCAATTCGGTGGCGGTGGCCCCGGGGTTATCGCGCAGGTAGAAGTAGATCTTTCGTCGGGTGTTGTCGCCAAACGAGTGGGCCAGGCTCGTCACCGTGGCCGTGAAGAGAGCCGGATCGAGCTCATTCTCGTTACGCGTAGTCGACACACTGAAAGTCTAGGAGTGAAAGCGGTTCTTACGACGGTAACCTCGAAGGACCGCACTAAAGGAACTTTCTTGACTATCGAACCCCAACTACGTAGCGAACTCGAAAATATCGTGGAACCCCAGTTGATTCGCACCCTGGGCGAACTGGGCTTCCTCGGCGCCGTCGGCGAGGTCAACGGAGCGGTGCGAGTGGAACTCGTTCTCCCGGTGACGGGCTGGCCCAATCTGGCGTTGCTCGAAGCGGCCATCGCCGTAGTTTCACCCGGGGCCAGCGTGGTGGTGCGCGCGATGGACGACGAGCAGCGTCTCGGGCTGCGCAACTTCCTGCGCGGGGCAATGGCCGGGGACAAGGGTCCGGGCCAGCACGACCACGGCGACCCCCAGCCCCGCTTCATGGACAAGCTTTCGAAGACCCGAATCCTCGGGATCTCGTCGGGCAAGGGCGGCGTGGGCAAGTCATCGGTGACGGTCAACCTCGCGATCTCCCTCGCCCGGGACGGCTACCAGGTCGGCGTGCTCGACGCCGACGTCTACGGATTCTCCCTGCCCAAGATGCTCGGCGCGGTGAACGATCCGATCGTGCTCGGCGACACGGTGATCCCGACGTTGGCGCACGGAGTGCGTTGCGTCTCCATGGGCTACTTCGTGCCCGACGAACAGCCAGTCATCTGGCGCGGACCAATGCTGCACAAGGCCATCGAGCAACTCGTGACCGAAGCCTGGTGGGACGAGCCCGACTTCCTGCTGATCGACATGCCGCCGGGCACCGGCGACGTTGCGCTGACCCTCTCTGAGGTCTTGCCGCGAATCGAGATGTACGTGGTCACGACCCCCCAGGCCGCGGCGCAGCGCGTCGCGCAGCGCTCGGCCTACGCCGCTCGAAAGTTGAAGCTCGCGGTGCGCGGCGTCATCGAGAACATGAGTTGGTTCACGGGTGACGACGGCACGCGCTACGAGATCTTCGGTTCGGGTGGCGGAGAGAGGTTGGCCCACGATCTCGGCGTCGCGCTGCTCGCGCAGATTCCCCTCGAGACCCGGCTGCGCGAGGGTGGTGACACCGGCGAGCCGGTGGTGATCGCGGCACCCGACAGCGAGGCCGCGCAGGCGTTCGCGCATCTGGCGAAGGGTGTGGCGGCGCAGGGCCCGGCTCGCGTCTATCGTCAAGAACTCAGACTGCTTTAAATCGCAGAATCGGGGACAACGTGGAGTTGCAAGGAAAGACCGCCGTCATCACCGGGGGGGCGAGCGGCATCGGACTCGCGACCGCCCGACAGTTCGCCCGATCCGGGGTGAACCTGGTGCTCGGGGACATCGAGGAGGCGCCGTTGAAGCTCGCGGTCGAGGGACTTCGTGCCGATGGCGCTAACGTGATCGGCGTGAAGACCGACGTGAGCGTCGAGCAGGACGTCGTTGCCATGCGCGACGCCGCACTGCAGGAGTTCGGCGCCGCGCACATCATCTTCAATAACGCCGGCGTTGGCGTGGGTCCGACGATTGGCACCCCGAAGAAGGTGTGGGACTGGGTCATGGCCGTCAACGTCGACGGCGTCATCAACGGCATCAACGCGTTCGTGCCGATGTTCCTCGAACAGAACGAAGGACACGTGATCAACACGGGATCGCTCGCGGGCCTCGGTGGCGTGCCGGGCATGGGCGCCTACTGCGCGAGCAAGTTCGCCGTCGTGGGGATCTCCGAGTGCCTGTTCCACGAGTTTGCGCTGTCGGGAAAGAACGTGGGGGTGTCGGCCCTCTGTCCCGGTTTTGTTCGTACGAGGATCAATGAGTCGTATCGCAATATGCCTAAGGAACTCCTCGACGACTACGTGACCCCGAGCGAGCAGGCCGCCGCGGATATGGGAGCGAACGCCGTCGCCAACGGCATCGAGGTCGCCGAGGTGGCAACGGCCGTCGAACACGCGGTGCGAACGAATTCGTTTTGGATCCTCACCCACCAACGCTCCGCCGTGAGGACGACCGAGCTGCGAGCTGCGTGGATGCAGGGCGGGCCGCCCCCGAGAATCAACCTCGAGAAGGCCACGAAGTCCTAACGGTCGATTCCGTTCGGCAGTCTGTCAATGGGCCACTCGAGCAGCGTGACGGCGCTGCGACACGCGAATCGGTCGGTCATTCCCGCGACGTAGGCCACGGCCTCGTCGAGCGCGCGTGACGGGCTCTCGGCGTCGCCACCACGTTCAGCGACGTCGGGGATCAGTTGGGGGTGGGCGGCGTAGTACTCGACGAGCGCTCGCAACATGCCAACGACCGCGGAGGCCTGCTGGCGCGACGCGCCGCGCAGGTAGATCGCCTCGTAGTTGAACGAGCGGAAGGCGGCCAGCGCTTCGGCGTGGCGGGCGTCCATGCCAATGACCCCGGTGCTACGGATCGTTCGAATCATGGCATTGATGAACGCGCCGAGTTGGCGACCGCGCCGCACGCCGCAGCGATCGCGAACGAGCGAGGGCAGGTCGTCAGGATCCACGATGCCCGCCGACACTGCGTCCTCGAAGTCGTGACAGACGTAGGCAATACGGTCGGCCCAACTCACGACTTCGCCCTCGGGAGTACTCGGGGCCGGTCGCGACCACGAGTGGTTGCGGATTCCATCAAGGGTCTCAACGCAGAGGTTGAGGGGTAGGAGAGAGACGTCGGCACCCCACGTGGCGTGATCGAATCCGCCAAGAACGTAAGGGTCGAGAGCCTCTTCGCTGGCGTGCCCATNNGCCCGTGCCCGCAGTCGTGGCCGAGCGCGATCGCTTCGGTGAGCGCCACGTTGAGACCCACTGCGCGCGCGACCCCGGTCGCGACCTGGGCGACTTCCAGGGCGTGCGTGAGCCGGGTTCGCATGTGATCGTCGGGAAAAACGAAGACCTGCGTCTTGCCGGCGAGTCGGCGAAATGCGCTCGAGTGAAGTATCCGGTCCCGGTCCCGTTCGAAGCAGGTCCGGTACTCGTCGGGAGCTTCCTCGCGAACGCGCCGGCCCGCGCCGCTCGAACGCGTGGCGCCGCTCGCGAGGAGTTCATCGAGTTGGACTTCTCGCTCGCGAAGGGTTCCGGTGACGTTGGCGCTCGCGGAGTCCTCGATAGTGATGGCGGCGCTNNCAGAGGAGTCGTAATGGACATTCGTATCGGCATCGTGCAGTCAATGAAGGAACTCGAGGTTGAACTTCCCGAGGACGCCGATCGCGAGCAGATCATGAAAGAGGTCGAGGCCGCCCTCGGCAGCGATCAGATTCTCTGGCTCACCGACCGCAAGGGCCGCCGCGTCGGGGTCCCGGCCGCTCGAATTGCGTACGTCGAGTTCGCGACGTCGTCGAGCGAGCGCGTCGTCGGTTTCGGCAACTCCTAATTCGCTGAAGCCGGATCGACGTGATTGACTACCACCTTCATCTCTGGCCCCACTCGAAGTCGTCGGTATGGTTCGACCTCGATCAGATCGCCGCGTACTGCGACGAGGCCAAGACCCACGGCGTGACCGAGCTCGCCCTCACCGAGCACGCCAACCGGTTCGTGGATGTGATGGCGACCGTCGGGCCGTTTTGGGAGAAGTTGGGCCACGAGCCGACGAGCCCGATCATGGCCGAGTACTTCGATTTTCACGCCAGGAACTCGCTCGACGAGTACGTCACCTTGGCCCAAGCCGCGAAGGATCAGGGACTGCCCGTCAAGATCGGGCTCGAAGTCGACTACTACCGTGGTCAGATGGACGAGGTCTCCGCGCTCCTCGCCCAGTATCCCTTCGACGTCTTGATCGGATCGGTGCACTGGCTCGGGACGTGGCAGTTTGACGACATCGACAACGACGTCCAGATGCACGAGTGGACCGTTCGT
>PLKM01000020.1:0-38568 GCA_003141095.1 Acidimicrobiaceae bacterium | reverse complement strand
GCGGAACAGTGGGAACGCATGGCCAGCGCCGCCGCCGCGGCGAACGTGTCCGTCGAGTGTTCGTCGGCGGGATGGGTGAAGCCCATTGGCGAGCAGTATCCCGCCGAGGGCTTCCTCGACCGTCTCGTCGCCCACGGTTTGACGTTCACGACGGCGAGCGACGCCCACCGTCTCGAGCGCGTGGGGGAGAGGGCGGGCGAGCTCGCGGACCTTCTCGAAGCTCGCGGCGTGAGCGAACTCGCGACCTACTCGAATCGCCAGCGCCAACTCGTCCCGCTGCGCGCCCTCTAGTGGCCACGCTCGCCGAGCTCGCATCGCTTCGCACGAATCTGAAGGAGTCGGCGGTCGATCACCTCCTGCGCCTCACGGCGTCGTGGTCGTTGCTGTCGGACCTGTCGTTCTCGGACATGTTGCTGATGGCCAAGGTCAATGAACCGTCCAACCGCGGCGGCGAGAACTTCGTCGTGCTGGGACAGATGCGTCCTAACAACCGCTCCACGCTGTTGAATGACGACCTCGTCGGCACTACGCAGCGACTCGACGCGTGGCCCCTGGTACGTGACGCATTCGAGAGCGGGACGCGAACCATTGGCGAAGTGACGATCGAAAACGTCGAGGACGTCGTGCCTGTCTGGTGCGTGCCCGTCAGACACGACGGGAATGTCGTGGCCGTGCTCGTGCGCCTGCAGGGCCCGCTTCGCGGACCGGCGTCGCTCTACGAGCAGGCGTACCTCTCGATATTCGATCGTCTGTGCTCCATGGTCGCCGACGCCACGTTTCCCTACCGCGAGGATGACGTCGCGGGGCCGGGCATGCCCCGGGTGGGCGACGGCATCCTCTTGCTCGGTGGCCGCGGCGACGTCGAGTTCTCGACACCGAACGCGACGAACGCGCTGCACCGGTTGAGCATTTACGCCTCGGTGGAGGGGCACACCCTTCGAGAGATGGGACTGCGTGTTCGAGTGGTCGAGCGCTCGCTCGAATTCGGCATACCCGCGATGGAGGAGATCGACCGTGGTCAGGACGTCGCGATTCTCTTTCACTGCGTGCCGCTGCTGGACCACGGCATCGTCACCGGGGTCGTCGTCCTGGTGCGCGATGTCTCGGACCTGCGCCAACTCAACCGGGTGGTCTTGAACAAGGAAGCCGCGGTGCGAGAGGTCCACCACCGCGTGAAGAACAACCTGCAGACGATCTCGTCGCTGCTGCGCCTGCAGGCTCGGCGCAGCGACGAGATCGAGACGCGCAACGCGCTGCAAGAAGCCGAGCGTCGAGTGCGGTCAATTGCGGTGGTGCACGAGGTGCTCTCTCGCGAACCGGGCGAGGAAGTGGTCTTCGACGAGATTGTCCGATCGCTCGTCTTGCTCGTGGAGGACACGGTCCTCGCCCTTCATCCCGTGGAGATTGTCGTGAACGGCGAACTCGGCACGTTGTCGACCGACCTGGCGACGCCACTCGCGGTAGCGCTCGCGGAGCTTCTCACCAACGCCGTGGAGCACGCGTTTGTCGACTTTGGCGGTGCCGAGAACGATCACGTTGGCGTCGTAACCCTCAATCTCTACCAAGAGGACGGCAATGCCGTCGCGGAGATCCGTGACAACGGCCGCGGGCTGGGGGACGATTTCTCGCTCGAGGTACCAACGAGCCTCGGACTATCGATTGTGCGTGACCTCGTGCGCACGCAACTTCACGGCAGCCTTGAAATGAACAACGTCCCCTACGCCGAGGGCGGGGGAACGTTGGTTCGTGTGGTCGTGCCTACGACCGCGAGGCTCTAGCTGGCGGCGGAGCGTCGGCGTGCGGCCAGCCACTGCTTGCGCAGTTTGCGGCGCTCGTCCTCGGTGGTCCCGCCCCAAACGCCTGATTCCTGGTTGGTGGCCAAGGCGAACTCGAGACAGGCCTTCTGAGCCTCACAGTTGTCACAGACTCGCTTGGCTGACTCAATCTGGTCCGTCGCCATTCCGGTAGTGCCAACGGGGAAGAAGAGTTCTGGCTCGGTGTCGCGGCACGCGGCTTCTGAACGCCAGTCGGCGTCGTCCCAAGCGTGAGTACGGTTCCAGATCAACGACATGACCAATCCTTTGGGGTAAATCCGCGTGGCTTTTCCCAGAAAGCTTCAGCGGCGGGGATAGCAATTTTACTTAAGTCGATGTTGGAATACAAGGGTGATTTAGGGATTTCTTGGCTTGAACTCGAAGGTTTAAGGCTCTACCTGTCAAACTCGAGGCCGTGACCGAGATTTACGCCCACCGAGGCTTTCACGCAGTTGAGAGGGAAAACACGGTACCCGCCTTCATCGCCGCCAAGGAGGCGGGGGTGAACGGGGTTGAACTGGACGTGCGTCGAACGGGCGACGGGCAACTCGTTGTACACCATGATCCAACCATTGGCGACGTCGTCATCGCCGAAGCCCCTCGCCGCGATCTGCCCGCGGACGTCCCGTCACTGCTGGAAGTGATGGAGGTCTGTCGGGGGATCCGGGTAAACGTGGAAATCAAGAACATTGAGCATTCGAGCGAGCCCACGTACGAGCCAACGGGAGCGTTTGCCCGTCAGGTCATCACGTTCCTGCACGACATCAACTGGGCTGATTCGGTGATTATTTCGTGTTTCGACCTCGCCACGTGTGCGGTGGTTCGATCATTTGACCCGGTGATCCCGGTCGGTTGGCTGTTATGGGGCGTGGAGTTGAGTGGCGCCATGACCCGCGCCCACGTGCTCGATCTCGACGCGGTGCATCCGTTTTTCACGGCGGTGACGCCCGAGACCATGGTTTTGGCCAAAGAGCTCGAGCTCGACGTGAATGTCTGGACGGTCAATAATCCCATGGATATCAAGGCCATGGCCGAGCTCGGGGTGAGCAGCATCATCACCGACGATCCGGTGACTGCGCTCTTGCTCGTCGGCTGATCGGGATTTAATTTGTACTGGTCAGTAATGCCCTAGATTAAGGGGTATGAATGTAGTCGTCTGCGTAAAACAAATTCCTGATCCCGCCGCGCCCCAGTCCCTTGATGCGTCGCACAACTTGGATCGTTCGGGCAAGCTGATCCTCGACGAGGCCGACACCTACGGAGTCGAAATGGCGCTCCAACTGGTCGACAAGGCCGGAAGTGGTGAAGTGACCGTGGTCTCCATGGGTGCGGCCGCTGACGTGGCGGGACTTCGCAACGCGCTCGCCATGGGTGCCGCGAAGGCGATCATCGTGAGCGACGAGTCGCTTCGTGGCACTGACGCGCTCGGCACCGCCAAGGTGCTCGCCGCCGCCATTCGTCGCGTGAGCCCGGACCTGATCCTCTGCGCCACCGAGTCGTCCGACGGCTACACCGGCACCACGCCGGTGCAGCTCGCCGAGCTGCTCAGTCTGCCGTCGATCACCTTCGCGAAGTCAATCACCATCGACGGAACGACCGTGAAGGTGGAGCGTCAGACCGAGACCGGCTACGACGAGGTGACGGCCCCCCTGCCCGCGCTGCTCACCGTGACTGCGGGCGTCGTCGAGCCCCGTTACGCCTCCTTCAAGGGCATCATGGCCGCCAAGTCGAAGCCCGTCGAGGTGTTGAGTGTCGCCGACCTCGCACTCGCCGGCGAGGTCGGACCCACCGGTGCGCGCCAGGAGATCACCGACGTGGTGGCGACCGAGTCGCGCCAGGCCGGCGAGAAGTACGTCGATGAAGGAGACGGTGCCGAGAAGATCGTCGCGTTCCTCGAGTCAATCAAAGTTCTGTAGGAGAGAGTCATGGCCATCACAAACATCTGGGTCGTCGTCGAGCCGTCGAACGGTTCGCTCACGACGACGTCACTCGAGTTGCTGAGCCACGCGCGCAGTTTCGGCGCCACGGTATCGGCGATCACGTGGGGCGCGGACAGTGCGACGCTCGCCGGCGAGGCCGGCGAGTTCGGCGCCACGACGCTCTACGACGTCGGAGATTTGCACGGCTCGCTGCCCGGCGTACCCGTCGCGTCAGCGATCGCCGCACTCACGCAGAGTGCGGGCGCGCCCGACGCGATTCTCATCCCCACCAGTTACGACGGCCGCGACATCGCGGGACGCCTGTCGGCGCGACTCGATCGTCCGGTCCTCACCAACGTGACCGGACTCACCGACGACGGCGGACTCGTCACCGAGCACCCGGCCTTTGGTGGCACGCAGACCGTGAAGGCGCACTTCACGGGTGAAGGCCCGGGGATCATTGTCGTTCGCGCCAAGTCGTTCGCGGTCAATCCCACCGAAGGACTCGCGGCCACCGTGGTCGCCGCGCCCGCGGGCGACACCGGCACCGCCGGCACGGCCACGATCACCACGAGCCACGTCGAAGAGCGCACCGGTCCGAAACTCGAAGAGGCGGCCGTGGTCGTCTCGGGCGGGCGTGGACTCGGCGAGGCCGACAAGTACGCGCTTATTGAAGAGACCGCGAAGCTGCTGCACGGCGCGCCGGGCGCGAGCCGCGCCATTGTTGACGCCGGGTGGGTTCCCTACTCGCACCAGGTCGGCCAGACCGGCAAGACCGTGAAGCCGACCGTGTACATCGCGTGCGGTATCTCGGGCGCCACCCAGCACATGGTGGGCATGAAGGGCTCGAAGAACATCGTGGCGATCAACAAGGACGCCGACGCGCCCATCTTCCAGATCGCCGATTTTGGCATCGTGGGCGACGTGCACAAGGTGTTGCCAGCATTGATCGAAGCCCTGAAGGCGCGCGGCTAGACCTCACCTGTTCGCTCGACAGCCCCGGCCGATGGCCGGGGCTTCGTGCTGAATGCGCCACTTTTTGGCCCAAGTTCTTTAGTCTGGATTGAAAGTTATGGCTCCTTCCCTCGTCTCTTCGCACGCCCGTCGATGGTGGACGCTGGCGGTGTTGAGCATCGCCCAGCTCATGGTGGCGCTGGACGCCACGGTCATCAACATCGCTCTGCCCCGGGCGCAGATTGCGCTGCACTTCTCGACTGCGAATCGACAGTGGCTGATCACGGCCTACGCGTTGGCCTTCGGATCGCTCCTGCTGCTCGGTGGGCGCCTGAGCGACTTGTGGGGTCGTCGCAACGCGCTCTTTGTCGGCCTGGCCGGCTTCGCGCTCGCCTCGGTCTGGGGTGGCTCGGCGCACAGTTTCACCATGCTGGTCGCCGCGCGGGCCGTCCAGGGACTGTTCGGCGCGCTGTTGGCTCCGGCCGCCTTGGCGGCGCTCACGGTCACCTTTGGCGAGCCCAAGGAGCGCGCCAAGGCGTTTGCCATCTACGGCGCCATTGGCGGATCGGGCGCCGCGATAGGACTCTTGCTCGGCGGAGCCCTTACCCAGTGGGCGTCGTGGCGTTGGTGCCTCTTCATCAACTTGTTCTTCGCCGCGATCGCGCTCGTCGGGGTCGTGCTGTTCGTGCAAGGCGGCAAGAGCGAGCACCACGCCCGCCTAGACGCGCTCGGTACCGTGCTCTCGAGCGCCGGACTCTTCTTCGTGGTGTTCGCGCTCAGCCACGCCGTGACGACCAGTTGGTCGAACATCCTCACCTGGTCCAGCTTGATGCTCGGCGTGGTGTTGCTCACTCTTTTCGTTCTCTGGCAACGGCGCTCGTCGAATCCGTTATTGCCGCTTCGTCTGTTGTTGAATCGAACGCGTGCCGGATCGCTGGTGGCGCTCTTCATCACCAGCATCGGCATCTTCGGCATTTCGCTGTTCCTCGCCTACTACTTGCAGAACACGCTGGGCTTTTCTCCGATGCGCACCGGCATCGCGTTTCTCCCGCTCGTCGCGGCGATAGCGTTCTCGGCCTTCATCGCGAGCGCCAGGCTTCTCGCCAAGGTCGGCCCGCGTCCCTTGGTGCCGGTTGGAATGGTGCTGGGAATGATGGGCATGATCCTCTTCACGAAGCTGCCAGCGAACTCTGATTACGTTGGCCACGTGTTACCCGGTCTCGTGGTGACGGGACTGGGCCTCGGACTTATTTTTGCTCCCGCGACGGCGAGCGCCACCGCGTGGATCGAACATCGAGACGCCGGAGCGGCGTCGGCGCTCGTGAACACCACCCAGCAAATCGGCGGTTCGATGGGAACGGCGCTGCTCAACACGATCGCCGTGTCCGTCACCGCGCGGGCGTTGTCAATGCGACCGAGCGCCGTCAACGCGACGATTGCACGCGCCGAGGCCACCAAATTCATCTTGCACGGCTACGCCGTCGCCTTTTGGTGGGCGGCCGGCTTCTTCGGTGTCGGGGCGGTGCTCACCTTCTTGATGCTCGAGTCCGGCGTGCCCGAACTCGAGGGTGATCTCGTTCCCCTGCTTTAGATAAGGGGCCAGGGATACGGGGGCCAGTCCCGGTCATCATCGGGCGTTGGATACTGCGAGCTCTCCACGAGGTTGTGCGCGCGCATCTGGGCGAAGGCGAGCTCGTGGGGGTTCAGGAAGTTGGCGAGATCGCCAACCCCGCCCTGGGCGAATCGATCGATTCGCTCGAGCAGCGCCGGACTCACCTCGAGTCCGGCGTACTCCCAGATGACGGTGCGCAGCTTCTCTTCCTCGTGAAAGCACAGTCCGTTGTCGATTGCCCAGCAGCGCTCTCCGTCAAACAAGACGTGTCCGGCCTTGCGGTCCGCGTTGTTCGCCACCACGTCGTAGGCGGCGAGGGACTTGAACCAGTCGTTGAGCTCGGGGCGCTCGCGCAGCGTGAAGTAGTGGTCCTCGAGGTTGTCGTCCACCCACCACTGCAGTGAACCAACGCCGAAGGGCGCGTCCTCCCTCGCGACCGTCGTGGGGACGAGGTCGGTCTCGAGAACGACGTCCAGCTCGTAGGCGGCGACTTCGCGACGCCAGAGACCGTCGGGAAAGTCCCAAAGAGGGCGCTCGCCGGCTTCGGCCTTGTAGCAAGCCTGCGCCGAGACGCCGTCGAGCGACACATTGACGAGCAGGGCCTGATTCGATGACTCCGCGACTCGACCCTCGACCTCTATGGAGCCCCGGCTCAGCAGCGCTCGCTGTTCGTCGCGGTTCACACGGTCCTAGCGGATCGGGGGCCGGTGTCCATTGGTGCGGGGACAGTCGTGGCCCTGGGGGTCGAGGGGGCCACCACAGAGCGGGCAGGCGGGGCGTCCCGCTTCGACGAGGCGGGTGATGGCGATGGCGAGCCCGCCGGCCCACTCCTTCGAGAGGGTCAGCTCGAGCACGTCGTCTTCCTCGATTGACTCGAGGGAGACCTCGATGGTCTCGGTCTCCTCGTCGACGGCGATGGCGATGTCACCGACCGCGAAGTCCACCTCGTATTCGGGTTCGAGTGCGAAGTCGTCCGGGAGGTGACCGGGACGGCCGAGGTTGCCGACGACCTGGCCCAGCCACTCGGCGAGGGCGCTCAACTGCAACTTCTCGCATTTGACAATGACGAGGCGCCGACCCTGGCGAGCCTGCAGCAAGAAGAGCCGGCTGCCGACGTCGCCGCGCACGCCGACCATCACCTTGTCGGGGGAGTCGAAGACGTAGTTCATGACGGTGAAAGCTCCTTCAAGGATGCGGTGCTGTTGACGCTTAAGACCACCGGGGTGGAATCGGTGAAGGCGACGGCGCTCACCGAACACGTCGAGATGACTGTTCGTTGAAACAAGTCGAGGGGGACTCCCTGGGCGTAGGTGACGGCCGCCTTGATGGGATCGGCGTGGCTCACGACGATGATCGTGCGATTGCGGTGCTTCGTGGCCAGTTTCTCGAGGGTGGTCCACATGCGAAGCTGCATCTCGGAGAATGACTCGCCCTCGGGGAAACGAAAGGTGCTCGGGGCGTTCTGGACGGCCCTCCACGCCGGCTTTCGACGCAGTACGCTCAACCTTTGGCCGGTCCATGATCCAAAATCGCATTCGAGCAGGCCGCGCTCGACGACTGGGCGGAGTTTCAACGCGCGAGCGATGGGCGCGGCGGTCTCGCGGGCGCGTTCGAGCGGCGACACGTACAGAGCGACGGGCTTCTTCGTCAACTCCGCAATTCGAAGCGCGACGGCGTCGGCTTGCGCGATTCCCTTTTCCGCCAAGTGAAGGCCGCTCGCCCGGCCCGGCAGCACCGTGCCGGTGGTCGCGGTAGCGCCGTGGCGAACCAGGAGAATCGTGGTGAACGAACGAGTTGACGGCATGGAACGACTCTAACGATTACCTAGTTGATCTTCACCGGGATGCGACGAGGCCCCGGGTTCGCGTCCTCGGGCCAGCGCTTGCGCGAGAGCTGCGCGAGCTTGTGCAGCAGCGCCACGGCACCGGGGTCGTCGTCGCCGGGGCGGGTCTCGATGAGGCCGTGCTCGCTCAGGGCGCTCATCAGCGCTCGGCCCTGATCGGTGCGCACGATGACCAGGGTCCAGTCGCCGAAGGCGCCGATGCCGCCCGTGGAGATATCGGCGTGCTCGGCGGCGAAGTCCGGGCACCGCGTGCAGCCCTCGCGGGTGTAGGCGTGCGCTTCCTTCAGCGGCACCTCGTGGAAGTTTCCGTCGTGGGTCCAGATCTGAAAGACGCCCTTGATGTTCATCTTCTTGATGTCGGAGCGTTTGATGTTGTACTTCTTCTCGAAGAGCTCCTCGAAGATCGAGTCGTCAAAGGTCTTCGAGCAGAGAAGACCAATCGTGAGGCTGAGTCGGCGCGCAATCTTGCCGGCCTTGCGCGTTTGCATCGCGCCGGTCGCTGACGCCATGCAACCCATGCCCACGAGCGCAATACGCTCGGCGCCGCTCTCGACCGCCTCGGGGTAGGCGAGCAGGTTGGCGCTGTAGGTGTAGCGCGACTTCGCCGTGTCGAGCACCTCGTCGCGAGTACGCGCCACGCGCGGCGTCGCCCGCCACGTCGAACCGTCACCCTCGAGTCCGCTGACGAGCGCGGCATCGATGACGTCGTGCTCGAGGGCGTAGATGAGCAGCGTCGACACGAAGCCGCCGTCCTGGCCGTTCTCGACCACCGACGTGTCGCTCGACCTCGCGAGCACCACGTCGCCGATGCCCCAGACCTCGTCGTCGGTTCGTTCGCGAGCGAAGCGGTGGGTGTCGATCTCGCCCTCCCAGTTACGGAATCGCGGGCAGGCCCGGGTGCACATGGTGCAGCCCTTCACGCCGTGCGTGCAGTCCTCGCGGCCGCCGTCGATGTCGAGGTGCCAGGGCTTGTAGATCCCGTCGTTCGACTCGTAGTCGAGCACGTCGTGGGGACACGCGACCACGCACGCCGCGCATCCGGTGCAGAGCCCGGACGTGACGACCTCGCTGAAGAGCTCTTTCCATTGGGGTTTCTCTAAAGCCATGGTGCAACCTTAGTGATGATGTCCCGCACTTCAGTTGGCGATACGCTGCGCCGGTGCCCGAAGTTCTCGAAGTGGAGTCGTACCGCCAGCTCGCTGGTCGCGTGGTCGGGGCCACGATCGTGCGGGGCTGGGCCGACGCGTTCGCCGCCAAGAAGCTGACGTCACCGTCGGCGTGGGCGAGAGCCGTCAAGGGGCTCACGGTGACCGGCACCGCGAGGCGGGGCAAGCTCATGCTGCTCGAGACCAGTGGGGTCACGCTCGGTATGCGTTTCGGGATGACCGGAGTGCTGCTCATCGATGACGACGCCGGCATCGACGGACTCTTCTACGGCCCCCACACCTACAAGTCCGAGTGGGTGCGGGCCGGCCTCGAGTTCCACGACGGCCGCAAGCTGGTGCTGCACGACCCGCGTCGACTCGCCCGGTGCGAGCTCGACCCGGATCTCAGCGAACTGGGACCCGACGCGCTGAGCCTTACGCGCAAGGAGTTCCAAGAGGTGGTGCACGTGGCGCGCGGTGACGGACCCGCAATCAAGGCGCGCCTCCTCGATCAATCGGTCGTCGCGGGCGTGGGCAATCTGCTCGGCGACGAGATCCTCTTTCGCGCGGGCATCGATCCGAGGACTCCTACGGGCCTGCTGTCGACTGACGAGCGAAACCGTCTCTACAAGGCCTTCACCCAGACGATGCGCACCCTGCAGCGGCGCGGGGGATCGCACACCGGCGAGCACATGGAGGGCCGTTTCCCCGGGGGTCATTGCCCCCTCGACGGGGGAACGATGCTGACGGCGACGATAGGGGGAAGGACTACCTACTGGTGCTCCGTTCACCAGCGCTAGGCGCCGTCGAGAAGCCCCTCGAGCCCGCAGAGGCCGACTATCAACTGCTCGAGAACGCCGCTTGCCCGTCGCGACTCGTGAGGGTGAGCCGGTAGCAGTTGGCGACTCGGCCCAAGCCCACGGGTTCTATGGAAAGTTAGAACCCGTCGTCCAGGCCGAGTTCGTCGGCGAGCCACGAGACCTCGAGGTCAGCAATCTGGGGAATTTCTTGCACGGCACTTCTCGCCAGCAGTCTGCCCAAAAGCGCGGGCATTCGGCGTCGCGGGTTTCGGCCAGAATAGAAGGATGCAGTCATTCATCAACCAGTACGGCTATTTCGGCATTTTCGTCCTGTCGGTCCTGTCCTCCGCCTGCCTGCCCATCCCCTCCGAGATCGCCTACGGGTTCGCGGGAGCCCTCTGCACGAACGCACTCACGGGCCACGCGCAGTTCTCGGTGTGGGCCGTGATCGTCGTCGGAACCGTCGGCTCGCTCGTCGGCGCGATCATTGCCTACGAGGTTGGCCGCAGCGCGGGGCGCTCAATCGTTGACCGCTGGGGCAAGTGGATACTTCTGACGCACAAGGACCTCGACGCCGCCGAACGCTGGTTCGAGAAATATGGCGCGCCCTCGGTGCTGATTGGCCGGGTCATTCCCGTGGTGCGCAGCTTCATCTCGGTGCCAGCGGGACTCGCGGAGATGAAGCGTGGACGATTCGTCGTTCTCACGACCATTGGTTCAGCGGTATGGGTCGCGTTGCTGACCGGTCTCGGCTACGCCGCGGGCAAGAACTGGAGTCACGTGAGCAAGGACTTTCACGCCGCGCAGACCCCCATCATCATCGTGATTGTGTTGCTGCTGATCGCGGGCTTTTGGCATCGCGTTCGAACCGTGCGTCGCCACAACGCGAGCTAACCCGCGAGCGAGACGAGCACCTTGGCGGCGTGGCCGTCGGCTCGCACCGAGTACCACGCGTGCTCAATCTTTCCCGTGGGCCCAATGACGAAGGTCGAACGGATAACGCCGAGCACCTTCTTGCCGTACATCATCTTCTCACCGAACGCCCCGTACTTCTCCATCACCTTCTTGCTTGGATCGCTCAGAAGATCGAAGCCGAGCCCGTACTTTTTGCGAAACGCCACGTGCTTTTGCGCCGGGTCGGGTGACACGCCGATGACCTTGACACCGAGCGTCTTGAACTGGGTGATCTCGTCGTTGAACTGGCAGGCCTCTTTCGTGCAACCCGGTGTGTCGTCGGCGGGATAGAAATAGAGGACGATCCGCTCGCCCGCGAAGTCCTTCAGGGAGACCTTTTGGCCGTCCTGATCCTCCAAGGTGAACGCGGGGGCCTTCGTGCCCGTTTCGAGTCGTGCCATGGTGCTCCTTAAAGTTTCTGATGAAAAGGTGAATCTCTCACGTAGACTAGGAGAGAAGCTCCACGAAGCGAGCTTGGGCCCATACTTTCGAACGCCGGTTCCGGGTCCTGCCGAGAAAAGACCGTTGTCCCGTGAGTATCAAAAACCCAGAGACTGTGACGTCGTCACAGGACTTATACGCCACCACCCAGACCTTTGCCAGTCTTGGGGTCCAAGCAGAACTCTGCGCAATCCTGGAGAAGCAGGGCATCACGACCGCCTTCCCAATCCAGGCCATGACCATCCACGACGCCCTGGCGGGTCGCGATATCTGTGGAAAGGCCAAGACCGGCTCGGGTAAGACCCTCGGCTTCGGCCTACCCATGCTGCAGCGGATCGCCGCCGGAGAGTCGTTCAATAACGGCGAGGGCGGCCCCGCCCGCCCCCGCGGACTGGTGCTGCTGCCCACCCGCGAGCTCGCCGTCCAGGTGCACGAAGTGCTCGAACCGCTCGGGAAGGCTCTCGGACTTCACGTCAACGCCGTCTACGGCGGCGCCGACATCGAGCGACAGGTCAAGTCGCTTCGTCGGGGTTGCGACGTCATCATCGCCACGCCCGGTCGGTTGATCGACCTCGGTGATCGTGGCGAACTCAATGTCGAGAATCTGGACGTACTCGTACTTGACGAAGCGGACCGCATGGCGGACATGGGCTTCATGCCCCAAGTCGAGTGGGTTCTTCGCCGTATTGCCGAGCATCCCCACCAGACGCTGTTGTTCTCCGCCACGCTCGACGGCGCGGTCGACCGATTGGTCAAGCGTTACCTCACCGATCCGGTCTTTCACGAAGTGGCGAGTGACACCCAAACGGTGTCGCTGATGGTGCACCACTTCTTGACCGTCCACCAGATGGACCGCATCAAGGTCGCCGCCACTATCTGCAAGTCCTTCGATAAGACGATTATTTTCTGCCGCACCAAGCGCGGGGCCGATCGGTTGGTTGAACAGTTGCAGAAGGAGGGCGTTGACGCCGCCGCCATTCATGGTGACCTCCGTCAAAGCCAGCGCGAAAAGGCCCTCGCTGATTTTGGAGCAGACAAACTCTCCGTGCTGGTCGCCACGGACGTGGCGGCGCGCGGGCTGCACATCGACGGTGTCGACTGCGTGATGCACTACGACCCACCCGAAGATCACAAGGCCTATCTGCACCGCTCGGGCCGCACGGCGCGCGCCGGTTCCACCGGTGTCGTGGTGTCGTTACTGCTCTGGAATCAGACCATCGATGCGGAGATCATCATGCGTCGGTTGGCCCTCAAGCGACCGATCGTTGAAGTATTCTCGAATGACCCACACCTGAAGGACCTGGCCAACTGGGACCCGACGAAGGAGGATTCGGTACTGTGAGCAAGTCGAAGAGATCCCTGCCGGTCTTCAAGTACCACAAGTCGATCAAGCGCGCCCTGGTGGTCGTTGCCCATCCTGACGACATCGAATTCGGCTCAGCGGGGGCCGTGGCGACGCTCACGAAGCGCGGCGTCAACGTCGCCTACTGCGTCGTCACCTCGGGCGATGCCGGGGGCGACGACTCGAAGCACACTAAGGAAGAGCGAGTGGCGATTCGAGAGAAGGAGCAGACCGCCGCGGCCGCGGAAGTCGGCGTCACGAACCTCACCTTTCTTCATTGGCCCGACGGCCAGGTGGAGCCGACGCTGTTGCTGCGCCGCGAGATCGCGCGCGTCATTCGTACGCACAGGCCCGACCTGGTCATCACACAGAACCCCGAGCGGAACTGGGACCGTATATTTTCGAGCCACCCCGACCATCTGGCGACGGGCGAGGCGACGATGCGCGCGGTGTATCCCGACGCGCGAAACCCCCACGCCTTCCCCGAGTTGCTGCGAGAAGGCTTCGAGCCGCACTCGGTGTGGGCGGTCTGGATTTCGAGCGCCCAGCCCACGATGGTCGTCGACATCACCAAGGTGTTCAAGCGCAAGTACGCGGCACTGACGAGGCACAAGAGCCAAGTGGGCCACCGCCATGACCTCAAGCCCATGCTCAAAGCGTGGGCGCGCAAGACCGCGAAGGACGCCGGGCTCGGCAAGGGCCGCTTGGCCGAAGGCTATAAAGTCGTCTCGACGAGTTAAGCCGGGCTCACATGCTCGAGTCGTAATGTGGCGCTATGGCTCACGGCACCAAGAAGCACGAAATCGAACGCACGCCCATTGGTCGACGGGTAGTCGCGCGAGGGATTAACCAGACATTCCTTGGTCTGACCCGCGAGAACTTTCCGAGCCAACTGCTCGCCGGTATCACGCTCCTCGCCATCGCAATTCCCGAGCAGTTGGCGACGGCACAGCTTGCGGGCGTGCCCGCGTTCACCGCAATGATCGCCTTCATCGGCGCGACGCTGGTCTTTTCCTTCGTCGGGTCGAACCCGATTCTCTCCGTCGGCGCCGACTCGACGATTGCGCCACTCTTTGCCGTGNNGGGCTTTTGGTGTTGGCCGTCGGACTCTTGAAGCTCGGATGGCTCGCCGACTTTCTCTCGGCACCAATCGTGGCGGGATTCCTGAGCGGCATCGGGATCATCATCATTGTCCACCAGCTTCCGCGAGTCTTCGGCGTTACTGCTGGCGGGAACTCGGTCGTGCAGCGACTCGACGCGTTGATTCATACTCTCGGACACATCAGTGCGTGGTCGATGGTTATCGCGCTGGGAACCCTGGCGTTCATGACGATGGGTGAGAAGCTCAATGCTCGGCTTCCTTGGGCTCTCGGCGCCGTTCTTGTCTCCACCGTGCTGACGTCACTGCTCTCACTCTCCCATCACGGCGTTCAAGAGTTGGGCGCAGTCATTGTCGGAGCGCCTACGTGGCGTCTCCAGTGGCTCTCGATTCATCAGTGGGGCGTGGTGGTGACCACGGCGCTGACGCTGGTGGTGGTGATCATGAGCCAGAGCGCCGCGACCTCGAGATCGACCGCCGACGAAATTGGAGTGGCCGACAATATCAGCCGAGACTTCGTCGGAATCGGGCTCGCCAACGTGGTCGTAGGAATGCTGGGCGCGTTCCCGGTAAATGCGAGCCCGGCACGCACGACCATTACGCGTTTGGCCGGTGGGCGAACCAAGCTGGTTGGTTTCGTCGCCGCCCTCGGCGCCGTGGCGTTGTCACCGCTCGCGACCTACGCCCACGCGATCCCCCTGGCGGCGCTTGCGGGGGTGTTGCTGTTCGTGGCCGGCCGATTGATAAAGATTGGCCAGTTGAGGGCGATCCTTCGAATCAATCCGATTGAGTTCTCGTTGGCCCTCATCACCGGACTTGGGGTGGTCTTCCTCGGAGTTGAAATTGGACTCGCCATGGCGGTAGGCCTCGCCATTTTGGACCAGACGTGGCGCTCGGCACGCCCTCGGATGGTCGAAATTGGCCGACGCAAGGGCACCACGAGCTGGGAGCCCGTTGATGAGCACGGTGTCGAGCGGGTGGACCACATTCTCGCGGTGGTCTTTGAGCAGGATCTCTTCTTCGCCAACTCGGGCGTCTTTCGCCGTGAGTTCCACGACCTCATAGTGAAGAGTCCCCAGACCAGGCACGTGATACTCGAGGCGGTCGCAATGTCAGATATTGACTACACGGGCCTCGCCGCGTTAAGTCAGGTCTTTGACGACCTTGTACGGGACCAGGTTTCTCTATCGATGGCTCGGGCCAACGACGCCGTGAAGATGAAGTTGGCGAAGTCTTCCGACCCGGTTCTTCGTAATCTCAAACACTTCGACAGCGTCGACGCCGCGGCGAGCGACGCCCTCGACCATCCGAAGCGCTAGTTGGCCGCCAGTTGGCGAAGCACGAAGTTGAGCACGCCGCCGTGGCGGTAGTACTCGGCCTCAGTGGGGGTGTCAATACGCAGACGTGCCTCGAAGCTGATGACCGTGCCGTCCTCACGAGTGGCCGTGACCGAAACACGCGGAACCGTCTCACCTCGGTTCAGTGGTTCGAGGCCACTGATGGCGAACGTCTCGGTACCGTCGAGACCGTAGGTCTGCGCCGACTCACCGGCGGCGTACTGCAGGGGCAGGATGCCCATGCCCACCAGGTTCGAGCGGTGAATGCGCTCAAAGCTCTCAACGAGCACCGCCTTCACGCCGAGCAACTTCGTGCCCTTCGCGGCCCAGTCGCGGCTGGATCCGCTGCCGTACTCTTTGCCGCCGAGAATCACGAGCGGGGTTCCCTCCTCGGCGTAGGCCATGGCCGCGTCGAAGATTGACATCTCGGTGCCCTCAGGCAGCTTGATCGTGACGCCGCCTTCGGTGCCGGGGGCCAGCTGGTTGCGCAGGCGAACGTTGGCGAACGTGCCGCGCACCATCACCTCGTGGTTGCCGCGTCGGGTGCCGTAGCTGTTGAAGTCGTCCTGCTTGACGCCTCCGTCGGTCAGGTAGCGGCCCGCGGGGACGTTGGGGCGAATGTTGCCCGCCGGCGAGATGTGGTCGGTCGTCACCGAATCGCCGAGTTTGGCGAGCACGCGAGCGCCCTCGATGTCCCAGACGAGCCCGGGCTCCATGGTGAGGCCCTCGAAGTACGGCGGGAGTTTCACGTACGTGGACTTCGAGTCCCAGGCGTAGGTGACGGCGTTCGTGGTGGGAACACCCTGCCAACGCTCGTCGCCGCTGAAGGCGCTGGCGTAGCGCTCTTCGAACATCTCGGGCGTGATCGACGCGCGAACCGCGTCGGCGACCTCGGCGTCACTCGGCCAGAGGTCGGAGAGGAACACGGGCTCGCCGCTCGAGCTGGTGCCGAGAGGCTCCGAGCTGAGGTCGATGTCGATGGTGCCGGCCAGCGCGTAGGCCACGACCAGGGGCGGGCTCGCGAGGAAGTTCTGCTTCACGTCGGGGTGGATGCGACCCTCGAAGTTGCGGTTTCCCGAGAGCACCGAGACGACCGAAAGGTCGTGCTCGATGACAGCCTCGGAGACGCCGTTCAACAGCGGTCCGGTGTTGCCAATGCAAGTCGTGCAGCCGTAGCCCGCCAAGTAGAAGCCCAGCTCGTCGAGTGAATCAACGAGGTTCGCCTTTTCCAGGTAGTCCATCACCACGCGGCTGCCCGGCGCCAGCGAGGTCTTCACCCAGGGCTTGGATTTCAGTCCGAGTTCGACGGCGCGCCTGGCGACCAGTCCGGCGGCGACCAGCACCGAGGGGTTTGACGTGTTCGTGCACGACGTGATCGCCGCCACCGTGACGTCACCGTCGCGCAGATGATCGGCGGCCTCGAGGCCACGGACCTCAATGGGCTCGCGACCGAGGGCCTCGCGGAACGCCAGGTGAGCACCCGACAGCGAGACGCGGTCCTGGGGACGCTTGGGTCCGGCCAGGCTGGGTTCGACCGTCGCGAGGTCGAGCTCAACGTACTCGGAGTACGTGGGCTCGGTGCCGGCGGCGTCGTGCCACAGACCCTGGGCCTTGGCGTAGGCCTCGACGAGCTCGAGCTGTGCCTTCGGTCGACCGGTGAAGGCGAGGTAGTCGAGCGTGACCTGGTCAATGGGAAAGATGGCACAAGTTGCTCCGTACTCGGGCGACATGTTGCCAATGGTCGCACGAGTCTCGAGCGAAAGCGACGCCACACCCGGGCCGTAGGCCTCGACGAACTTGCCCACGACGCCGTGGCCGCGCAGGAGCTCGGTAATGGTGAGCACCACGTCGGTGGCGGTGACCCCCTCACGGGTCGCGCCGGAAAGTCGAAGACCGACAACCGGGGGGATCAACATCGAGGTGGGCTGGCCGAGCATCCCGGCCTCGGCTTCAATGCCGCCCACGCCCCAGCCCAGCACGCCGAGCCCGTTGACCATGGTGGTGTGCGAGTCCGTGCCAACGACGGTGTCGAGGTAGGCGACGCCGTCGTGCTCGAAGACCACTCGCGCCAGGTGCTCAAGGTTCACCTGGTGGCAGATGCCCATGCCCGGAGGAACGACACGGAACTGCTTGAACGAACTCTGCGCCCACTTCAAGAAGGTGTAGCGCTCAACGTTGCGGTCGTATTCAATCGCGACGTTCTGCTCGTAACTCTCCGGGGTACCGGTGCGCTCCAGGATCACCGAGTGGTCAATGACCAGTTCGACGGGCACGAGGGGATTGATCTTGTCGGGGTCGCCGCCGAGGGCGATGATGGCGTCGCGCATGGACGCGAGGTCCACCACCGCGGGAACACCCGTGAGGTCTTGCATGAGGACGCGCTCGGGCGTGAAGGCGATCTCCTGGGCGTCGTCGCCCGCCGCCTCGCCGTGGCGCGCGGGGGTCTCGCCCCAGCGCGCGAGGGCCTCGATGTCCGCCGCTCGAACCTTCACGCCATCTTCGTGGCGCAGGAGGTTCTCCAGCAACACCTTGATCGAATACGGCAGGTGATCGACACCCAGGTCGCGAAGGGCACTCGCCTTGAGCGAGTAGTAGGTGAGGGAGCGACCTGCGACATTGAGGGTTTCTTTTGAGCCGAATGAGTTGAGCGAGGGAGTGGTCATACATCCATTCTGCCGTGTCGGCGCGGCCCCTGCCGCGGCCCCTCATTCCTTGCTGACGGGCCCAAGTGGGAGACTGGCGCCATGACCTCGACCTACGACGTATTACTCCGACGCCTGCAGGCGGCCTTTGATCTCGTAGCCCCCGGCGCCGACCCGGTGCTTCGTCAGTCTGATCGCGGCGACTATCAAGCCAATGGCGTGATGTCGCTCGCCAAGCAGACCGGGCGGCCCCCCCGTGACGTCGCCGAGCAGATCGTGGGCCTCGTTGACCTCGTCGGCGTCGCGAGCGCGGACATCGCGGGTCCCGGCTTCCTTAATCTGACGCTCAGCCCTTCGTTCATGAACGCTCAACTGGGGGTTTTGCTCGGCGACGCGAGGATGGGCGTGGCGAGCGCGAGCCGCGCGAAGAACGTCGTTATCGACTACTCGGCCCCCAATGTCGCCAAGGAGATGCACGTCGGCCACCTGCGCTCGACGGTGATTGGCGACGCGTTGGCCCGGATGTACCGCTTCGCCGGTCATCACGTGATTGCCCGAAACCACGTCGGGGACTGGGGGACACCCTTTGGCATGTTGATCGAGCACCTGGTGGACCTGGGTGAAGAGCAGGCAATGGCTTCGCTCTCGATTGGCGATCTTGATTCGTTCTATCGTGCCGCGAGGACAAAGTTTGACGTCGACGATGACTTCAAGGAGCGCAGCCGCGCCCGCGTGGTGGCCCTGCAGGCGGGCGACGCCGAGACGCGCCGACTTTGGAGCATTCTCGTCAGCGAGTCCGTGGCCTACTTCGCCGAGGTCTACACCAAGCTCGACATCACGTTGGCGCCCGAGGACGTCGTGGGCGAGTCCTATTACAACGACAAGCTTGATGACGTCGTGCGCGATCTCGACCAGGCCGGGCTCCTCGTGGAGAGTGACGGGGCGCTCTGCGTCTTTCCCCCGGGATTCACGAATCGTGACGGCGAGCCGTTGCCCCTGATTGTTCAGAAGCGTGATGAGGGTTACGGTTACGCCGCGACCGACCTCGCGGCGGTGCGCGACCGGGTGCGCAACCTGCACGGCGACGAACTGCTGTACGTCGTGGGTGCCCCCCAGGCCCAGCACTTCGAGATGATCTTCGCGGTCGCGCGCCTCGCAGGCTGGCTGCCCGAGAACGTGCGCTGCGAACACGTGATCTTCGGCAACGTGCTGGGGCCCGACCGCAAGATGTTCAAGACCCGCAGCGGCGAGACCGTGAAGCTCGTTGGACTCCTCGATGAAGCCACCGAGCGCGCGTACGCTGCGCTCGAGGAGCGCCACAGCGATCTCTCCGAATCCGAGAGGATCCACCTCGCCGTCCAAGTCGCCCGCGCGGCGGTGAAGTACGCCGACCTATCGACCGAGCGCCAGCGCGACTACATCTTCGACCTCGATCGCATGATCGCCTTCGAGGGCGACACCGGCCCGTACCTGCAGTACGCGCACGCGCGGCTGCGTTCGATCTTTCGTCGCCTGGGTTCAACCTGGAACTCTGACGGCGCGAGCTTCGCGCTCGAAGTCCCCGCGCAGCGTCATCTCGCCCTCGGCCTGCTCGCCTTTCCCGAGGCGTTCGAGCTGGCCCTCGCCGCACTGCAGCCCCACCGGCTCTGCGTGTACCTCTTCGATTTGGCCCAGAGATTCACCGCCTTCTATGAGGCCTGCCCGGTCCTCTCCGCCGAGGGGGCGCTTCGTGAGGAGCGTCTCGCGCTCTGCGATCTCACCGCTCGCACCCTGAGCCTGGGACTCTCGCTTCTCGGCATCGAGGCCCCGGACCAGATGTAGATGCTCCGCGCACGCGAGTTCTGTAGAGTACCAATCGTGGCGCGAGGCGCGAACACGGACACCGGGGGGAACAATGCAGGTTAAGGCCGCGATTGTTAGTGAATTAAATGGACCATGGCACACCGAGCTGATCGAGATCGACGAGCCGCACTCCAATGAAGTGAAGGTCAAGATGGCCTTCTCCGGCATGTGCCACTCGGACGAGCACCTGCGAACTGGTGACATCTCCCAAGACCCAGCCGTGCTGGAGTTCCTCTCGGGCCGCGACACCATGTTCCCGATCATCGGTGGCCACGAAGGATCCGGGATCGTTGAATCCGTGGGTCCCAACGTCACGGCATTAAAGCCCGGGGATCACGTTGCGGTCTCGTTCGTGCCCTCGTGCGGCAAGTGCGAGTACTGCGCGTCGGGCCGTCAGTACATCTGCGACCTCGGGGCTTCGACGCTCGCGGGTCCGATGATCTCTGACAACACCTGGCGCCACCACTTGGGTGAGGTGGACCTCAACCGCATGGCGCAGCTCGGCACCTTCTCCGAGTACATCGTCGTGCACGAGGCGTCACTCGTGCGCATCGAGCCCTGGTACGACCTTCGCGCGGCGGCCCTTATTTCGTGTGGCATCTCAACCGGCTTCGGCTCGGCGGTGAATCGCGGCGGCGTGAAGCCCGGCGACACGGTCGTGGTCATTGGCTGCGGCGGCGTTGGCTCGGGGGCAATCCAGGGCGCGTCGCACGCCGGCGCCCGGGCGGTCGTCGCGATTGACACCAACCAGTCCAAGATCGACCGCGCCCTGAAGATCGGCGCCACGCACGGCTGCGCCACCACGCTCGACGCGGCGTTCACTATCTTGCCCGAGCTCACCATGGGCAAGAACGCCGACGTCACGATCATCACCGTCGGGGTGTTGACGGGTGAACTCATCGAGCAGGCCCGTTCGATCACGGCCAAGGGTGGCGTCATCGTGGCGACCTCGATCGCCCCGTACAACCAGCAGACGGTGGAGCTCAACATGTTCGGGCTTTCGATGTTCAACCAGGAGCTGCGCGGCACGGTCTTTGGCTCGGAGAACCCTCGCGTACAGATTCCGCGCCTCTTGCGTCTGCACCACGAGGGCAAGTTGATCATTGACGACCTCATCACCAAGGAGTACACGATCGACGAGGTTCAAGATGGCTACGACGACCTCGAGTCGGGCAAGAACCTGCGTGGAGTCGTCCGCTTCTAAGTACGCGGGAAAACTAGTTGGCCCTCGATAGGCCCAGCACGTCACGTACGCGCACCGACGACTTGCTGATGCGGGGAGTCAAGGCCGCCCAGGACCTGGTTCGCCACGCGCCCTTCGCGACGCCGACTCCGTAGGCGGCGTCATCGGCGACCGCCAAGGGGAGGTCTCGAAGGTGAAGTCGCTCGTGGCGCCAACGCCACGCCGTGCCGATCGCGAACACGAGCAGCGCCCGACGGCGCAGCCTTGGATGCAGGGCGCAGGCCACGAGGCCCAGGCCAAACGTGCGAACGATCGCGCGCGCCAAGGGTCCGCCCGCGCCAATCATCGCTCGACCAACGACCTTGTCCGTCGCCTCGCGCACGTCGTCGCTCTGGTCCGAGAGGCGTACGCGAAGATGCTCGCGGGTCACGCGGACGATGCGTGCGCCAATCATTGGCTTGCCCAGGAGCACAGAAGACCACGCGACCAGGGTCCAGACGTCTGATCGCACGGGCGCCATGCGCTCGCCGTGGCGAGCGGCGAGCTCGCTCGAGGAAACGCCGTAGTCCACGCGCTGGCTCCACCAGCGTCGCCAGGTACCTCGAGCGCGATGAGTCACGACCACACTCGCCACGTAGCGCACGAGCCAGCCCTGGTCGTGGAGTCGCCAGACCAGATCAACGTCCTCACCCGTTCGCATCCGGTCATCAAACCCGGCGCCCACGGCGCTTCGACGAACCAGCAGGCAGGCACTTGGCACGTAGGCAATGGGCCCGCCCGGCACCACCAGTCCGTCATGACCACCCATGTCGAGCGGGCTGAATCGTCGCTCGAAGCGGTCCCGTGTTGACGAACCAGCCCCGCCTCGAATCCGAGGGGCGCAGGCGCCGACCAGAGGATCCTGGAACTGGGCGCCCAGACGCTCCAGGACATCGCGAGCGTCATCGAGGGCGACGTCAACATCGAGAAAGCAGACCAACGGCCTCTCGGTGCCAGCGACGCCGGCGTTGCGGGCGCCACCCGGACCACGGTTCACTTCGAGGCGAATCAAGGCAACGTCAAACCGTCGAGCGCACTCAGCGATGGCAAGCGGGTTCAGCGAGCCGTCGTCGACCACCGTCACGTGAAGCCCGTGAAGTTGGCCGAGAAGCTCACGCAGTGATGCGACGTCGTCGCGCACCGGAACCACCACATCAATGTCGTCAACATCATGCCGTGTGGGGAAGATCGGGTGAAGGAGCCCTTGTTGGATCAACGTCCTGGCAAAACGCTCCTCGCCGGAGCGCACGGTCCCGCCGTCCTGCCAGCGTTCGGCGACCGATCTCGATCCCCCGGGGAGCTTCAGGAGCCGCCACGGCGAGCCGCCGGCGATGAAGTCTCGATCGAAAAACTTCGCCTCCTCATCAAAAACGACCGAAGTTCCCGCCGGTATCGGCGCGGCGGTCGGCGAGGGGGCGAGGGGCGAGAGGTCGGTCACTTTGGCAGTTTGTCATGGCGTGGTCGCGCGGGCCGTTCGAACACGGCAGAATAGGAGAAGTCCAGGAGGGTACGTGCCAACAGAAACACTCATTGCCGATGAAGAAGTCCTTGAAATTGGAGAGAGCGAAGAGTTACTCGTTGAAGAGGTCTCCATCGACGGACTCTGCGGGGTCTACTAAATCGTGGTGCAGTCGGCGGTGCGCGTCTTCGATTCGTCGGCTCCCTGGAAGTTGAGCGGTCAGGTCTCACTTCGTGACGAGGCCTTTGGCGCACTGGCGTATCATCACGGCACTCGACGACTCGTCTTCTTGAAGTCCCGCGAACTGGTGGCGCTCGTACGCAACCTCGAAGAGTTCGAAAGCGCCGACGAAGCAATCGACGCCGTGGTCGTGCCGGCGCAGCACCAGCGCTACGTCGAGGCGCTTTCGTCGCTCTTCAGTTCGGAGATTCTGAGTGGGCGCTGACTTTTCACTCCGCAACCGATTCGAACGCGGGCTCGCCGCGCCGATCTGTCTCACCTGGGAGTTGACGTACGCCTGTAACCTCGCCTGCACGCACTGTCTTTCATCGTCCGGCCGGCGCGACCCGATGGAGCTCTCCACCAAAGAGGCCAAGGACCTGATTGATGAGATCGCCGCGATGCAGATCTTCTACATCAACATTGGTGGGGGTGAACCCATGATCCGGCGCGACTTCTTTGAACTCATCGAACACGCCGTGCGCCAGAAAGTGGGCGTCAAGTTCTCGACGAACGGTACGCGCATCGATGAAGAGGCCGCCGAACGTTTGGCCGCCATTGACTACCTCGACATCCAGATCTCCATTGACGGCGCCGACGCCGCGACGAGTGACCGGATTCGAGGTGCTGGAAGCTACGACCAGGCTCGAAGGGCCATGGACAACCTGAAGGCGGCGAACTTCGGCCAGTTCAAGATCTCGGTCGTGATGACCCGAGAGAGCATAGAACAGCTCGACGAGTTCGAAGCGCTGGCGGCGAGCTACGGCGCCGAGCTGCGCCTCACCAGACTTCGCCCCTCGGGACGTGGCGTCGACGTGTGGGAGTCGCTCCATCCGACGCGCGAACAGAACCGCCGCCTCTATCAGTGGCTGCTGGATCGTCCGAACGTTCTGACCGGTGACTCGTTCTTCCATCTCTCGGCTCTCGGTGATCCGCTCGAAGGTCTCAACCTGTGCGGTGCCGGGCGAGTGGTGTGTCTCATCGATCCGGTGGGCGAGGTGTACGCCTGCCCCTTCGTGATCCACGACGAGTTCAAGGCCGGCAACGTTCGAGACGCCGGATTCGCCGACGTGTGGACCACGAGCAATCTCTTCCAATCCCTTCGTGAGCCGGGAAATCCGGGCGCATGCGGATCGTGCGGCTCGTACGACGCGTGTCGCGGGGGATGCATGGCGGCCAAATTCTTTACGGGACTCGAACTCACGGATCCCGACCCGGAGTGTGTTTTTGGTCACGGCGAGGCGGTGCTCGAGAAGAAGAGGCTCACCATTCGACCAACGCCCTCGCCCGACCACTCCAAGAGGGTGCCGGTCGCCATCACGTCTCGCTAGGCCGGTGACCGGTCAATCGAGGGCTCCTGTATTGTCGCAATGAGCCTTTGGGGGACACATGGCCAGTAAGTGGTTTGAGACAGTGGCCGTTGCTCAGCGCCGCGCCGAGAAGCGTCTGCCGAGGTCGGTCTACGGCGCCTTGATCGCCGGTTCGGAAAAGGGACTGTCATCGAAGGACAACCTCGACTCGTTCGATCAACTGGGCTTCGCCCCGCACATCGCGGGGCTCTCGAGCGATCGCCAGATGGCCACGACCATCATGGGCCAGTCGCTGTCGATGCCGGTCATCATCTCCCCGACCGGCGTGCAGGCCGTTCACCCCGAGGGTGAAGTCGCGGTTGGTCGGGCCGCGGCGAACCGCGGCGTGGCGATGGGCCTGAGCTCGTTCGCGAGCAAGTCCGTCGAGGACGTGTGTGCTGTCAACAACCAGGTCTTCTTCCAGATGTACTGGTCGGGCGACCGTGACACCATGGTCCAGCGCCTCGAGCGGGCCAAAGCCGCAGGCGCCAAGGGGATCATCCTGACCCTCGACTGGTCGTTCTCGAATGGACGTGACTGGGGCAGTCCCTGGATCCCCGAGAAGATCAACTTCACCAACGCGCTGAAGTTGGCTCCCGAAGCGCTTTCGAGGCCACGTTGGCTGTGGTCGTTCGCCAAAACGGGCCACATGCCCGATCTCACCACCCCCAACATGGCGCCAATCGGCACCAAGCCGCCCACGTTTTTCGGTGCGTACTACGAGTGGATGCAGAGCATGCTGCCGAGCTGGGACGACGTGGCGTGGCTTCGTGCCCAGTGGGACGGCCCGTTCATGGTGAAGGGCTTGAGCCGCATCGACGACGCCAAGCGCGTCGTTGACTTGGGCGCGACGACGCTGTCGGTGTCGAACCATGGCGGCAACAACCTGGACGGCACGCCAGCCCCGATTCGTTCGCTGGCGGCGATCGCCGACGCCGTGGGTGACCAGATCGAGGTGGTGCTCGACGGAGGCGTTCGACGTGGCAGTGACGTGGTGAAGGCCCTCGCCCTAGGGGCACGCGCGGTCATGATTGGTCGGGCCTATCTATGGGGCCTCGCCGCGAACGGCCAAGCGGGCGTTGAGAACGTGCTCGACGTGCTGCGCAGTGGCATCGACTCGACGCTGCTGGGACTCGGTAAATCGAGCATCAGCGAACTCAGTCGAGACGACGTCGTGGCGCCGCCGAATTTCTTTCGAAAGCTCGGCGAGTGAATCGCGTAGCCATCGTCACCGGCGCGGCTCGAGGAATCGGGGCGGCGACCGTGGACGCGCTGGTGAACGACGGCTACAGCGTCGTGGCGGTCGACCGCTGTCGCGACATCCCCGATGTCCCGTACGCGCTCGCGACACCGGCCGATCTGGACGGCGTCGTGGCTCGCCACGGCGAATCGGTGCTCGGCCTCGTGGGTGACGTTCGAAGCGCCACCGACATGCAGCTGGCGGTCGAAACGGCCTCGCGGCACTTTGGACGTCTCGATACTGTTGTTGCCTGTGCGGGGGTCATTGGCGCGGGTGCACCGCTCTGGGAGATTTCCGAAGCGGCGTGGGACGCCGTGTGGTCGGTGAATGTGCTCGGAACCCGCCGCCTCATCGAAGCGGCGGCGCCGACGTTGATCGCCAACGGCAAAGATGCCCAGAGCCGAATCGTCGCAGTCGCATCCGCCGCCGGTAGCACCGGTCTCTATCATCTGGCCGCGTACACGGCAGCCAAACACGCGGTCGTCGGGCTCATTCGCGGCGTTGCGATGGACCTGGCCGAACACGGCGTCACCGCTAACGCCGTGAGCCCGGGCTCTACGCGCACCGCGATCTTGAAGGCGTCAGCCGACGTGTACGGGCTCGCTAGCGAAGAAGAGTTCGCGAAGAGCCAACCAATTGGTCGGCTCATCGAGCCCTACGAAGTGGCCGCGACCATCGCCTGGTTATGCTCACCCGCGGCCTCAGCCATCACCGGCGCCGACATCGCCGTCGACGGTGGGATGACGGTTTCCTAGCCTTCACTCGAGTTCGTCCTTTTCCGCGTCGCAATCACGGTCGCCTGCGCGACTCGTCGCGCGGCCGACACCGGGATAGTGGTGTTTCGATGGGCAGTCCGCCGCTGGGCTTTGCGCCACCCGGGACCCCCGAGTCCGTGACGAGCAAAGAACGACGAGGCAAACGGCGAACGTTGGTGGTGGCGTGCTGAATCTCGAACGAAGGCCCGCTAGGCGAGGCTCAGGAACAGTTTCTGCAATCGGGTCACGATCTCGTCGGTGTCGTTTTCAGGATCGACGAGACATTCCTTCAAATTCGCTGAAATGAGCGTGAACGCGGCGGTGTTCACGGCTTTGGCGACCGCCGCCATCTGGGTGACGATCTCCTCGCAACTACGACCTTCTTCGAGCATTCGCACGATGGCCCCCATCTGGCCGTGCGCGCGCTTGACGCGCTTGGTGATCTTCTCAAGTTGCACCTGGTCCTGGAGGACATGTGGGGTCTTCTCGGTGGCCATGACTTCTCCTTGGGCTGATTTGGTTCGTCTCAGTATCGCCGAGATTCTGTCGAACCGCTTGCTTGGAATTGAGGAAATACCCCTATGGGTATATACTACAGGTGGTCACGAGTGGGGGTTGCACGTCGATCCGGCGGCTGCATCGGAAATGGGGAGTCAATGAACTTGGTCAGATCAGTGTCTTGGCATCGAGCTACAGAGGTGCTCGCGGGGCGCCGGTCCGCAGTGAACGTGCGGAGGTCGCCATGGCTCGCGTCGTAATCCTCGGTGCCGGTATATCGGGTCACACCGCGGCACTACACCTGCAGCGTCACCTGAAGAAGGGGGCCGAGATCATTGTCGTGTCGCCCAACTCCAATTGGAACTGGATTCCTTCGAATATCTGGGTCGGGGTCGGCAAGATGACCAAGGACCAGGTGACCTTTCCGTTGGCGCCGATCTACAAGCGCAAGCACATCGGGTTTCGCCAGGCTAAGGCCGTGGCGATCCACCCCGAGGGCAGCCCTGACAATCCCCAAGGCTTCGTCGACATCGACTACACGGACCCGACCCGGTCCGGTCAAGAGGAGCAGCTCACCTACGACTACCTCATCGTGGCGACCGGACCGAAGTTGAACTTCGCGGCCACGCCCGGGCTCGGGCCCGACGGCAACTCCTGGTCGGTCTGTACCGCCGGACACGCCGAACAGTCGGCCGCCGCGCTCGAGACGATCATCGAGGCGCTGAAGGCCGGCGAGAGGAAGACCCTGGTCATCGGCGTAGGACACGGCACCTGCACGTGCGAGGGAGCGGCCTTCGAGTACACGTTCAACGTCGAGCACGAACTCCGGGAGCGCGGGGTGCGTGAACTCGCCGACGTGGTGTACCTCTCCAACGAGTACGACCTCGGGGACCTCGGTGTGGGTGGCATGACCTTCGCCCAGAACGGCTTCGAAACCAGCAGCAAGATGTGGACCGAATCGTTGTTCCGTGAACGCGGAGTCAGGGCCATTCTTCGCGCTCACGTCGAGAAGGTGGACCCGGGGGTCATCCACTACGAGGAACTCGACGGCTCGAAGCACACCTTGGACTTCGACTTCGCGATGCTGCTGCCACCGTTTCGCGGGGTCGACATGAAGGCGTACGCGAACAACGGCGACGACATCACTGACGACCTCTTCGCACCGAACGGCTTTCTGCGAGTTGACGCGGACTACGCGGTCAAGCCCTTCGAGGAGTGGACGCCCGAGGACTGGCCGAAGACGTACCAGTGTCCGCGCTACGCGAACGTCTTTGGCGTCGGGATCGCCTTCGCGCCGCCTCACGCCATCTCCGAACCGAGGAAGAGCCCGAACGGGACGATCATCTCGCCCGCGCCGCCACGCACCGGGATGCCCTCGGGCGTCATGGGGCGCACTGTGGCCCTTTCGATCGCCGAACGAATCCGTCACGGGGACCAGGCGCCGCTGCGCACCGCCTCGATGGCGGCGATGGGTGCGGCGTGCATTGCCTCGGCGGGTACCGGACTTCGCAAGGGCAGCGCCGCCGCGATCACGATGTACCCGATCATCCCCGACCGGAAGCGTTTCCCCGGTTCTGGACGCGACCTCACCCAAACCTCGGGCGAGATCGGGCTCAGCGGGCACTGGACGAAGTTGCTCCTGCACTACCTGTTCATTTACAAGGCGAAGGCCCGCTTCGGCTGGTTCATGATCCCCGAGTAACGGACAGTCGATATGAGAGCAAGTCCGAGACCGAGAAGGTGGAACAGATGAGTGACGTGGACCGCAGTATCGCTGAAGCGCCCCTGCCGACGGCGGGAACACTTCGTCGCAGGAAGGGCCTCTTCTACCAGGCCACCCGTTTCGTGGCGTTCAATTTCCGAATGATGAAGATGGTGACGAGAGCGCACCACTGATGTCCGGTTCGTCGCGTGATGACGCTGGGACCGCCACGGTACCGCCAGCGCAAGCGCTCGAACCCGACGGTGCTGACTTCGAGCCTTTGCCCGCGACGCGCTGGGTCGAGGTGACCGCGTTCGCGCTGAGTCTGATCGGTGTGGGCCTGTCGACCTACATGACCATCGCGCACTTCACCGAAGCCACGATCCTCGCGTGTTCGGGGCGCGGTGAACTCAGCTGCACGGCGGTCACGACATCGCCCCAGTCGCGCGTAGTCGGGATTCCCGTCGCGATATTGGGGCTCGGCTTCTTCGTCGTCATGAGCATCCTGTCGTCGCCCTCGGTGTGGCGACGGGGTGCTCGATGGCTGGCGCTTTCGCGCACAGCGTTGGCGGTCGCGGGACTGCTGTTCGTCTTCTGGCTGATCGCCGCGGAGGTCTTGATCATCGGTCACGTCTGCCTGTGGTGCACGGGTGTGCACGTGGTCGCGCTCGCGCTGGTGCTCGTGCTCACCCGAGCGACGCCCGCCCAGTTGGGGCTGCGCATCGACGATCCCGGCGTCTGAGAACATTGGCCGACCTGCGGACGGGTGCCCACTTCGTCGATGACCCGTTGACCGGTGCGCCAAAGCACGAGGCCTCGGGTTAGGCGTCGGCGTTATGTTGTTCGAGGATCTGACGGTGGACCTCTTGCATGTCAAGATCGCGCACCTTCTCCACGAGTTCGCGCAAGGTGCGCTCGGGAAGGGCGCCCGCCTGGCTGAACAGAACCACGTTCTCACGGATCACCATCAGAGTGGGGATCGACATGATGCTGAAGGACGCCGCGAGTCCCTGCTCGGCCTCGGTGTCGACCTTGGCGAAGATGATGTCGGGGTACTGCTCGGCGACCTTCTCGTAGGTCGGCGCGAATGACCGGCACGGGCCGCACCACGTCGCCCAGAAGTCGATGAGCACGATGTCGTTGGACGCGACGACCTCCTCGAAGTTCTGCTCTGTCATTTGTGTAGTTGTCATGGCTCCTCCTCTGGTTCCGCTTCCTTGTGTAGCATATACCCCTAGGGGTATATGCTACACAAGGAAGCGTGGTCGTGCCATCGGTGGAGGCGGGTCGCTCAGAAAGCGCGTGGAGCCAGTGTGGAAAGTACCAACATTGAATGCAGTCGAAGAGTGCATGCTGGCTCGCTCGGGTGGAGAAGAATGAACAACGGAAAGAGGTAAGAGCAATGTGTCATCAAGTGACGTGCGCGGCGTGCGCTAGGCCAACGTGGAGCGGATGTGGGAGTCATATAGAACAGGCGCTCGATGGAGTGCCGCTGGACGAGCGGTGCACGTGCGATGGGGACTTCGCCGTGGCGTCGAATTCGGATTCGACTGAGGGCTCCCTCGCTCGTTTTCTGGGACGCTGACCGTGACCTCGGCCGCGCAGAACTGGAGCCAGGCACTCGACGCGTGGGCGCTGCCCGACGAGATTGTGAATTCGGCGCCGCAGAGTCCGTGGATTCACCCGCCCGTGTTGTTCGAGGTCCCCGAACAGATTCCACCGTCGCCGTCGCACGAACGCGCACGTGAAGTCCTGCTCGTGGGCGCCACGGTGCTCGACGTGGGCTGCGGAGGTGGTATTGCGGCTTTCGCCCTGACTCCTCCGGCGACACACGTTATCGGCGTCGACCACCAGCCCGAGATGTTGGTGATGTTCAGCGCGAACGCCGCCAAGCGTGGGGTCACCTGCGAGACAGTCGAGGGCTTCTGGCCGTCGGTCGCGGACCGGACACCCGAGGCCGACGTCGTGACTGCGCATCACGTCGTCTACAACGTCGCCGACATTGTCCCGTTTCTCCGAGCCCTGGACGACCACACGAAGGCCCGCGTGGTCGTCGAGATGCCTGATCGACACCCGCTCGCGTCGATGTCCGAGGCGTGGCGCCATTTCTGGAATCTCGAGCGTCCCGACGGCCCGACGCCATCGGACCTGCTCGATGTCCTTCACGAGATCAACATCGACGCGCATTGCGAACAGTGGAGCGGTCCGATGCGGGTCGAGCAGAACCTCGACCAGGCGGCGCATTTCATGCGCATTCGCCTTTGCCTGCCCGAGTCGCGTGTCGACGAGGTCCGTGACTTTCTCTCGTCGCACCCGGCGCCAACGGCGCGCGAGCTGACCACGATCTGGTGGGACGTCGCGCCACGCGAGGCGTGACGAGTGGCCAAGTGAATGGCGACGGTGAGCAGAGCGCAGGGCCCCCGGCGGTCGTCGTCTACTGGCGCCCGGGTTGCCCTTTTTGCATTCGCCTGCGATTGGGACTTCGACGAATCAACGCGGCGAGCGAAGAACTGAACATCTGGAGCGATCCGAGCGCCGCCGCGTTCGTGCGGTCGGTCAATGGCCGCGACGAGATGGTTCCCACGGTGGTCGTCGGAGCAACCACCATGCGCAACCCGACGCCGCGTCAGGTGAAGCGTGAACTCGAGCGCCAGTCGCCCGGTCCCGGAGCGAAGTGAAGGCCAGAGTCGTTGTCGAGCGGGTACTCGCGCTCGGCTAGTTCGTGGGTCATCCTAAACAGACCCACGCGTTGTCACGTGATCGCTCCGTCCCAGAGCACCAAGGTGCGCTCGGTTCCCTCGGTGCTCTCGGACGGAGGTCTAGTGCGAGAAGCGGACCTTGGGCAGGAAGCGGCCCAGCCACCCGGGCAGATGCCAACTGTGGTGTCGGCCGTAGCGCAGGACGATCGGCAGCAGCACGAGTCGCACCACGAGCGCGTCGAGGGCGACCGCGACGGCGAGGATCACGCCCATCTCCTTCGGGGCGAGGGGACCCGAGAGCGCGAAGGTCAAGAAGACCGCGATCATCACCGCGGCCGCTGACAGGACCACGCGGCCCGAACTGCGCACTGAACTAACCATCGCGTGTTCGGGGTGCGCGTGAGTCTCGTAGTGTTCTTTCGCCGTTGACAACATGAAGAGTGTGTAGTCCATCGCGACGCCAAAGACCATGGCACCGAAGAAGAGGGGTCCCCACGCGTCGACGAAGCCCTGCGACTGGAAGTGCAGAAGGCCGGACAGGTCGCCGTTCTGGAAGATCAGTCGGGCGATGCCGAAGGCGCCAGCGACCGACAACGCGGTGAGCAGCACTCCCGCGGCCGCGATCAGCGGAGCTCCGAGCGCGATGAGCAGGAGGATGAAACCGAGCGCGATGAGCACTCCGAAGACAATGGGGGTGTAGTGCGACAGTGACTGCTGAAGGTCGTAGTTCTCCGCGGCGGCCCCGCCGACCAGCGATCCCGCCGGTAGCACGGAGCGCACTCGCACGATGGTCACCTCGGTCGCGGTCGTCGAGGGACCCGTCGTCGGGATGACCTGGTCGAGGCTCCAGCCGTCGTTGGTGGGCCCCGCCGACACGCCCGCGACGCCCTTAGTCGTCGCGAGCGAGGCGAGCGCCTGCCTCTGGTGCGCAGCGGGCACGAGTACCTGCAGGGTGCCGGGGGCACCAGCCCCGAAGGCCGACGCCACCTCGTCGTAACCAACACGGGCGTTTGCACTCGGCGGGATGATCGTGATCGAGGGCATATTGGTTCGAAGTCCGATCACCGGCGACGCGGCGAGCAGCAACACCGCGAGGGCGCCCAGACCCAGCCACGCCGGGTGGCGCCACATGGTCCGCCCCCACGAGTGGAGCATGATGTCGAGTCGACCGGGGTGTTCGGGATCCGGGTGACGTCGCCAGAGTCGCACTTGCCCCTTGCTTATCCGCGTGCCGAGTCGACCGAGTACCGCCGGCAGCAGGGTCAGCGTCGCGGCGAGAACCGCCACGACTGACAGCATGATGCCCAGCGCCATGCTGCGAAAGGCCGGGCTCGGCACTAGGAGGATGGACGCCAGGGACGCCAGCACGGTGATCGCGCTGAACGCCACGGCCTTGCCCGCGGTGTCCATTGTCTCGGCGACCGAGGCGATCACCACGTCGCGATCACCCGGGGTCGCGCCTCGACGTTTCAGGGCCGAACGGAACCGGACGACGATGAAGAGCGCGTAGTCGATGCCGAGGGCGAGCGCGAACATCAGCGCGAAGTTGAGTGCCCAGATCGAGACGGGGAACGCGTGCGAGAGCATCACCAACGCACCCGCCGCGACCAGCAAACCCACCATCGTGAGCAGCAGTGGCAGCCCGGCGGCGACGAGACTTCCGAACGCGATCACGAGGATGATCATGGTCACGGGCCACGACAGCATCTCCGAGCGCAGCATCGCCGAGCGGTTGGCGTTGTTGAAGTCTGCCCACAGCGCGCTGTCGCCGGTGAGCGTCAGGGTCACGCCCGACCCCGAGAGATCCTGGATTGGTCCGGCGAGGTCGTTGGCGGCCTTCACCATGACGTTGGTGCCCGCAGCCGAGCCCGCGGTGATGATTGCGGAGCGGCCGTTTCGAGAGATGGACGTGCCGGTGCTGGGCATGACGACCTTCGAGACGTGCGCGTCAGCGCGCAGCAGCGCTGCCGCTTTGTTCATGAGCGCGAGCGCGGCGGGGTCGCTGACGATCGGTCCGCGATGGTCGACCACGACCACCTCGAGCGCCGCCGAGCCGAGACCCGAGAAATCGCGCTGGATGATGTCACGCGCGTGGACCGACTGGCTCGACGAATCTTGCCACCCCGCTCCGGAGAGGGCGGTTTCGACCTGCGGGGCGAAAATGCCGAAGACCACGAGGATGGCGAGCCACGAGAGCAGTACCAGACGCAGACGGGTCGCCGTCCAGTGGCCCAGGCGTGCAAAGACGCTGACCCGTTCGCGCGACGCTGGCGCCTGGCGGTCAAATGCTGTTGGGGTGGGCGGAAGTCCGACGTCGAACTTCTTCACGGAAATCTCCTCGTGGTCGATGAGGCCGACTACGGGTTGCAGTGTGGCCGAGTGGGTTTTCATCGACTGTAGCACATACCCCATAGGGTATAGACTGAGGTGTCGATGAATGGTTGTCAGCGTGAGCAAGTCGACGATTGGGGAAAACATGAGTGAGGGCCCTACTGCACTAAGCGTCAAGGAATTGCCGGACACTCGCGCGGTCCTGGCCGTGTGCGCGCACCCCGATGACGAGAGTTTCGGACTCGGCGCGGCGCTCGCTACTTTCGCCGAATCGGGAGCCTCGACGTCGGTGATCTGCTTCACGCACGGTGAGGCGTCGACACTCGGGGCTGACACCCCCGAACTCGGGCGCGTTCGAGCCGATGAGTTGGTCGCCGCGGCCAACGAACTCGGAGTCGGGGACGTCGAACTTCTTCACTATCGCGACGGTCGGCTCAGCGATGAGCCTCTCGTCGAATTGACGGAGCGGATACACGGGGCCGTCGAACGGTCTGGAGCGGACCTCCTTCTTATCTTCGACGAGGGCGGAATCACTGGGCACCCGGACCACTGTCGCGCGACTGAAGCGGCCGTCGCCGTGGCGCGCGAACTCAATCTGGCGGTGCTGGCGTGGACGCTACCGGAACTGGTCGCTAACGCGTTGAACCTCGAGTTCGGCGCTCAGTTCGTTGGACGCCCTGCAACAGAGTTGGATTACGTGGTGCGCGTCGACCGTACGCGCCAGCGCCGGGCGATCAATCAGCATGTCAGCCAAGTCACCGATAATCCGGTGCTCGAGCGCCGCCTCCAGCTCCAGGGCGACCGCGAGGCGTTCCGATGGCTCGTCTCTGCTCGTTGAGTTGAGTGACCAGCTACCTGCTCGGGGCACCTCAGAGCGAGGAGACAGAATTAGGTCACGAAGAACATGCAAGGTCGAGGTACTCGCACGAAACTTCCGCTGGCGCTCGTTGGGCACGGGAGTCTCGTACCCTGCGTTGATTGCTTTCTCGACCCGGTGACCGGCTGGCTCGTTGACGCTGGCTCGCGGTGGCTCGTGCTCATCCGGATGACGTTGCCTCGCGAGTGAGTCACTCTTGACCAATCGTGACTTCGGCCCTCACGTTCGATTCCGGATCTCGAACTCCCTGTCACGACTGCCCGGAACCCTCGACACCAGAGAAAATAGCGCCCAGTCGACTTGCGTATATACCCGAGGGGGTATAGAATGACTTACGTGAACCGGGCACAGCGCCGGTCGCGCGAGGGCTTCGGCCCGGATGCAGGAGGACCCGTGAGTCTCATCAAGTTCATGTCATCGAGAGCCGGGCGCCTGCTCCGTGTGATCGCCGGGATGGCACTCATAGCTATCGGTTTCGCGCTCGGCGGCGGTTGGCTGACGTTGTCAATCATCGGGTTGATTCCTTTTTTCGCCGGAGTGTTCAACGTCTGTCTGCTGGCACCACTCTTGGGCCAGCCGCTCAAGGGTCGATAGACCCATGTGGCTCGCTCGCACCCAGCGCAAAGGCAGCGCACAAACATGGATTGGAAGGTAGTTGATCATGGCTTCGACCACATCGCACACGCTTGACGACAATGACCAGTTCATTGCCATCCATAAGCGACTGAAGCGGGCCCACGGACAATTGGGCGCAGTCGTTCGCATGCTCGACGAAGGTTCCTCGTGCGAAGAGATCGTCATCCAGATGGCCGCCGTGAGCAAAGCCGTTAACACCGCCGCCTTCAGCCTGATATCGGCGAACCTCAAGCAATGCCTGGTCGATCCGGACATGGACAGTCGTCTAATGACCGAGAAGTTTCAGAAGCTCTTCTTGAGCTTGGCCTAAGGGAGAAAAGTGAAAGTCGTCATCATTGGGGGAGTGGCCGGGGGAATGTCAGCCGCGACGAGGCTTCGCCGGCTCGACAACGAGGCCGAGATCATCGTGCTCGAACGAAGCGGCCACGTCTCCTACGCGAACTGCGGCCTGCCGTACTTCGTCGGTGGCGTCATCGAAGAAGAGGATTCACTGCTGCTGCAGACGCCGGCGTCGCTCTTCAATCGGTTCCGTCTCGACGTGCGCGTCGACACCGAGGCCGTCGCCATCGATACCTCTACGAACACGGTCACGGCGCGCGACCTGGTGAAGGACAAGGCCTACGAGATTAGCTACGACTTCCTGGTTCTCAGTCCCGGCGCGTCGCCCGTCGTCCCGTCGATTCCCGGCATTGAGCGCGCGATGCCCCTTCGAACCGTGGAGGACGTCGAGCGTCTCGTGAGCGAAGTCAAGAGCGAGCCCAAGACCGCCGTCGTCATCGGCGCCGGTTTCATCGGCGTCGAACTCGCGGAGAACCTCATGCGCCGCGGAATCGCGACGACGCTCGTGGAGGCGGCGAACCAGGTCCTGGCGCCGCTCGACGCCGAGATGGCGTCGCCAGTTGCTGACGAACTGCGCCGACACGACGTGACGCTGCACCTCGGCGACTCGGTCGAGGCGATCACGCCCACCCATGTGCGACTGGCGACGGGTCAGTTCGTCCCCGCGCAACTGGTCATCGTGGCGATTGGTGTTCGACCCGAGACCGGACTCGCGCGACGGGCGGATCTCGTAATCGGCGAGCGTGGCGGCATCGCCGTCGACCAGTTCAACCGTACGAGTGTCGAGAACGTGTACGCGGTCGGTGACGCCGCCGAGAAGACCGACGCCCTCGACGGATCGGCCACCCTGGTACCGCTCGCCAACATCGCCAACCGCCACGGGCGGGTGGTCGCGGACCACATCGCCGGACGAATCGTGCGACCCCGCACCACCATTGGCACCGCTATCGTCAAGGTCTTCGACCTCACGATTGCGACAACTGGCTGGAACGAGAAGAGACTCATTGCCCAGGGTCGCTCATACTTCGCGGTCCACACCCACCCCACTTCGCACGCCGGTTACTACCCCGGGGCGAAATCCATGTGTCTGAAGATGCTCTTCGAGCCGTCGACGGGCAGGATCCTCGGTGCCCAAGGTGTTGGCAAGGAAGGACTCGACAAGCGGATCGACGTAATCGCGACCGCCATTCGAGCCGGGCTCACGGCTCCGGAGCTCGCGGACCTAGAACTCGCCTACGCACCGCCGTTCGGTTCGGCGAAGGACCCCGTGAACATGCTCGGTTACATCGCTGAGAACATCCTCTCGGGTTTGGTCGAGATGGTCCAGTGGCACGAGGTTGATGCGTATCGTGCACAGGGTGCGCAATTCGTCGACGTTCGCACGCCCGAAGAGTTTGCGTGCGGCGCTTTACCTGGGGCGATCAATATCCCAGTCGACGAACTGCGCGAGCGAGCCGGCGAACTGGGCCAGGGCGACATTGTCGTCAACTGTCAGGTCGGTCAGCGCGGTCACGTGGCGACGATGCTCCTCAACGAACTCGGCTTGCATGCGAAGAACCTGGACGGCGGTTACCGGACGTGGCACTGCTCGCCCGCGTCGATCGAACTCGAACCCGTTGGCTGAGTGACGGACAAGATTTATCAATACACCAAGAGAGAAAGGCAACACTGATGTGCCACAAGGCAACCTGTAAGAAGTGCGGCAAGGCCACCTGGAAGGGATGTGGGAACCACATTGAACAGGCTCTTGCCGGCGTTCCGAAGAATCAGCGGTGCACGTGCGCCCAGAACAGCGCGGCGACGAGCACCGGCGGAGGTCTGTTCGCTCGTCTTCGAGGTGGTTGAGTCAGCGGAGCTCCACATCCGTCGAGGTGGTCCTGCGAACGAAGCTTCGACTCCTCACATCATTTCGCAGGCCGCTCGGGTCTCGATTCCGACGCCGTGAGAGTGAGACATCACTTTTGAAGATGGTCCACATCGGCATTCTTCATACTCGATAATCGTTTGGACCCAAACGATATTTTAAGTGACTTAGGTCCCCAGTTTTTCTGAAGTGACAATGTTTAGCGAATTCTAAGGTTGCCCCATGAACACGTTTATTGCAGGTATTTCAACACTGTCGTTGGCTCGTTGGCAGTTCGGAATCACGACTGTTTTTCACTTCCTCTTCGTTCCGCTCACCATAGGATTGGGTCTGCTTGTCGCGATCCTCCAGACGGCGGCGTATCGAACGGGTGACCTGTCGTATGACCGGATGACCAAGTTCTTCGGCAAGTTGTTCCTCGTTAACTTCGCCATTGGTGTGGTGACCGGCATCGTCCAAGAGTTCCAGTTCGGTATGGATTGGTCTCGTTATTCGGTGTTCGTTGGCAACATCTTCGGTGCGCCGCTCGCCATTGAGGGCCTGCTGGCCTTCTTCATGGAGTCCACGTTCTTAGGAATTTGGATCTTCGGAAGAGGAAGGGTGAGCAAGCGCATCCATCTCGCTTCTATCTGGCTGGCGAGCCTGGGCACCATTCTCTCGGCGGCCTTCATCGTGGCGGCGAACTCGTGGATGCAGCACCCGGTGGGCTACGCCATTGATCCAAAGACGCACCAGGCGGTCATGACCAACTTCTGGGCCGTCATGACGAACTCGACGTTCATCGCCGCCTACGGTCACGTGCTGGCGGCCGCGTTCCTCACGGGGTCGGTCTTCATGCTGGCGATCGCGGCCTGGCACCTTCGCAAGGGTCACGACCTGGCCGGTTTCGGCAAGGCCGCACGGGTCGCCATCGTGGTGACCGTGCTCGCCTCGATTGCGACAATGTTCCTGGGCGACAACCAGGCGAAGGAGATGGAGGTTCAGCAGCCCATGAAGATGGCCGCGGCGGAAGCTCTCTACAACACGCAGAGTGGAGCGAGTTTCTCGCTCCTCACGATCGGTGACCTGTCGGACAATCCAGTGTTCCAAATCCGCGTTCCCCATATCTTGAGCGTGCTCGCGACGAACACCTGGAACGGCAAGGTTCTGGGAATCAACCAACTGCAAAAGCAGTCCGTCAAGAAGTACGGCGCCGGAAGTTACGTCCCCGTAGTGTGGCTCTGCTACTGGTCGTTCCGGATCATGGTGGGCCTCGGGATCCTGCTCTTCTTGCTCGGTGGCACGGCCCTCTGGCTCGTGCGCAAGCGGCGCCTCGAAAGGTCGCCACGCTTCTTGCGTTTCGCGACGTGGATGGTATTGGCGCCGTTTCTCGCCAACTCCTTCGGATGGATATTCACCGAGGCCGGACGCCAGCCCTGGGTGGTCTACGGACTTCTGACGACTTCCAAGGCGGTGACGCTTATCTCGCCCGGATACGTCGCCACCAGCCTCATTGGATTCACCGCTATCTACTCACTCTTGGCAGTCATTGAAATCGGCCTCATGATTCGACTCGCCAAGGTTCCGCCCGCCATTGAAACGCCTGAGGAAGCTGAGCGCGTTCCTGAGCTCATCTACTAGGAGAGACCATGTTG
>PLKM01000002.1 GCA_003141095.1 Acidimicrobiaceae bacterium | reverse complement strand
CCTCGGCGCGGGCCAATGGGCCAAGGCCATCAACCAGGTGATCCTGGCGGGAACGTACCTGGGTGTTGCTGAAGGGGTGACCCTCGCCATCAAGGCGGGCCTCGACGCCGAGAAGGTCGTCGAGGCCCTCGTGGGCGGCGCCGCCGGGTCCTGGGTTCTTCAGAACCGAAGCGGGAGAATGATCGAAGACGACTATCCCATTGGCTTCAAGATCTCCCTGCACCGCAAGGATCTAGGCATCGGCTTGGAGCTGGCCCGCGACGTCGGCGCGGTCCTTCCAGTCACNNGAAGACGGGTTGATCGCCCAGGGCCACGGCGACGATGACAACTCGGCGCTCGCTCGAAGCATTCGCAAGCTTTCTGGTCTCTAACGGCCCTTCACCCACTGCACTAGACGGATCGCCACTTGGGATTCGTTGCGGTCCCGTCGAGGCTCTGTCGTCCCGGGATCGAGAATTTGACGAAGTGGAACGGCACCCCTCCTCGTCATGAGGATCAGGGTGGCGCTGCGCAGTCGCAGGACGGTCCGAGTCGCAAAACCGAGACAGCAACGTCAAGCTTCGCTCCACGGTCGTACGACTGGTACTGTCACCAACGAGACGTGTTGGAGAGAAAGGGTAGCCATGGTTGTGGTCGTCATCGTGGTCATCGTTGTCCTCATTCTGATCCTGGGCCTCTGGGCGGCCTACAACACCCTCGTCAAGAAGCGCAATCGGACCCAAGAGGCCTGGTCTGAGATCGACGTCGAGCTCAAGCGGCGTCACGACCTCATCCCCAACCTGGTCTCCACCGTCGAGGGCTACGCCTCTCACGAGCGAGGGACGTTCGAAGCGGTGACCGCGGCGCGCGCCAACGCGGTGTCGGCTGGCGCCACCGGCGACCCGAGCAAGATCGCTCCCGCGGAAGACGCCCTCTCTGGTGCGCTGCGCTCTCTCTTTGCCGTGGCGGAAAACTATCCGCAGTTGCGCGCCGTGGAGAGTTTCGTCCAGTTGCAGGAGACCCTCACCGCGACCGAGGACAAGATCGAATATGCACGGCGCTACTACAACACCAGTGCACGCGACTACAACATCTCGCTGCAAACGTTCCCGCGCAACCTCATCGCCGGTTCCTTCCACTTCACCGCGGTCGCCTTCTTCGGCGCGGACGCTGCCGACCGCGCGGTGCCCGAGGTCAAGTTTCCCGGTTCGAACGCTGCGGGAACGGTGGCACCTCCAGTCGGCCCTCCCCCGGCCGACGGCGAGCAGGGGCCCCCGTCAGCGACTTGATTCGCTGAACGACGGACCTCAGATCTTCTCGCCCGAGACCATCTTCTCCAGTTCGGCAATGCGATCCTCAATCGGTGGGTGCGTGTCGTAGAGACGGTGGATCCATGATTCGTGGTGGCGCAAGGGGTCGTCGATGCACATGGACGCGGTGGCGTGATTCATGTTCTTGAACGGCACGTCATTCTGCTGAAGCTTCTTGAGCGCGCTCAGCAGTCCCGCCGGGTTGCGAGTAAGCGCGACGCCGCTCACGTCGGCCAGTGATTCACGCCGACGCGAGAGCGCGAGGCGAATGAGCGGTCCAAAGATGAACCCAACGACCGCGAGCAACAGGCCGGCGACGAAGATCACGATGACGATCTGGCCGCCGTTGCGGCCGCGTCCTCGTCCCATGCTCGCGAAGAAGGCGCCACGCCAAAGGATGCTCGCCAGGATCGCGGCCATGCCGATCATCGTGCTGACCACGAGCAGCAACCTGATGTCGTGGTTCTTGATGTGGCTCATCTCGTGGCCCGCCACGCCCTCGAGCTCCTCACGATTCATGGTGTGGACGAGTCCCGTCGTGAAAGTGATGGCGGCCTTGTCAGAACTCACTCCCGTGGCGAAAGCGTTGGGGGACGGATCGTCGATCACGTAGACGTCGGGCTTAGGTATGCCCTCACCAATCGCGAGGGCCTCGACGAGGTCATGCAGTTGCTGGTAGCGAACTGGATCCGCGGGCACGGCTCCCGAGACCCGTAGCACCATGCGAGCTCCGGCCTTCAGCGAATAGATAATGCCGCAGATCGCCAGCACCGCGCAGATGGCCATGCCCACGAAGATCGGAGCGGATCCGTCGCTGACCGTCTGGCCGTACGCGGCCGCGTTGGTGGCCGGGTGGGAATACAGGGTCGTGAAGAGCAGACCGCAGACTGCGCCAATCACGATCCAGATCACGAAGAACAAGCCAATGAAGATCATGCTTCGACGGTTGTTGCTGGCGATCTCGCTGTACATGTGAATGAGCCTACGGCCATCTGGATGCCAATCCTCACTGGACGAAAGGAAAAGTGGCACAACGGACGCTTCGATGGATGGGGTCGGTCAAGCCCGTACTCCGCTCGAATCCGTACCCCGCCCCAGGGCCGGGCTACGAACTTCTAGGACTCGGTTGGTTTCGCACCATTCTGCAGGCTTGCAAGCGCCGACTTCACGAGAGCCTCGAGCGCATCGAAGCGATCGATCACGTCCTTCAGGCCGCCGGCCGTGTCAACGTCGAGCCGGTCGAGCGTCGTCTTCATGTCCACTCGGACTTCCTCGGTATCCTCGAACTGCTTGGTCGAGCGGACGTCAGCCGCCGCACTTTGGATGTTCTGACCGACCATGATGGCGGGCATCAACACGAGCTCCAGACAGGTCGAGAGGAACCAGGTACCCAAGAGGTTGAAGCCGAACGTCGTGGCGAAGGCCGGGACGTACTCTTTGACGCTGATGTCGCCCATTGCGTAGAGCACGGAGGGAAGAATGAGGCAGCACAGCACCCAGAAGAGCCAGAAAGCGGTCATCGAACCGGCGTTCTTCGTGATCCAGATGGCGACTCGCTTGTTAAAACGTTGGTAGCGCGTCGCCTCGGGAAGATGGTCCTGGGTGCGAGCATGAACGGCTTGACCGTGTTTGGTAAATCCGTGCGTTGGCTTCTTGACTTCGCTCATGACGCTCCTCGGTTGACTCAGGGGTGGGTGATTCGATGGTCAGTGTAAACCGCACACCACGGAGTTCCGAGGTGTGCCAGGGATCGAAGGACCGTGCGATCACGAGCCCCGATCATTCGTGGGGGTTCCGAACGGAAGCCGAGACCTCTTACTCAACACCCTGACTGGCCCTCGAAGGAACTGCGAGACACAGGGCGGTTCGGCTATACCTCGAAACTGAAGGTAGACCAAACCCCAAGAACGGGACGATGCAGCCAGGTATTTCCACTCGCAAATCCTTCGAAGATTCGCGATATCGAATGGGCGGCAGCCCAGGGTATGCAATGCTCAAACGGACGCGCCGCACCCACGAGCACGACCAGCATCGAAGTCTCCGTGGGCGCTATCACCGGCGCTGAAAAGAGCGAGGCACGATGACCGATCAGCAACCAACCCACGGCTGGACCAGGCAAGGCATCCCGGTGCACGCCCACACGCTCAGTTACCTGAGAAGCGCCATCTCGCTCAAGGGGATCAAGGGCGAAATGGAGAAGGTCGAGGGATTCAACGCGAAACTTGCGGTAGCGCTGACCAGAGGTGTCGGGACGATGGCGATGGCCTATCTGTTCTGCCTCATCGCGCTCACGAGTCTGCCGGCGATTCTCTCTCAGACTGGCTGGTTTCCCAAAGGAACATTTCCGCATTTCCTTATCTCACCAAGCCTCATTCTGGTGGTGGCGTGGATAGCCCAAACGTTTCTTCAGCTGGTCCTGCTCTCGGTCATCATGGTCGGACAGAGCGTTCAGTCGACTGCATCTGACGCCCGCGCCGTCAAGACCTTTGAGGACACTCAGGTCATCGTTGATCGCCTCGACACAAAAACTGCTGGGGGTCTGAAGGAGATTCTCGACCGGCTCGCAGAGATCGAGGCGCGTCTGCCGGCCCAACCCGCATCTGAAGAGAAGCCGTAACCAACGAAGCCCGCAACGCCGCGATGCGAGGCCGCAGTCGCAGTGAGCTGCATCGCGAGTTGGACCTGAGGAACCTCAACACCGCCCTCGCTCCTGCAGCGGTGATTGTTGCTCAACCGATCACCGGCGAGGTTCGCTGTTCGCCGTCGCCGTGCCGTCGCCTGCATCGTCTAACCCAAGTAGCGTCATCGACTGTTTTCGCATCTCAACCTTGCGAACCTTGCCGGTGATAGTCATCGGGAACTCCATCACGACATTCACGTAGCGCGGGATCTTGTGGTGCGCGATCTTCTCACGACAGAAGTCTCGCAAAACGTCCGCATCCATGGCGGCTCCGTCACGCACCACGACCCACGCCATGATCTCTTCGCCGTAGCGCGCATCGGGCACCCCAATCACCTGCACGTCGATGATGTCCGGGTGCAGGTAGAGGAATTCCTCGATCTCGCGCGGATACACGTTCTCGCCGCCGCGGATGATCAGATCCTTGATTCGCCCGCCGATGTCGACGTACCCGTCCGCGTCCATCGTGGCCAGATCGCCGGTGTGCATCCATCCGGTCTCGTCGATTGCCTCGGCGGTCATCGTGGGATTCTCCCAGTAACCGAGCATCACCGAATAGCCCCGGGTGCACAGCTCGCCCTTCTCGCCGCGCGCCACCAGGTGGCCCTTCGGGTCGATGATCTTCACCTCGACGTGCGGATGCACGCGCCCGACGGTGCCCACCCGCTTGTCCAGCGGGTCGTCGGCGGCGGTCTGAGTTGACACCGGCGACGTCTCGGTCATCCCGTAACAGATCGTCACCTCGGTCATGTGCATCTCGTTGATACATCGGCGCATCACTTCGGTCGGACACGGTGAACCGGCCATGATTCCCGTGCGTAGTGACGACAGGTCGTAGTTCGCGAAGTCGGGCAGCGCGAGTTCGGCGATGAACATGGTCGGCACGCCGAGTAGCGACGTGCACCGCTCCTCGGACACTGCACGCAGCGCCGCTGCTGGCTCGAACGATGGCGACGGGATGACGACGGCCGCACCGTGGGTCGTGCACGCGAGATTGCCCAGTACCATGCCAAAGCAGTGATAGAAGGGCACCGGAATGCAGACGCGGTCGTTCGGGCCGTATCGGCACCCCTCTCCGATGAAGAACCCGTTGTTCAAAATGTTGTGGTGGGTCAGCGTCGCGCCCTTCGGGGACCCGGTGGTCCCCGACGTGTACTGGATGTTGATGGGATCATCGAACGACAGCGCCGCCTCTCGCTGCTGCAGCGCCGCTTCGTCGGCCCCTTCGCCCAACAGTCCGGCCCAATCCCCAGTACCCAGGAAGACCACCCGCTCGAGCTGCACGAGTTCATCGCGAACAGAGTCGATCATGACGCGGTATTCGCTGGTCTTGAATGTCGGCACGGCGAAGAGCATCCGCGAGCCCGATTGGTTGAGGGCGTACTGNNGGAGCCCACACCGCAACGCGGTCGCCCTTGGCCATTCCGGCGCCGAGCAGCGCCCTGGCCAGGTTGTCAACGGCGGTGTCGAACTCCTCGTAGGTGTACCGCACTCCTTGGGCGAGATCTACGAGGGCGTCAGCAGCCGGCCACCGTGATGCAGTTCGACGCAAGTTCTGTCCAATGGTCTCGCCCAGCAGCGGCAACGGGGAAGCTCCTGAGGCGTACGACGTCGAGGCGAAACGCCCAACTTCCGAGTCACCGGAAATCATCACTCACCGGACCCGTCCTGTTGGCTCCATATTTGCTCACCCTACTCCCCAGCACTCGAATTTCCAGTCAGTTGAACGCGCACAAAAGAACTGCTGTAACTCACGGAGCCCTCGGCCGTTCTGTCGTAAAGGGCCTCGAACCGGCCGTTGACCTCAATTTTGCATGGAACGAATCAACCCGAGATAACTGGGCAAAATAATGTCTGAGAAATTCTCTGCTCCCCTCCCAGTCATAGGTGGGACGCGTCACAGTCAACTCCTCGAAACTGAATAGTGCCATCGCCTTGAAATGAACCTTGGTCCAACAAAACGGCTCGCCGCGAAGTCAAACGTGAGTGGACTTCAGCAGACATTGGCAGACAACCGATCGGGCGACTTGGTCCGACTCGCATATTTGGACGCTGAGAAACGGCCACGGATATTCCGGAAACGCTCCCAACGTGCAAGGCTCGGCCTGCCGCTTCTTACTAAATCTCACAAAATCACCGTCAAGAAGTTTTAGAGCGTTCTCGTTCCATATATCCGAACAAGACCACTGCCGTATCCAACGGCCCCGCCTAAATACGCAACTTGTTCAATCTAAGTTGCGCGTTGCTGACGGTGATGCATCACTCGCCGAGGAGACCCTTCTTTGATTCTTTCCTGGCGTGCTTCTCGTTGCGCTTTTCCTTCAACGACTTGCCGGCCTTCTTGACGTTGTGTTGGTTCGGTGATTTATCGGCCATTGTGACTCCTCTAGTAGGCGACGTCATTGTTGGCGGCGTCGAGATCACGCGCTGTGAGCGACCACCGATGAGGCCGTTTGACTTCGAGGGGCAACTCTCCCATTTGTAATCTCATCACCGACCTTAATCCTTGCCCACCACCGTCTGGCCCCCTTAGCGCGATTCAGATGATCCGCGGTCCGCGTTGAGAATGGCGAAGTCTCAACTTGTAATGCCATCAACCTTCAATTCGCAATTCGAACGGCGCGCCGTCCGCTTTCTCACAATGCATAACCCCGACGACGCCAACACCGAACTCATGTAGCCAGTTTTGTGGCCCGAGGCCCAAATTCGAGAGGACTTCTGCGGCCGTCGCTGGACAAGCAGATGACTCTGATCAGGAAAGATCAACGACCACGGACCCGCTCGGATGATCTTTCTTGGATCGGCGTCTTCAAGGGGTGAGGCCCGGGCGGCTCACCAGCAAAACAAAGGGTTGTGGAACTGTTTAGCGGTTCTGTGTAGTGAGAAATCTCACGCTTTATCCCGTGGTTCTCTCCGTCAATGGGTTGTCGCTTACCCAGACAACTCGAATCGACGTAGCGAGGTGATCTCCGACCTTCTTTGACACAATTCTCATCCTCCTTGAACTTCCTCGTGGTCCCCAACGGTCGCAGCCAATTCAAACTGAGCCGAACTTCCAAGGAAGACCACCTCCCATTCAGTGTGCCCCGCTCGAATGAAATGACTCCGCAAGCGATCCGGCCACCGAAAGTCATGCCATATTCATAATTACTCTGTGATGACTTCAGACTGGGCAACCTCGAAGTCGGGCTCGTCGAAGACCTCGCGTTCAGCATTCGGTCCTCCGTCACCGTAGATGTACCTCTTGCCGCGAATCCAGGAGCAGGCGGCGCCAAGCAAGCACGAGGCTATGGAGAAGTCGAAGGCCAGATCGAGGCCTCTCTTGAACGGTGCGGTGATCAAATCGGGAAAGAATTTACGTCCAGTGAGGTAGAGAGCGGTGGCGTGGGGCAACTGCGACAGGACGGAGGGGCCCAGCAGCGACCGGATAGGACTGATTCCTAAGAAGGCAGCGAACAAACTCCCAACGGGGGACAGATGTGAGACCCGATTGGCGACTCCGACTGGTACGCCGTGAACGACTAGTCCGTGGTAGAGGCTGACGGGCAACTGCGACGCTAAGCCCCAGATAATGAGCGTGAAGTAGATCCCCATGGAGAGTACCTGTGCTGAGTTTTGAAAGGTGTTGACCATTCCGGCTCCGGCACCTCGCTCATCGGGTGGAAGGGAGTTCATGATCCCAGCTCGATTTGGCGAGGAGAAGATGCCCATGGCCAGTCCGTTCAGCAGGATGACGCAGGCGAAGGTCGGGTAGGCGAAGTTCACGGGCAGTGATTTGAGTAGCCAGAAACTCAGCGCTGCCAGAACCATGCCCCCGGTGGCGAAGGGGCGGGCACCGTACCTGTCGGAGAGTATCCCGGAGATCGGCCCAGCGATTAGGAAGCCGATGGTCAATGGCACCAGGTAGATCCCGGCCCACAGCGGGGTGCGGCTGAAGCTGTAACCGTGCTCCGGTAGCCAGATTCCCTGGAGCCAGATGATCAGGATGAACATCATGCCGCCCCGCCCTAGAGAGGCCAGCAGGCTCGCCATGTTGCCCATCGAGAACGCGCGGATCCGAAACAGAGGGACTCGAAACATCGGGTCCTTTACCCGGGTCTCGATGATGCAAAAGATCCCCAGCATCACCAGTCCGCCAATAACGCCCGCCAAAACCGCCGGGTTGGTCCAGCCCATCTCGTGGTGACCATAGGGATCGATGCCGTAGGTGATACCAACCAATAACGCCACCAGTCCCACCGCGAAGATGACGTTTCCCCACCAGTCGATACGCGCCGGGTGTAGTTCACTGCGGTCCTCGAGCATCATGTAAGCCCACACCGTGCCCAAGATCCCCACCGGTACCGACGCTAGAAAGACCAGGCGCCAATCGAGTGGTCCGAGGACGCCCCCCAGGATCAGCCCGATGAACGACCCCGAAGTGGCCGCCATCATGTTGATGCCGAGGGCCAAACCACGCTGGTTGATGGGGAAGGCATCGGTGAGAATTGCACTGGAGTTGGCCATCAACAGCGCGGAGCCGACGCCCTGGCAGACGCGCCCTCCGATCAGGTAAAGGGCCCCTGCTGCTCCGTGCATCCAGCCGACCGCCAGCAGAATCGAGAAGACGGTGAACACAGCGAAGCCCAGGTTGTACATCTTGACCCGGCCGTACATGTCGCCGANNCACTACCAAGACCGCGGTGACCACCATGTAAGCCATGAGCATCCACAGCAGGTAGCCGCTGTTGCCGGGGGCGAGCGGATTGAGCCGGATACCCCGGAAGATGTCAGGAAGGGAGATGAGGACGACCGAGGTATTGATGGTGGCCATCAACATCCCCATGGTGGTGTTCGAAAGCGCTATCCACTTGTAGCGATCAGGATGGNNCACTTGGGAACCAAGTTGCTCGAACGGCGGGGGGACCGACTCGGGTCACGGGGTCGTTATGCCAGTCGTTGCGTTGTGAGCTTGCAGTTCGTCGAGCTCCTGTTGCACCCTGCGCTCGAACTCGTCCAAATCTTCCTTGGCCTTCTTCGGGCTCCATCGTCCGATCAGCAGGAACACCGCTGGCAGGAAGACAATCTCGCCACCCACACAGACCCAGTACCAGTGCTGCCACTGGTACTTGGTGACGGCCGCAGCCTTCTGGACGCTAGCCAGCGTGGCAGCGTTCGTCGTGAAGAATGCGACCTCGGTCGGGATCTTCGCGTCCTTGCCCACCGCTTCGAGGTTGGTCAGCCCAACCTCCTTGATGGCTTCCGCCAGCAACGCCGGGGGAATCGAGCTGGTCGTCGGGTACTTGCTTAACTCGGTGAACAGAGCCGGGTGGGCTAGGACGACGCCCACCAGGGGGTCGGCCTTCAAGATAGCTCCGGCCTGCACACCGATCGCTCCGTCCTGGACGAGCGGCGTCACCGACGAGACGACGAACGGCATGATGATGAACGCGACAGCCACCACGATGCGTAGCACCCAGCCCCACATAGCTAGACCGGTGGCGACCAGGGCGGGGCTGTGACGTTCGACGGTCTCGGTGAAGCTCGCCATCCATGGGGCGTAGCTAATGCCCAGGAAGACAGCCAGGAGGCTGAGAATGATAGCGAAAGTGGAGAAGCTGGTGTGTGGATGGGTGGCGAGTGTCAGGAAGATGATGGTCATCACCGCCGCACCGATCCCACCGACCAGCATGAACGGCTTGNNCACTCCGGTGACTACCAGGGCCAGCGCGTCGAATGCCCAGAACCAGTCGCCCAGGGAGTTGGCCTGGGTGGTCGAGAAGCCGAAGACCGTCTCGAAGTAGATGACGTTGAACCCGACCGCGGTGTAGTAAATGAGCAGGAGCATGCTGACGGCGAGCGCCGACACCAATACGTCGAAGCGGACCATCTGTCGCACGGGATGATCGAGCGCTCGATTGACATCGAGCCCCTTGGCCTTGGCCTCGACCAAGGCCCGATCACGGAGGCTGACCATCAATTGGTCACGCAGTTCCGGTGACAACTCCCGCAAACCGAACAGTGCCACCAGGAACACCACGAGCCCGACAATCCCGGCGATGGTGTNNGACCAGGTGACTAAGGGTGTTACTAGCAACCACGGCGACGATCAGGCTGCCCACCACCGGTCCGAGCGTCCAGAACCCCATGGCCGTGCCCCGGCGCATCTGGGGCGAGAAGTCGCGCATCAGTGCGGGCGTGGCCACGAGCACGACGCCCTCCACACAGCCAATCAACACCACGAGGGTAGCGAAGGTCAACTTGTTGGGGGCGTTGGGGATGGCGAAGAGGGTCATCAGGCCCACGACACCGACTCCGTAGACCACCAGGTTGGCCCGGCCCCACTTGTCGGCCAAGCCGGCCGCGATCGCTGCGAATGCTCCAAAAAAACTGCCGACCACGGTGATGTTGACGTAGTAGCGAAACGTCATTCCGTAGTGCGAGAGAATTTGGGGCGCCACCGCACCGGGGGCGTAGCTTTCGTAGTAGAGGACGATAGTTGACAGCACCACGATGCTCAGATAGCCAATGCGTGGCCTCTGGTCTGGGTATCGATTGAGTTGCCGGTACCAGAGCGTCCGCGCGAGCCGACTTCGCACCGGCCTCGCCGCGTCGTCTGATCTGAGTTTTGCGTCTTCCATGATTCCCCCCTGTTTGTTTAAGACTTGCTA
>PLKM01000036.1 GCA_003141095.1 Acidimicrobiaceae bacterium | reverse complement strand
GTGGGCCGCCCGGGTCTCGATCCCGGCACCTTGGGATTAAAAGTCCCCTGCTCTTCCCGATGAGCTAGCGGCCCGATGGACGACAATTTGAACGACGAAATGCTCAACCACCGAATGACTACTGTAGCCCACATGATTTAGGTTCTTTCTCCTAATAAAAGTCTGAGTGACGTGGGTCTCTGGAATTTCCAGTCAGTGAATGCTATGCCCATTAGTGGGCGCTCCTTAAGTATTGGACTCGATAGTCTCATGCGTGCAGGAATGCCTCGTGGCTCTTGGAAGGAGTTCAAGATGAAGGCCGTTCAGTATCGAACCTTCGGTGGTTCGCCAGAAGTCGTTGAGATCGAGAAGCCATCGCCGGGACCGGGTCAAATTCTCTTGAGAGTCACCGCATCGGGTCTTTGCCATTCGGACGTCTTCGTGATGAGCATTCCCGAAGACCAGTACTTCTTGGGCACGTTGCCGATGACGTTGGGTCATGAAGGTGTGGGCACCGTTGAAGAACTTGGCGCTGGCGTATCCAACGTCACGGTCGGCCAAAACGTCGCCGTGTACGGCCCGTGGGGATGTGGCGTCTGTTACCAGTGCGCCCAAGGTCACGAGAACTACTGCTCGCAGGCAGCGAGGCTCAACATCCTGGCTCCGGGACTCGGCGCACCGGGTTCAATGGCGGAGTACATGATCGTCGATGACGCTCGCCACCTGGTCGACATCGGTGATCTGGACCCCGCGATTGCGGCGCCATTGACCGATGCGGCGCTGACGCCGTACCACGCGATCAAAGCAAGCCTGGCGAAATTGGGAGCCGGGACGACGACGGTTGTCCTCGGCGCCGGCGGTCTCGGCCACCTTGGGATTCAGATCCTGAAGGTCTTGAGCGGGACACGGGTCATCGCCCTTGACGTCGACGAATCGAAACTGAAGTTGGCGAAGCAATCGGGCGCGGACGTGACGATGCTCTCCACCGATTCCGAGGTGGTCGAGAGGGTTCGCCAACTCACCGGAGGAAGGATGGCCGAGGGGGTCTTCGACTTCGCTGGTTTTCAGGAGAGCCTCGACGTGGCCCGCCAGTTGGTCGGCGTAGGGGGAGACTTCAAGATCGTCGGTCTCGGCATGGGCGGAGCGACCATCCCCGTGGGATTCTTCGCGACGCCCTACGAAGCGAACATCGGCACGACCTACTGGGGCTACCGCGAGGAGTTGTTCGAAGTCATTGAACTCGCCAAGGAAGGAAAACTCAACGTCCACGTCGAACGGTTCTCGATCGACGACGCGCCCAAGGCCTACGAGAAGTTGCACAACGGCACGCTTGATGGTCGAGCGGTGGTGGTGTTCTAACTGGGAAAGCAACAGCACTCGGGTGGTGGCGACGACGACCCCTGCGATTCCTACGCGTCGTCCTCGCGGGCCAACCGATTACTCCGCCTTTTGGCTACCGGGGTCCGCTGACGTCTGCCATGGTGCGAGATCTGCGCCGAGCGCCTGATCGATGAACTTCGTCCACGAAGGCTCCCCGATGGGCTTTTGCGCGGCGAGGTGATACTTGATGAAGAGTTTGGCAATGGCCGTCTTCTCCGAACTCGCTGTTGACTGGTTCGCTTCTCGCAAGAGGCACGTGGCTTGAATGATGTCCATGAGCGCCGTGAGTTGGCGGCGAAAATGTTGCGCCGAGTACTCCGGGTCCTCGAACGATCGGGTGAGTCGTGGTTGCAGGTCACCCAGCGAGAGCAGCACCTGGGTTGGATTCTTGCCATCGGGATGGTCCAGTTGGGCGAGTTCGTTCTCGACCCACGTGACGACGTGATCCACCAAGCCCAATCGCGCACAGTCCCGGTACACCTGGGCGCAGAGCACATTGTGCGTGCCTTCCCAACTCTCAAAGACAACGGCGTCGCGGTAGAGGCGCGGCAGGGGGGAGAAGTCTTCAATGGTGCCGTTGCCGCCGAGCACCTCGATTGCGCGGTGCACGATGTCCGACGCGGTGATGGACGTGACGTACTTGTTGGCGTTCACCAGGAAGCGGTGGATCGCGATGTCGCTCTCCGTCGCGACCCCGCCGTCGATTTTGGCGACGAGCTCGGTGAGGGCGAAGGTTGACGCCAGCGACGCGGCCGCCTCGGTCTTCATGAGCGCGAGTTGCTCGCGAACTGTGGGGAACGAGACGATAGGCGAACCGAAGGCCTCACGATGCTGGGCGAAGGTCGACGCCTCGAGGTACGCGCGGCACATGATGCCGGTGGAGCCGATGGCGTTCAGCCATCGAGAGGTGTTGAGAAGCTCAGTGACGGCGATCTTGAATCCGTCGTGCAGCTCTCCAATCGGCCACGCGAGTGCGTTGTCGAAGTCGATCTCCGCTGACGCGAGGGCGCGGGTACCGAGCTTGTCCTTCAGCCGCCTGAGGCGAAAGCCGTTGGGGGTCGCCCCGTCGAGGGTCCGGGGAATGACGAAACAGGCGAGTCCCTTGGTACCCGGATCGGCGCCGGCGGGCCGAGCGGTGACGGCGAAGAGATCGGCGTCGGCGACCGAGCAGAACCACTTCTCGCCGGTGATTCTCCACGCGCCGGCGACGTGCGCATCGGCAGTTGCCTCGACGACATTGGCGCCCACGTCCGATCCACCTTGGACCTCGGTGAGGAACTGCGAACCTCGCAGGGCGAGGGCGGCGTCGGTCGAGGTGAGTCTCGAAAGGTAGCGTTCCTTCAGTTCGTCGCTGGCGCGGTGCTCGATGGCGCGGCGAAGTCCTGCGGTGCAGACAACCGGGCAGCCCTGACCACCTTCGCCGACGTGGGAGAGAAGAAGGAACTGCGCCGCGAGTTCGAAGGCCCCGTCGAAGTCGAGTGTGGTCGCGAGGATTCCCGATCCCCAGGCGGCGCGTGCCGCGTCGTACTGCGTGGGGTGAAACTCGATCTCGTCGATGTGCTGGCCGAGCTCGTCGTAGGGGCGAAGCTTCGGGAACTCCCGGTTGCGCTCGAGAATCTGCACCGCAGGCTCGATGACGGTGGCGACGGTCTCACCGAAGGTACTGAGCTTTTCGATCAGCGAGGGCGACGGTGAACGGCCCATGCGCAACTCCATGATCGAGACGAGATCGGGCAGCGCCGTGAAGAAGTTGGAGGGCTTGGACGCCCTCCACCGGATAAGTTCATCGCGTCCTGGCTGTGCCACAGTGGCCTCCTCGTACATCTATTCCTAGTTCGCAGGGTTACCACAACTTGACGCAACGCGTGAATTCGAGGTGGCGTAACTGCGCCGATTCGGTGACGAGAAATCTGCGTCGCTTTCAGCCGTTGCCTCCATCATCGAAATCGAATCTAAACCCTGATTATTGGCGCGATTTATGGTCTTTCGACCTTAGCGCGGCCTGGAGAAAGTGAGATATCGGTGAGACAATTTGTCAAGGCATTCTTGCCTTCGCCGTATCTCAACTGAGGAGGCATCATGTCGACAGTCAGTGATCAGTCGTCCGGGAATATCGAGTCCGACGACCTGCCGCTCTCGAAGCGGAGCTCCGCGAAAGCCCACTCCATGGGGCTGACGTCAGCGACGGCTCTGGTGATCGGCAGCATCGTCGGCACCGGCGTGTTCACGATGCCGGCGGTCTTGGCGGGCGCGGGGACCATGGGGATCGTGGTGCTCGCCGTCATCGCGGTCGGGGCGATGCTCCTGGCGGTCTTGTTCGGTCAACTCACCAAGCGCATCCCCAACAGCGATGGTGGCGTGTACGCGTACGCGCGTCACGAGTTCGGTGACTTCGCCGGGTACCTCGTTGGTTGGTGCTACTGGATTCAGTCGTGGGCCGGTAACGCGGCGATCGTCGCCTCGTGGGTGTTCTACGTCGACGCGCTGTTCAACTTCAGTCACCCGAGTGGCATGGAGAACTGGGGCATCGCCATGGTCGGACTCTGGATTCCCGCGGTCATCAACCTCGCGGGTGTCCGCCAGATGGCGTGGTTTCAGAATGTCACCGTGGTCTTGAAGTTCCTGCCGCTCCTGTTCGTTGGTGTCGTCGGATGGTTCTTCATCCAGAAGGCCAACTTCGGTCCTTTCAACGCTTCGGGCGGAAGTCTCTACAGCGCCATCGGCATCGCTGCGGGCGTCGCGCTCTTCTCCTTCATCGGCGTCGAGGCCGCGGCGGTCTCGGCGAAGCGGGTTCGCGACCCTCGCACGAACGTCATGCGTGCGTCGGTGCTCGGCACGGTCGCCAGCGCATTGCTTTACGTGCTGGTCACGGCCGTGGTGATGGGACTCGTGGCGCACCACACGCTCGTGAACACCGGCTCGCCGTTCGTCAACGCCTTTCAGACCATGTTCCCCCACAGCGCGTGGGCCGGGAGATTCATCGCGGGGCTCGCGGTGGTCTCCGGCCTCGGTGCCCTGATTTGCTGGACGCTGATCGTGACCGAGACGTCGCGCGCGATCGCCCAGGATGACCTCTTTCCCCGCCAGTTCGCCTGGGCCGACAAGAACGGGACCGCGTGGTTCGGAATTCTCGTCGGCACGGCCCTGCCCTCACTGCTGATGTTCTGGCGCTACTCGACGAGTTCGGGACTGACGGTGTTCACCTACCTGGTGGACCTGAGCGTCGTGACGGTGGCGATCCCGTACTTCTTCTCGGCGATTGCCCAGTTGACGTTTCTCGTGTCGCGCCGCCGGCGCGTGGAGGGGTGGAGGTTGGCCCGCGACCTCGCGATCGCCGGAACGAGCGTGCTGTTCTCCATGTGGGTGACGTTCGCGTCCGGCTATCAGGTCGTGTATCAGGCTCTCGTGGTGCTGCTCATCGGTCTGGTGCTCTACGCCTTCATGAACGCTCGCCGCGAGCGTTTGGGCGAGATCGCTGAACCGGTGGATAATCCCGCAGAGTTGTAGGCACGAGGGAAGATCGAGCTTCCACGGCTCGCGAGACGAAGTCTAAAAAAAGTGAGAAGAGGAACCGCAATGACGTTTCATGTTGCTTCAGAAGTCGGCCAACTACGACAAGCCATCATCCACCGCCCGGGACTCGAGCTCTCGAGGCTGACACCGTCGAACGTCGAGAGCCTCTTGTTCGACGACGTGCTCTGGGCGAAGAAGGCCAAGGAGGAGCACGACGCCTTCGCGCAGTCGCTTCGCGACAGGGGAGTGAAGGTCCACTACTTCGGTGAACTCTTGGGTAACGTGCTCGCCGAGGACGAAGGACGGGCCTTCGTGCTCGACCGGCTCTGCACCGACGATCAGATCGGACCCTCGTTGGTCGCTCCGGTTCGCGAGCTCCTGGAGGACCTCGACGGAGCGGAGCTCTCCGACCATCTCATCGGGGGTATCTTGAAGTCCGACCTTCGTCCCCTCAGCGCGAAGAGTTTGTCGTGGGAGCAGTTGCGCGGCGACGATTTCGTCCTGCCGCCACTGCCGAACCACCTCTTCCAGCGCGACAACTCGTGCTGGATCTACGGGGGAGTGACCGTGAATCCCATGGCGATGGCCGCGCGCCAGCGCGAGTCGCTGCACACCAGGGCCATCTACAAGTTCCATCCGCTCTTTCGTGACGAGAAGTTCGAGGTCTACCTCGACCAGGAGGTGACCCACCACCGGGCCACGCTCGAGGGCGGCGACGTGCACGTCCTCGGCCACGGGACGGTCATGATCGGAATGGGCGAGCGCACGACGGCGGTCGCCATCGAGATCCTCTGTCGTCGGCTGTTCGACACCGGCCAGGCGACGCGGGTGATCGCAATCGAGCTGCCGCACAGCCACGCCTTCATGCACCTCGACACCGTGATGACCATGATCGACACCTCCACGTTCGTGCTTTACCCGTACTTCGATCGCAACCTGCGCAGCTGGACGGTGACCGCGGGTGATGACCCCGCCGAGTTGAGGCTCAGCCAGAACGAGGACCTGTGGGAGACCTTGGCGCAGGTGCTGAAGGTCGATCACGTGACGGTGCTCTCGACCGACGAAGACCAACGAGCCGCCGAGCGCGAGCAGTGGGATGACGGGACGAATTTCCTCGCCGTCGCCCCGGGTGTCATCATGGGTTACGACCGCAACGTGGCGACGAACACCATGCTGCGCCGGGCCGGCATCGAAGTCATCACCATTGATGGCAGCGAACTGGGCCGGGGCCGCGGTGGCCCGCGGTGCATGACGTGTCCGATCGAAAGAGACCCAGCGTAATGAGCAAGCAAAAGTACCTGAAGGACCTCAAGGGGCGAAGCCTGTTGAAGGACACGGACCTCTCGAAGGAGGAGTTCTTGGCCCTGGTCGACCTGGCGGGTCTCCTGCGCCAGGAGAAGTGGACGGACACTGAGAAGAAGCAGCTGAAGGGCAGGAATATCGCGCTGATCTTCGAGAAGACCTCGACGAGGACGCGATCGGCCTTCGAGGTCGGCGCCCACGACCAGGGCGCCCACGTGACCTACATGGGTCCAGACGAGACGCAGTTGGGCCACAAGGAGTCCGTGAAGGACACCGCGCGCGTGCTCGGTCGAATGTTCGACGGCATCGAATTTCGCGGCTTCGCCCACGCCGACGTGGAGAAGTTGGCCGAGTTCGCGGGTGTGCCGGTCTGGAACGGGCTCACTGACGAGTGGCACCCCACGCAACTGCTCGCCGACGTCATGACCATCCTTGACCACTCGACCAAGCCGATCGAACAGGTCGCTCTCTGCTACGTCGGCGACGCTCGCAACAACACCGCGAATTCGATCCTGGTCGTGGGCGCGTTGCTGGGTATGGACATTCGTATCGGCGCCCCGGGCGCCCTGCAGCCGTCGGCGGAGGTGCAAGGAATCGCCCGCCAGCTGGCGGAGCACTCGAAGGCTCGAATCACCATCACCGAAAGTCCGAGCGAGGCCGTCGACGGCGCCGACTTCGTCTACACCGACGTGTGGCTCTCCATGGGCGAGCCGAAGGCGGCGTGGGGCGAACGCATCGAGCAGTTACTGCCCTACCAGGTGAACGCGGGGTTGCTCGCGTCGAGCGGCAATCCCGACGTCAAGTTCCTGCACTGCCTGCCGGCACTGCACAACACCGAGACCGAGGTCGGCGCGGAACTCGCCGCGACCTACGGCGTCAGCGCCTTGGAGGTGACCACCGAGGTGTTCGAGTCTTCGGCGTCGATCGTCTTCGATCAGGCGGAGAATCGCGTGCACACCATCAAGGCGCTGATGGTCGCCACGTTGGGGAGCTGAGATCCTGATCGTCGCCGCTCTGGGCGGCAACGCGCTGTTGCAACGCGGTGACAAGCCGGCGGCGGAGATCCAAGAGCACCACGTGCTCGACGCGGTCGCGCACCTGGTCGCGGTCGCCGAGAACAACACCTTGATCGTCACCCACGGCAACGGACCCCAGGTCGGGATGCTCGCTCTCGAGAGCGCGAGCGACCCCGTGCTCGACCACCCCTTTCCCTTCGACGTGCTCGGGGCCCAGACCCAGGGCATGATCGGCTACTGGCTGGCGCAGGCGTTGGCCAATGCCCTGCCCGCGCGCCGGGTGGTCGCACTCGTCACCCAGACGATCGTGGACGTGAAGGACCCCGCGTTCTCGAACCCCACCAAATTCGTGGGTCGCGGTTATGCCGAGGGCGAGGCCCCTTCGCCGCCCGGGAGCGAGTGGACCATAAAGCAGGACGGCCTGCTGTGGCGCCGCGTCGTCGCCTCGCCCGAGCCGCTGGAAGTCGTCGAGATCGAGACCATCAAGGAACTCGTCGCGTCGGGCACGATCGTCGTCTGCGCCGGGGGCGGGGGGATACCGGTGGCCCGCGACGCGAACGGCGCCCTGCGTGGTGTCGAAGCGGTGATCGACAAGGACCTCGCCACCGCGGTGATCGCGCGCGGTACCGACGCCCACGTCATGCTGCTGTTGACCGACGTGGCGGCGGTGCTCGCCGACTACGGCACGCCGAGTGAGCGTCCGATCCGCTCGGCGACCGTGAACGAACTGCGCGCATTGAACTTCCCCGCCGGGTCCATGGGCCCGAAGGTGGAGTCCGCGTGCCGTTTCGTCGAGGCGACCGGTCGACGCGCGGCCATAGGCTCGTTCGACGACTCGCTCGAACTGCTCAACGGCACGGCCGGCACCTCTGTCGTGGCGTCAACGTCCCCGACGGGATCGAGCGAGTAAGTTTTAAGCCATGTCTGACTTCAGCAACGAGAGCGTTCTCGCCATCGAAACCACCCTCAACGAGGTCGATCGTGCCCTGGAACGTCTACGCGTGGGCAACTACCGCAGGTGCCAGGTCTGCGACACGTCGATTGGCGACGCCGAACTGATCGCCAACCCGTTGTTGGCGAACTGCCCGGCCCACCCCGAACTGGCTTAGTCAGCGGACGTCGCGCGGCGACGGAACTAGATCACGTAGGTCCGTGCGCAGTTCGACGAGACGCGACATCTACGTCGCCACGGGCTTCTCGTCGCTCGGTCATGTGCCCGCGTGGCCATCTCGCAATGGTCGACGGTGCTGTTCGACTCAGCTCCTCCCGAGCACCACGCAACTGCTGGCGTCGTCCACGCCGCGCCCGGTGGCGATGATGCGCGTGGAATACGTGGCCGTCGTCGGGAAGTCCGCGCGGCCGCTCACAGTAACGACGCCCGAGAGCGCGCGGCGCTTTACCGCAAAGCTGGCGACCCGCCACTGAACGGTGCACGCTGACGTTCGGTACGTGACGAGTGTCAACTTGGTGAGGGGAGTCGCAGCGCGGCTCGACCAGCGGATCTTCTCGGTGGTGGGATTGAACACCAGTACCTTCACGGTTAGCTCGGGCTGTGCCGTCACGCGCACGGGAGAGGTCGTCGGCGTCACGGTCGGTGCGAGCGTGGTGGTCGGTGCGAGCGTGGTGGTCGGCGTCGACGGCGTGGGGACGTAGGGCAGTCCGGCGGCGAAGAAGGGCAGTTCGCTGGCCCAGGTGAACGTCATCGTCGGTGGCGCGCCGGCGGGCAGCTCCAACAGGTCGACGTAGGACGACTGTCCCTTCACCACGGCGTAGCCGGTTCCCATCTCGCAGGTGGTGCAGCCGAGTCCCACGCCATCGCCGGCCTGGGGGGACCCGCCCAAGAGCTCCTCGCGGTGGCCCCAGCACCCCGGGTCGGTCGCCGAGCCGCAGTCGAGGTTGAAGGTCGTGGCGGCACTACCGCCCCAGCCATCGTCGTACATCCACCCGAAGTCGGCCATGAGCACGTTGGACCCGTCGGACCACGCTCCTCCGAGGCCCTGGGAGCCGTTCGGACTTTCGCCGATCGCGAATCCAGCCGCCGGACCGGGGTCTTGGTTGAGGGTCGCCGCGCTCTGCGCTTCGCTGCTGAGCGCGCTGTTCAGTCCGAGGTACGCCGGATAGCCCAGCGAGACCCGTTCCATGTCGGCGATCACGAAGAGTTGTTGATCAACGGAGAGGCCGTACCAGTTGGACGGCAGCACCAGCGCCGGTTCGCCGAGCTGCGCGCGTGCGTTGTCGATGGCGGAGAACACGTACGCTCCGCACGAAGGGCCGTTATCGAACGTGGGCCAGGTCACGCCGGCGGACACGCAAGGGTTGGGACAGGTGTACCTTCCGTTGGTGCCGACGCATTCGCCGCTGGCGAGGAAGTTCGGCGTGGGGCTGATGTTCGCGCTCGGATTCACCAGCACGGGATAGGTGGTGGCCTGCGCGGTCGCGGTGGAGACCGCGAGCCCCGCGAGAGAGCCGACGACCAGCGCAGCAGTAGCGGTCCATTTTCGGGTTCTCACGAGAAACGTCACTTCGACCACCTTGCCACGCACGGGCTAACCCTACGAATTATCCGGTAGGTGGTTGCCTAAAGCACTGTTCCCACTGCGATTCACTGTCCATAGGAGTCCTTGGACGTGACTGCACTGTAGGCGTGTTGGCGCTTCTGGCGCTCTCGCTCGTCACAACTCGCCCACAAATTGTCGAGGTCGCATCAAGCAGGCGAAGGGTGGATCGACGAACGTTCGGCGTGTCGACGGTCTCGTGCGTACGCCGCCGAGGAAATCGACCGGTTGCGCCACGCTGGCGCCGTCAAGGTATTTCTGACGTGGTCATTCGCATCACCCGAACTCGAACGACCTGATTGGTAGGTCCGACGAGGCAATAAAAAACCCGGTGGCGCTGGGCCACCGGGTTTCTTGTGAAGAAGGTGCTTACTTCTTGGTGGCCCAGAAGAGCTCGGCGATGTCGTCGATCTCGCTGAGGAGACGGTCGGCGATCTTCACGTCGTTGGACTTCTTGGCGTCACCGGCGGTCTTGGTGGCCATCCAGAAGAGGTCGTGCAGGTTGGGGAACTCCTTCAGGTGCTCGACCTTGAAGTAGTCGGTCCACAGGACCCAGAGGTGGTGCTTGACGAGGTCGCAGCGCTCTTCTTTGATGATCGTGGCGCGCACCTTGAAGTCGGCGTCGTCAGAGGCGTTGTACTTCTCCATGCAGGCCTTCACGGACTGCGCTTCGAGCCGTGCTTGCGCGGGGTCGTACACACCGCAGGGCAGGTCGCAGTGGGCCGAGGCCACGAGCGGAGTGGTACCGGCGTCGAGTGCTTTGGTAAGTCGGGAAAGAAGCGTCATGGCTTCGCCTTTCGATTGTCGCGGTCCTCACGAATGCTCGGACCAGTTGTCCAATACGAAGGTTAGTCATGTCGCTCGGATATCGTTCATTTTTGTGTCCCGCGTCGTGGAATTCTTCTTTCGTCGCGTCACCGTCGATGGGCATTCGATGGTGCCGACGTACGTTCCCGGTGAGCGGCTCACGGCCGTGCGCCGCTGGCGACCGGTGCGGGTGGGCGACGTGGTGGTCGTTCGCGATCCCCGAGAGCCCAGCCGCTGGCTCTTGAAACGGTGCGTTGGCCGTCACGGCAGGGGGTTGGACCTTCGAGGCGACAACGCGCAGGCCTCCACCGACTCGCGTGACTTCGGGCTGGTGGCGAGCCGGGACGTCGTGTGGATCGTGGCGAAGCACCAAGGTTGACGATGGCTGGTTGGGGCTCGTCGCGACAGCCCGCCCGCTGTCTAATTGTTGACCAGACAGGTAGGCTTTGGTCATGGCTCGTCTCTGCGTCTTGTCGTATCACACGTCGCCCCTGGCCCAGCCGGGCACGGGCGACGGAGGAGGCATGAACGTCTACGTCCGCGAGCTCTCGAGTGCCCTGGCGCGACTCGGCCACGAAGTGGACGTCTACACCCGCCGCGACAACGCGCGGGCGCGCGACGTCGAGGCGGTGGAACCGGGTTTTCGCGTGCACCACGTGACGGCCGGCCCCGCGGCGCCCCTCGGGCGTGGTGAGTTGGCGGACCACGTACGCGAGTTCACCGACGCGGTGGCGACGTCGTTTCGAAGCTCGGGAAAGCCCGACGCCATTCACGCGAACTACTGGTTGAGTGGACTCGCCGGGCACCGGTTGAAGCACGAGATGAACATCCCGCTCATCATGACCTTCCACACGCTCGAGCGGGTGAAGGCCGATCACTTCGAGGGCGAATCCGAGGAGCGGGCCTTCCAAGAGGCCGCGATCTTCGCGTGCGCCGACGCGGTGCTCGCGAGCTGCGAGGTTGAAGCCGAGCAGTTCGTCCGTTTCTACAACGCCGAACGGTCGCGGGTGCACATCGTGCCGCTCGGCGTCGAGCACGCCTTCTTCGCCCCGGGCTACCGGCCCCAGGCCCGACGGGCCCTCGGGCTCGACGCCGACAAGACCCTGCTGTTGTTCGTGGGACGACTCCAGGCGCTGAAGGGCGTCGACCTCGCACTCGAAACGTTGATCGAGTTGCGCGCGCGGGGCCGAAACGCCATGCTCGCGATCATCGGTGGACCGTCGGGCGCCGACGGGCGCAACACCCTCGCCCAACTCCACGAGCGCGTCGCCGCCGCGGGCGTCATCGAACACGTCAGCTTCGTCGCCCCCCAGGCCCACCAGCTGCTCTCGTCGTGGATGCGCGCGGCGGACGTGACCCTGGTGCCATCTCGCTCGGAGAGTTTCGGACTCGTGGCGCTCGAGTCCTCCGCGTGCGGCACGCCCGTGGTGGCGAGCGAGGTCGGAGGACTGATCACGCTGATCGAGCCCGGCGTCAACGGATTCCTCGTCCCGGCACGCGACCCCGGGGCGTGGGCGAACGCGGTGGAGGTGGCGATCGATCCAGCGACGACCACGGCCATGTCCAACAGCGCGGTCCTGCTCGCGCGTCGCTACACCTGGCGCTCGGCCGCCCTGTCGCTCGCGTCGCTCACCGACCAGCTCAGCCTCTCGGGCCTCGTGCACTGCTAGATGTCGGCCCCGATCGGCGAAGGGGATGCGGCGCTTCGCCTCGACGAAACGGTTCGTGCGTGGGAGTCCCAGTGGCACGCGAGCGGGTTCCTGGGCGAGGTCGAGCACGCACCCCACAGCGACGACCGCGGCCACTACCACTGGATGATCCGCCTACGCGGTGAGGAGAAGGACGTCATCGCGCTCTGGCTCACCTTGCGCCAGCGCACCGTGCACTTTGAATCCCAGGTCATGCCCGCGCCCGAGGAGAACCGCGAGGTCCTCTACCGGTACTTGCTCGTGAAGAACGCCGAGCTTCGAGACCTGCACCTCGCGATCGGTCCGGAAGACGGCATCTACCTGGTCGCCCAGGTGCCCATTGGTGAGGTGACCTTCGAGCGGCTCGACGAACTCGTCGGCGCGACCGTGCACTACGTCGACGAGATCTTCCCGACGGCGATGTCCATGGGGCTCGCCTCGCTGTACCGTCGCCGTCCCCAGAGGTAGACGGAATCACCTTGTAGCCTAGAAATATGGCTTTTGAACTAATCATCGTTGGCGGCGGGCACATGGGATCGGCGCTCGCCGAAGGCCTCCTCGGTGCTTCGTGGTGCCTTCCCGAGCAGCTCGCCGTGGTCGAGAGCTCGGTCGAACAACGTGCGTCGCTGCAAGAGCGACTGCCCGGCGTGACGATCCTCGCCGGGCTCGAGCTCGAGCACGTGGGGAACGACACCGGCGCCGTCCTCTGCGTGAAGCCCAACCACGCCGAGTCCGCCGCGAGGGTCTGCGGAATCGCCGGCGTTCGTCGACTGCTCTCGGTCGTGGCGGGGCTCTCCACCGCGCGCATCGAAGCGGTCTTTCCCGGACCCGTTGCGGTCATTCGCTCCATGCCCAACACGCCGGTCCTCGTGCGCAAGGGCGTCAGCGCAATCGCGGGCGGCGCGCACGTCACCAAGGACGACCTCGATTGGGCGGAGTCGATCCTCGGCGCCGTGGGCACGGTGGTGCGCGTGACCGAGCAGAACATCGACGCGGTGTCGGGACTCTCGGGCGCGATGCCGGCGTACCTGTACCTGGTCGTGGAGGCGCTCATAGAAGCCGGCGTGCATCAGGGCCTCTCGCGCGACGTGTCGCGCCAACTGGTCGTTGGAACCTTCGAGGGTTCGGCCTCGCTGCTCGCCGTCACCGGTGAGTCGCCCGAGGAGCTGCGCTCGCAGGTGACGTCGCCCGGCGGGGTCACCGCGGCGGGGCTTCGCATGCTCGAGGGTCGTGCGGTTCGTGCCGCCTTTCTCGAGGCCGTCGCCGCGGCCGCCGAGCGCAGCCGCCAACTGGGTCGCTGAGGACCTCGGTAACGTTCGACAATGGTGACCCCACGTCTTCGAGCGAGGAAACTCTCCGAACCGACCATCGCCCGCCTGCCCGTCTACCAGCGCATCGCTGAAGGATGGCTGCGCCGGGGCCTTACGCGAATCGACTCCCAACAGATCGGCGAGCTCGCGGGCGTGACCGCGACCACGGTGCGCCGCGACCTCGCGGGGCTCGGCTCCTTCGGGACCCGCGGCGCCGGCTACGACGTCAACGTGCTGAGCGAACGGATCGGCGAGGCGCTGGGACACGACCGCATGTACGACGTGGTGGTCGTGGGAATAGGGAATCTGGGCCGGGCGCTCGTCAACTCCTCGAACTTCCTCATCCGCGGCGCCCAACTGGCCGACCTCTACGACAGCGACCCCGAGGTCATCGGCACGGAGGTCGCCGGTCACGTCGTCAAACCGCTCGCGGAGGGCGTCGCCAAGGCCACCGTCGGGGTCATCTGCGTGCCGCCGGTCGCCGCCCAGGAAGTCGCCGATCACCTCGTCAAGGCCGATATCCACGCGCTGTTGAACTTCGCCCCCCAGGTGATAACGGTCCCCCTGGGCACGGCCGTGCACTACGTGGACTTCTCCATCGAGCTGCAGATCCTGATGTACCACCTCAACAATGGCACGGGGCCGCTCGGCGGGGGACTGCTCCACTCGCTCGGCATCGCGTCGGCCAACACCCTTCGCGCCACCTAGCATGGCCTGCATCGTGGAGACTCCGTGGCACTGATTTCTGTAGGCATTGACCACGAGCACGCCTCGCTCGACCTGCTCGAGCGCGTCACCGTGTTCGAGCATGAGTGGAACAAGGTCCTTCGCACGCTGCTGAGCCAGCGCAACATCCACGAGGCGGTCTTCGTCTCGACGTGTCTGCGCACCGAGGTCATCGCCGTCATCGACCGTTTCCACGGGGCGATCGAGGAGATCACCACGACGCTCGCCGAAGCGACGGGCCTCGACGCCAGCGAGTTCGAGGACAAGCTGACCGTGCACTTCGACCGCGGGGTCGCGAACCATCTGTTCAGCGTCGCCGCGGGGCTGAAATCCGTCGTCCCCGGGGAGTTCGAGATCCTCGGCCAACTGCGCCGGGCGCTCGAGCTCGCCTCAGAAGAGCACACCGCCGGCGCGGAACTCACCGAACTGTTCCAACGAGCGCTCATCGCGGGACGACGCGTGCGCGCCGAAACCGCGATAGCGAGGGGAACCACGAGTTTCGCCCATGCCTCGGTCACGATGGCGCTCGAGGAGCTGGGCGACGACATCAGCGGCGCACACGTCGTCGTCGTGGGCGCGGGACAGTTGGCCGCGGGCGTGGTCAAGAGCCTGCTGGGCGCGGGCGGCCAGATCGCTCGCGTCACCATCTGCAATCGAACCGTGGAAAAGGCCGACGCGCTGCGCGCGGAGATCGGCGATTCGCGCGTGGCGGTGAGCGCCCTCGACGACCTCGCGGCGCTGCTCTCCTCGGCACGGCTCGCCATCGTGTGCGTCGAGACTACGGCGCCGGTCATCGCGAAAACCCACGTCATGAACGCCTCGCAGCCGCTGCTGCTCGTCGATCTCGGGGTCCCGAGGGCGGTCGGCGTCGACGTCGAGGAGCTCGATCACGTTCGTCGGGTCGACCTTGGTGACCTGCACCTTCGAATCGAGCAGGCCCTGGGCGAGCGCCACGAGGCGGCCAACGAGGCCCGCGTCATTGTCGAGCACGAGGTGGAGAGGTTCCTGCACGATCAGCGCGCGCGCGGCGCCGCCGCGATCGTGAGCGAGCTGCGCGATCACTTCGACGAGATCGTGGAGATCGAACTCAGTCGCCGAGAAGGCGACCTGGCGGAGCTCAGCGATGAGCAGCGCGAGAAGGTTCGCTCGCTGATTCGTTCGGTAGTGGCGAAGATCGCTCACCGCCCCACCGTGGCCCTGAAAGAGTCGGCCGGCACCGATCAAGGCATACGCCTCAACGAGGCCACCCGGTCGCTCTTCGACCTATGAGCACCCTCCGCCTCGCGACCCGGCGCTCGCCGCTGGCGCTCTTGCAGGCCGAGGTCGTGCGGACGTACCTGCTGGCGCACGGCGTCGACGCCGAGTTGGTGCCGATCGAGACGAGCGGCGACCAGCGACTCGACGTGGCGCTCTCGGCGCTCGGCGGACAGGGCGTCTTCGCGGTGGAGATCCAGCGGGCTCTGCTTCGAGGGGAGGCCGACGCGGCCGTGCACAGCGCGAAGGACCTGCCCAGCCAGTGTCCCGACGGTCTGGTCATCAGCTGCGTCCCCGAACGTCGCGATCCGGTTGACGTGCTCGTCGGGCGTTCGCTCGCGGGACTCGGTCCCGGGGCGACCGTGGCGACCGGCTCGCCCCGCCGACGGGCCCTGTTGCTGGAAAGGCGGCCTGATCTGCGGATCGTCGAACTACGCGGGAACATGGCGACGCGCCTCGCGAGCCCGGGGCGCGACGGCATCGACGCGGTCGTGGCGGCCGCGGCGGCGCTCGAACGGCTGGGGCTCAGTGATCGCATCGCCGAGCGCCTCGACCCCTCGTGGTTCGTGCCCCAGGTCGGTCAGGGGACCCTCGCGATCGAGGCCCGGTCCGACGACGGCGAAACACGAGCGCTGCTCGCCAAAATCAACGATGATGAGGCCGTGACCGCACTCGAAACGGAACGGGCCTTCCTCGCCGAACTGGGCGCGGGGTGCTCCATTCCCGCGGGGGCCTTCGCGCGCGTCGAGGATGGCGTGATCTACGTGCACGGCGTGATGATCGGCGTCGACGGGACCGAGAGCGTCCGTTGCTCGCTGACGGGCGGACCTGCCTCGCAGCTCGGGCGGGAGCTCGCGATGACGCTTCGAGACGAGATGGGCGGCGCCTCCCTTCCCGGTTGGGATCGAAGCGAACCGTGAACATCGTGCTCACCCGAGAGACCGGTCACAACGAACAACTCCGGTCACTCGTGCCCGAGGACGCCCACGTCGTCGAAGTACCGCTGACGACGACCGACTACTTCTCGGTGGGCCACGTCGACGAAGAGCTCCGGGCCTCGCGCGACTACGGAACGTTCGCCGCACTCGTCGTCACCAGCCCGCGCGCCAGGGACTATCTCGAAGTGGCGAGGGACGCCCTGAGCCCCGACGCGTGCGTGTACTCCGTCGGACGCGCCACGACGCGTCTGCTGGTGGGCGAGGGCATCACCGTGACGGGCGAGTCGTCGGGGTCCGCGCTCGAGCTGAGCGAGATCATTCAACGCGGCCCCGTGCTGTTGCTCGGTGCCGGCGTCATTCGCGACGAGTTGCCGGCGGCGTTGCATAAAAGTGGCCTAAGAATCGCGCACGTCGCGTGCTACGAGACGCGCCCGGTCGCGCTCGACGGCGAGGCCGTGGTGAGCCTGCGAAACGCCGACGTCGTGTTCATCGGCGCGCCCTCGGCGTGGCACGTGGCCCAAGAATTCATTGCGCCAACGACGTGGGTGGTGGTGCCGGGCCTCACCACCGGCGGCGAAGTTCGAGCGACCCACGAGCGCGTGATCGAGGGTTGGGAGCCCTCGCTGCGCGATATTCTGACGACCCTCGAGGAGTGATCCGGGCGAAGAGAGTTCGTGAGCGGGTAATAGGCTGGCGATGTGTTTCCCGCTGAACGACCTCGTCGACTTCGTCGAACGCCCGCCCTCCGTCGCCTCGTCGCCGAGACGACCCTTTCGCCGGTCGACTTCGTCGCGCCGCTCTTCGTCGCCGAGGGTCGCGACGAGCCGCGCGCCATCAGCTCCCTGCCCGGCCACTTCCAGCACACGCTTCGCTCGTTGCACGAAGAGGTCCGCGCACTGCACGGCGCCGGCGTCGGGGGCGTCATCCTCTTCGGCGTGCCCGAGCACAAGGACGAGTCGGGCAGCGGCGCGTGGGACCCGAACGGGATCGCCCAAGTGGCGCTTCGCTCGCTGCGCGACGAGTTCGGCGACGATTTGGTGATCATGGCCGACCTCTGCCTCGACGAGTACACCAGTCACGGTCACTGCGGGGTCCTTCGTCGCGACGGCACGGTCGACAACGACGCCACGCTCGAGCTCTACGCCCAGACGGCGCTCGCCCAGGCGGCCGCGGGGGCCGCGGTCGTCGCCCCGAGCGGCATGATGGACGGCCAGGTGGGCGCGATCAGGCGCGCCCTCGACGACGCCGGATTCGAAGAGACCGTCATCATGGCCTACGCCGTCAAGTACGCGAGCGCCCTCTACGGCCCGTTTCGCGAAGCGGTGGGTGTCGAGATCGCGGACGGCGGTGACCGGCGCGGCTACCAGCAGGACTCGCGCAACCGGCGTGAAGCGCTGCGCGAAGCGCGCGGCGACGTCGAACAGGGCGCGGACATCATCATGGTGAAGCCCGCCATGACCTACCTCGACATCGTGAGCGATCTGCGCCGCGAACTCGACGCGCCGATCTGCGCGTACCACGTGAGCGGCGAGTACGCCATGATCAAGGCGGCCGGGGCGAACGGTTGGATCGACGAGAAGGCGGTCGCCATCGAGCAGCTGACGGCCGTGCGCCGCGCGGGCGCGGACTTCGTGCTGACGTACTTCGCGCGCGAGATCGCCGAGGAGCTCGGACGTTGACCAATTCGAATCAGGCGTGGTTTGATCGCGCGCTCAAGGTCATTCCCGGGGGCGTCGACTCGCCGGTGCGGTCGTTCCGCTCGGTCGGGGGAACGCCGTACACGGTCGTTCGCGGCAAGGGCGCGTACGTCGAGGACGTCGAGGGCACCCGGTACCTCGACTACGTCCAGTCCTACGGCGCGTCGCTGCTCGGCCATGCGCACCCCGACGTCGTCGAGGCGCTGCGCCACGCCGTAGGCGAGGGAACCACCTTCGGCGCCCCCACCCCCGGCGAGGTCCTGCTCGGCGAAGTCATCACCTCGCGCGTGGCGGGCCTCGAGCAGCTTCGACTGGTGTCGTCGGGCACCGAAGCGGTCATGAGCGCGGTGCGCCTCGCTCGAGGGGCGACGGGGCGCGACAAGATCGTGAAGTTCGACGGGTGCTACCACGGTCACTCGGACGCGTTGTTGGTGGCGGGGGGTAGCGGCGTCGCTCAACTCGGGCTGCCGGGATCGGCGGGCGTCACCGCCGGGGCTGTCGGCGACACGATTGTCGCGCCCTACAACATCGTGCCGACCCTCGACGACTCGGTGGCTGCGGTGCTCGTCGAACCGGTAGCCGCGAACATGAACCTGGTCGCGCCGCTGCCGGGGTTCCTCCAGGGACTGCGCGACGAGTGCGACCGCGTGGGGGCTCTGTTGATCTTCGACGAGGTGATCACCGGTTTTCGCCTCGCCTACGGCGGGGCCGAGGAGTTCTTTTCCGTCACGCCCGATCTGTGGTGCTTCGGCAAGGTCATCGGCGGCGGGCTGCCGGTCGGGGCCTTCGGCGGATCTCGCCAGGTCCTCTCGTCCCTCGCCCCACTCGGGCCCGTCTATCAGGCGGGCACGCTCTCGGGTAATCCGCTCGCGACGGCGGCGGGCGTGAAGGTACTGAGCACGGTGACGCGCGACGACTACGTCGCCCTCGTCAGTCGGGTGGAGCAGTTCGCGACGGGCCTGAAGGAGGCCATCGAGTCCGCGGGGCTCTTCGCCGTCACGCCGGTGCAGGGTCCGCTGCTCGGTCTCTACCTCTCGCGCGAGGAGACCTGCGCACCGACGAACTTCACGGAGTCGAGGGTGCTCTGCGAGAACGGGCTGTACCCGGCGTTCTTCCACGCCATGCTCGAGCGCGGCGTCGCGCTCGCGCCGGGCGCGTACGAGATCCTCTTCGTGTCGATGGCGCACACGGACGACGACTTCTCCCAGACGATCGAATGCGCGGCGCGGGCCGCGCGGATCGCGGCGAACGCGTGAGTACCTCGTTTCGCAGCGCGGGCTGGTCGGTCCGCCCAAGTTTTGTGCCCCACGGAGCGACCTCGCCGGTTACGCTGCTCGGCGACGACCACGGCCTCACCCAGTTGTCGGGAACTCCCGAGGTCGCGTGGCAGACCCCGTGGAGCGAGTTGTCGTCGATGCAGTTGCTGCGCTTCTCGAGGGGGATGGCGCTCTTCGCGACCGTCGACGGCGTGCGCTACTGCTGGCGCAAGGGCGACCGCCGGGACTACGACGAGACGGCCGCGGTCGTGCTCGAGCACGGGGGCCGACTTATTCGCCAAAGGCGCCGCGCCGGTCTGGTCGCGGTGGTCGTGGTCGTGCTGCTCGCCTCGCTCGCGGGCGGCCTCGGGGCGTTTTTTTCCCGCAACGCGGGCGCTCAGGAGCTCGCCGACGCCAAGGCCGTCAATCTGACGCTGCGCGACCTGCCCTCGGGCTGGTACACGGCCAACGGATCGTTCCTGGAGTACCTCTTTCCGCCGGCGAAGGACGTGATCACGCCGACCACGACGACGCTGCCCGCGAAGGACTCCGCGTTTGCGCAGGTCTCGGCGCAGTTCGAGAGCTGCCTGGGCGTCTCGGCGAAGAGGGACCGCGTCTACGGCGCCGCCGGTCAGCAACCCGACTACCAGGTGTCGTCGCCCATTTTCGGTTCGTCGAGCGACGGCGGCATTGAAGCGGCGAACATCACCCAGTACTACGCCACCACGACGATGGTGAAGAACGACACCGCCGAGATGTCGATGAAGAAGTTCGGCGGATGCTTCGTGGCCTCGAACGCCGCGCTCATCCTCTCGGGGTACAAGAGCGACGTGCCGACGGTGAGCGCGGGCACGAACTGGCGTCCGCTCACGTTCGTCCACGGATGGGCGCGCGGCGGCGTCACGACGCTGAGCGAGCCGGGCGTGAAGGGAACCTTGCACCTGGTCATGGTGGTCGCCACGGCCGGTCACTACGAGGTGACGCTGGGGGTGCTCGTCGAAGCGTGGCCCGAGGCGCAGTCCCTGATCGCGAATCTGGTGAGCACGTTGAAGTCGCGCATCACCACCTCGAACGCTGCCGCCGCCTAGCGCTTAGCGTTCGACCTTGGTGGTGGGTGACGAGTTCGCGCCTTCGCCCACCGGAGGTCGGCGGTGATGACCGCGCCCGAGCCCCACGAACGTTGAGATGCTGATCACGACGTAGGTAAGCCACACGACGGCCTGCAGCACCGTCGGGTGATCGGCGTAACCGAGCAGCGAGTGCAGGACGTCACCGGTGCTCGAGGACTCGGTGACCAGCCCGCTCGAGTTCCACATCACGTGGTTGCCCAGCGTGAGCCAACCCAGCTGCTGCATGTTCTCCACCGCGTCCGCGAGCAGTCCGGCGGCGAAGATCATGAGCACGATGCCGAGCACGCGAAAGAAGAGCTTGAGATTGAGCTTGGTGCCCATCTTGTACATGGCGTAGGCGAGGCCGAGCGCGACCGCGAGGCCGAGCGCGGCGCCCACCAGCAAGAGATCGCCGTGCACCGGGGTCGCCGCTTGGCGGGTGCTCGCAAAGACGATGGCGAGCGTGAAGACCATGGTCTCGAGGCCCTCGCGACCGACGGCTTGAAAGGCGAGCACCCCGAGTCCCCAGCGCGATCCCCGGCTCAGCGCGACGTCGCTTCGTTCCTGGAGCTCCTTGGCCATGGTGCGCGCATGCTTGTGCATCCAGAACGTCATGCCCGTCAGGACCGCGGCGGCGATGACGTACGTTGCGGTTTCGAAGTAGGTCTGGACGTTCGATCCCTCGTACTGCTTGATCAGCAAGAAGGCGCCGATGCCGCCGAGCACGACCAGGACCAGCGCCGCGGCGACACCGAGGTACACGTCGCGAAAGTGCTCGCGCTGGTTGATGCGACTCAAGTAGGAGAGAAGGATCGCGACGATCATGGACGCTTCGATCCCTTCGCGCAGGAAGATCACAAAGGTGGGGATCACCGCGCTACCGGGCCGCTCTCGTAAAGGAAATCACTCACGCAACCTAACGGACGGCCGCACAACGGCGCGGGGCGCCGGACTGGTCGTGACTAGTCATCCGACTTCGTGTCGCCGAGCAGCAGCGCGTACGCTCGCTCGGGGATGACGTCGGCGAGTCGCACCATGGCGCGGTAGCCGACCTCGGCGGGGCCCTTCTGGTCGTTGCTCATCAGATTGGACATGATCGCGAGGAGCTCTTTCATCAGGGGCTCGATGCGCAGTCCCAGTCCCACGCAGGCCGACATGATCCTCGGCTCGGAGATGACGCGCACGAACGCCCGCGCGACCTTGAAGTAGTCGCCGTAGGCCTGATCGAGGCGCTCGTCGTAGAGCGCGAGGGCCGAGGCGTCGTTGGCGAGCAGCGCCTCGCCGAGCACGCCCGCGGCGAGTCGGCCCGATTCGTAGGCGTAGGCGATGCCTTCTCCGTTGAACGGGTTGACCGTTCCCGTGGCGTCACCGATCACCATGGTGTTCGCCCCCACCCGCGGTCCAATGGCGAGGCCCATGGGAAGTCGTCCGCCGGTAGCGGGTCCGCAGCAGCTCTCGTCGTTGAGGCCCCAGGCGTCGGCGGTTTGGGCGACGAAGTACTCCTGCAGCTTGGTGGTGTTCACGCCCTTCCAGGCGCCGCCGGTCGAGAGCAGTCCGACGCCGACGTTGACGCGACCGTCGCCCAAGGGGAAGATCCAGCCGTAGCCGGGCACGACGTCGCCTTGGGGATCTCGGATGTCGAGGTGCGAATCGATCCACGGCTCGGCGTGGCGCTCGCTGGTGTAGTAACCGCGAAGCGCCATGCCCATGGGCCACGAGCGGTTGCGCGTGGTGCCGAGTTCGCGGCCGATCCGCGAGTTCTGCCCGTCGCCCACGACGACGTAACGACCACGGATCTCCGCGGTCGTGCCGGTCTCCTTCTCCTTCACGACGACACCCCGCGCCCCCTTCAAGGCGCCCTCGGTCGAAGGAGTCGGCTCCAACAGCGCGACCACCTCGACGCCGTTGAGCAAGACCGCGCCGAGTTTCTCGGCGCCTTCGGCGACGAGGCCGTCGAGGTTGAATCGGGTGATGGTGTAGCCGTAGTTCGGGAAGATCGGATGGTCCGGCCAGTTCATTTCGAGCGAGGCCCCGAATCCGAAGGCGCGAAGGCCGTTGTAGCGGTGCCCGTTCGCCGCGACGTCGCGCTCGAGTCCCATCTCCTGGAGTTGGTAGACCGAGCGTGGTGTCAGTCCGTCGCCGCAGGTCTTTTCACGCGGGAACTCCTTCTTCTCGACCAGGCACACCGACCAGCCTGCCTGGGAGAGCCAGTACGCGCAGGCCGACCCGCTCGGACCGGCGCCGACGATGACGACATCAAAAGTAGTCGGCTGAGAAACAATTTCACTGAGACTTGTCACGCGCCAAGCCTAGGCCGTAGGTCCCTAGCGTCATCTCGCTTCGCTACCGTCAGGGTCTGATAGAAATGATGGACGTGGACCAGTACTTACCAATACTGGGACTCCTGATTCTCGGGGTGCTGTTCGCGTCGGCGTCGTTTGTAATGTCAGCATGGCTGGCACCGCACAAGCGACCGACTGATGCGAAGTTGGCACCCTACGAATGCGGGATAGTCCCAGAATACGAAACCCCTCAGCGCTTCCCGGTTCGCTTTTATCTGGTCGCGATGATCTTCGTCATCTTCGACATCGAAGTCGTCTTCATGTACCCCTTCGCGGTGGTGTTCCGTCAGTTGGGGCTCTTCGGGCTCGTCGAGGTCGTCGCGTTCTCCCTCACCGTCTTTGGTGCGCTGCTCTTTCTCGTTAGCGAGGGCGCCCTGTCGTGGGGTCCCGTCAAGCATCTGACCCCGGGCATGCCCAATCGCACGAGTTCTTCGACCATCGTGCGCATTGGCCAAGACTCGGAACAGGCGGCGTAGTCAATGGGTCTTGAAGATCTCCAGCACAACTTTCTGACCGGTCAGCTCGAGGACCTCGTTCGCTGGGCGCGCCGCGCCTCGGTGTGGCCCGCGTCCTTCGGTCTGGCCTGCTGCGCCATCGAGATGATGGCCGCCGGCGGCGCCGACTTCGACCTCGCCCGCTACGGCATGGAGGTGTTCCGTAACTCGCCCCGCCAGGCCGACCTCATGATCGTCGCCGGAAGGGTCTCGCAGAAGATGGCCCCGGTCCTTCGCCAGGTCTACGACCAGATGATGGAGCCCAAGTGGGTCATCTCCATGGGCGTCTGCGCCTCGACGGGCGGGCTGTTCAACAACTACGCGATCGTCCAGGGCGTCGACCAGATCGTGCCCGTGGATGTCTACGCCCCGGGCTGTCCGCCCAGCCCCGAGACCCTGATGCACGCGATCCTCACCTTGCACGAGCAGATCCGCACCGGCGAGATACTGAAGCGCCGCAGTGAAGGCCGACCAACGCACGTCGAGGATGCGCAGAACCTCTGGACGCCAGAGGTTCCCGTCGCGGTGAGGGTGGGAACGCCGAAGTGATCGCCCCTCCTCCCTTGGCCCCCCCAGGCGTAGTGACCAGTGATGGTCTCGCCGCGGACCTTTGCTGCTTTCCCACGCGCGAGCAGTACTTCGCCCTCGTCGAATCGTTCAAGGTCGACGGCTTCGAGATGTGTGTCGACGTCACGGCCGTGGACTACCTCGAGCACTTCGACCGTCCGTTGCCCGACGCGGTGGTGGCGAGCCGCTTCGAGGTCGTCACGAACTTGCTGAGCTTGTCCAAGAAGCAGCGTGTGCGCATCCGCGTGCAGGCCGGCAACGAAGCGCCGGAGGTCGACTCACTGTTCGCCCTCTATCCGGGCACCGAAGCGTTGGAGCGCGAAGTGTTCGACATGTTCGGCGTCATCTTCACGAACCACCCCGACCTCACTCGGATCTTGATGCCCGAGGACTGGGAGGGTCACCCCCTTCGCAAGGACTACGGATCCGGGCGGGTGCCCGTGCAGTTCAAGGAAGCGCCAGGTCCTCGATGATCGATCCCACGATTCGCACCGCCGAGCGCGTGGAGCTGCTCGTCGCCGAGACCTCTGAAGGCGCGCAGGAACTAAAGCGCCGCGGCGACACCCGCTCCGACGAGCTCGGACGCGAGGTCGGTGCGGTTCTTCGGGTCCAGGGTCTCAACATCGACCCCAACTCGGTGGACTTCGATCGACGCGACGACGAGACCATGATCATCAACATGGGTCCGTCGCACCCGTCGACCCACGGCGTGCTTCGTCTGATGCTTGAGCTCGACGGGGAGTTCGTCCTTCGCACCAAGCCCGTCATTGGTTACCTGCACACCGGCATGGAGAAGACCGCCGAAGAGTTGAGTTACGTCCAGGGTGCCACGAACGTGACGCGCATGGACTACCTCTCGCCGGTGATCAACGAGCTCTCGTACTCGATGGCCGTGGAGAAGCTCCTCGGGATCGAGGTGCCCGAGCGCGCAGTGTGGATCCGCATGATGATGAGCGAGCTCAACCGCGTCTCCTCGCACCTCGTCTGGATGGCCACGAACGGCATGGACCTCGGCTCCACGTCGATGATGATCTACGGGCTTCGCGAACGTGAACTGATCCTGGCCTTCTTCGAGAAGACGGCCGGACTGCGCATGAACCTCAACTACGTGCGTCCCGGCGGTGTCGCCGCCGACCTGCCCGACGGGTGGCAGGACGACATCCAGGTGATCTGCGACACGATCTACGAACGGACCTTCGAGTACGACCAGCTGCTGACCGGACAGCCCATTTTCCGCCAGCGCCTCATCGGCGTCGCGCCCATCACCGCCGAGGAAGCGCTCGCGCTGAGCCTCACCGGACCGCTGCTGCGCTCGACGGGCGTCGCGTGGGACCTTCGCCGGGCGATGCCGTATCTGGCCTACGACCAGGTGGAATTCGACGTCATCGTCGGGACCTACGGCGACAACTTCGACCGCTACGCCATTCGCCTCAACGAGATACGCGAGTCGCTACGCATCGTTCGCCAGTGCCTCGACATGATGCCGAGCGGTGATTACCGCAGCCAGGACCCGAAGGTCACCCCGCCACCGCGGGCGCGGATCGGCGAGTCCATGGAAGCGCTCATCCACCACTTCAAGCTCTTCACCGAGGGCTTCCACGTGCCGGTGGGCGAGGTCTACTCGGCGGTGGAGTCGCCGCGCGGCGAGATTGGCTGCTACCTCGTCTCTGACGGCGGACCGAAGCCCTACCGGCTGCACGTGCGCGGACCGAGCTTCGTGAACCTGCAGGCGGTCTCTCTCTTGATGCGCGGTGGTTCGATGTCCGACACCATCACCGTCATCTCCACCATCGACCCCATCATGGGAGAAGTAGACCGATGAGCCATTTTCGCAGCGATATCCGCCAGCGCGCCGAAGAGGCCGTGGCACTCTATCCCCGGCCCCGTTCCGCGATGCTGCCCCTCCTGCACCTCGCCCAGGAACAGGACGGCTACCTGAGCGACCAGGGCATTGCGGAGGTCGCCGAGCTCACGGGCACGACGCCCGCCGACGTGCGAGGGACCGCCTCGTTCTACGACATGTTCCACCTCGAGCCGGTCGGCAAGTACGTGGTGGGCGTCTGCACGAACATCGCGTGCCTCTTGGCGGGTGGCGAGGAGTTCCTGACCCACGCGAGCAAGAAGCTCGGCTGCGCGGTGGGATCAACGTCCGACGACGGACTGTTCACGCTCGAAGAGACCGAGTGCCTGGCCGACTGCGACGTCGCGCCGGTCGTGCAGGTCAACCATCGCTACGTTCGAACGACCACGCCGGAGAGCTTCGACACCATGATTGATCAACTGCGCGACGGCAAGCTCGATCACGACGTTCCCTCGCACGGCACGCTGATCCGCGTTCGCCGCATCGGCGGGCTGCGCGCCTCGCGCGAGGAAGTGGCCGGTCAGCGCACGGCCGCCAAAGCGGCCCGCGACGCCCGGGCCGAAGGCGAGGCGAAGTAGTGGCATCGCTCGACGCTCCTCGCATTGTCTCCTCGCGCCGCGAGTTCGCGGACTCCTTCACGCTCACCCGGTACCTCGAGACGGGGGGCTACGTCGCGCTGAAGAAGGCGCTCACGATGTTCCCCGAGGCGGTCGCCGCCGAGGTTGACGCCGCGTCGCTGCTTGGCCGCGGTGGCGCCGGTTTCCCCGCGGGACGCAAGTGGTCGATGCTGCGCAAGTCGCCGATTTCGTACCTGGTGGTGAACGGCGACGAGTCTGAGCCTGCGACGTTCAAGGACCACTACCTCGTCGAGCACGATCCGCACCAGCTGGTCGAAGGCGTCATCATCGCGGCCTACGCCCTGCAGGTCAACCAGGCCTTCATCTTCATGCGCGGTGAGTTCGCGCTCGGACTCGAGCGGGTCCAGCAGGCGCTCAACGACGCCTACGCCCACGGCGCACTCGGATCGAAGATCTTCGGCTCGGAGTTCTCGCTCGACGTCGTCGTGCACCCCGGTGCCGGCGCCTATATCTGCGGCGAGGAGACCGCGCTGATCGAGGCGCTCGAGGGCAAGCGCGGGTTCCCGCGCATCAAGCCGCCGTTCTTCCCCGCGGTCACCGGACTCTACGGCGAGCCCACGGTCGTGAACAACGTGGAGACGATGTCGAACCTGCCCTGGATCGTCAACAACGGAGGCGCCGCGTTCGCCGCCCTCGGCGGCGGCCGTTCGACGGGGACCCGGCTCTTCGCCCTCGCGGGGCGCGTGAAGAATCCCGGCGTCTACGAGATCGAGATGGTGAAGAACACCTTTCGCGACCTGATCTACGACCCCCAACTGGGCGGCGGCATCATCGACGACAAAGAGATCAAGGCCTTCATTCCCGGCGGGGTCTCGGCCCCCTGGTTCGGCCCCGAGTTGCTCGACCTGCCCCTCGGCCAGGACGAAGTGGCGGGCGAGGGTTCGATGCTCGGCTCCGGATCGATCGTCGTGATGGACGAGACGAGTTGTGTGGTGCGAGCGGTGTGGCGCATCACCAAGTTCTTCTCGCGTGAATCGTGCGGGCAGTGCACGCCGTGTCGCGAAGGCTCGGGCTGGATCGAGCGTGCGATGTACCGCCTCGAGCACGGCGGGGGGCGCATGGAGGACCTCGATCTCCTGCTCGACCTCTGTGACAACATCGCTCCCGGTCTCACCTGGCCACCCCAGCAGACGACGATCTGCGTGCTCGGATCCTCGATCCCGTCGTCCGTGCACTCGGCCATTCAAATGTTCCGCGACGATTTCGTAGCGCACGTACAACACGGAGGATGTCCGCATGAGTGACGTGACGCGCACCACAGTTCAGATCACGCTCGATGGCCGCCAGGTCGAAGCCCGGTCCGGCGAGCTCTTGATAGAAGCGGCCGAGCGCGCTGGCACGTTCGTTCCCCGTTTTTGCTATCACCCACGCATGGAGCCCGTCGGCGTGTGCCGCATGTGCCTGGTGGAGGTGGACAGCCCCCGCGGCGCCACCTTGCAGCCCGCCTGCTACCTGCGCGTCAGTGACGGCATGAACATCGTCACCGACTCCGAGAAGGTGAAGAAGGCCCAGGACGGCGTGCTCGAGTTCCTGCTCGCCAACCACCCGCTCGACTGTCCCGTCTGTGACAAGGGCGGGGAGTGCCCCCTGCAGGACCAGACTTTGGCGCACGGCTCGGGAGAGACCCGCTTCATCGAGGAGAAGCGCCACTTCGTCAAACCCATCGAGATCGGTGAACTCGTGCTGCTCGACCGCGAGCGCTGCATCCAATGCGCGCGCTGCACCCGTTTCGCGAGCGAGGTCGCGGGCGACGCGCAGATCGCCTTCGCCGGGCGCGGTGACCTCATCGAGGTGGCGACGTCGCCCACGCAGCCGTTCGACTCCGTGTTCTCGGGCAACGTGGTGCAGATCTGTCCCGTGGGCGCACTCACCGCCAAGCCCTACCGCTTCAGCGCGCGCCCCTGGGACCTCGAGCAGGTCGAGAGCACCTGCACGACGTGCGCGGTGGGCTGCCGGGTCGCCGTGCAGTCGTCGGGCAACCGGCTGACGCGCGTGCTGGGTGTCGACAGCGACCCCGTGAACCACGGCTGGCTGTGCGACAAGGGACGCTTCACCCTCGAATCGATCGACGGCAACATACTTTCCTTCGACCCCTTGCAGGCCACGACGCGCATCATCGAGCCCATGATTCGCCGTAACGGCGAACTCGTCGCGGTCAGTTGGGGCGAAGCCCTGGCTGAAGCCGCGTCGCTGCTGCGAGAAGCTGCCGCCACCCCCGGTGGCGTCGGCGCCATTGGTGGAGCGGCCCTCACGAACGAGGGCGCGTTCGCCTGGGAGCGTTTCGTGCGCGGCGTGCTCGCCAGCGAGAACGTCGATGCCCAGTACGGCGACGGCCTGGACCCCGGGCTGCTGCAGGCCCTTTCGAAGGCCACCATTGACGAGGCGGCGAGCGCCGGCACCGTCGTGACGCTCACCGGTGACCTGCGCGAGGAGCTGCCGATCCTCTTTCTGCGGCTTCGTGAGAACGCCGTGAAGAATTCGAGCTCGATCGTCGAGTTCGCCTTCGGTCCGAGCGCCCTTCGAAGCGTAGCGCGCGTGTCGCTCGTGGTGCGCCCGGGTGAAGCGCACCTCGTCGCCAAGGCCATCGCGGGCGGAGGGCTTCCCCAGGGACTGGCCTTCAGCGAGGAAGAACTCGATGAAACCCGCCGTCTCATTGGCGAGAGCGGCGAAGGCGTGGTCTTCGTCGTGGGACGTCCCAACCTGGGCGAAGACGCCCGCGTGCTGGAGACGGCGATTCGTACGCTCTCCGAGCGGTACCCGGACGCCAAATTCCTGCCGGCTCTTCGTCGATCGAACGTCATGGGCGCCCTCGACATGGGGCTCGGACCCAACCTGCGGCCCGGTCGCGGCTTCGATGGAAGCGTCGAGGGCCGCGACACGCTGGGCCAGCTTGACGCCCTGCGCAAGGGAGATCAGAAGGCCGTACTGCTGCTCGGTGGATGCCTGCTCGGCAACGTCGTCGACCCCGCGGGCGCGGAGCAGGCGCTCGACGCCGCCGACGTCGTCGTCGTCACCGGCCACGGCGGCGCGACCCTGGCCTACGCCAACGTGGTGCTGCCCGCCGCGATCCAGCACGAACGCAGTGGCACCGTCACCAACATCGAAGGCCGCGTCTCGGCGGTCTCGCCCAAGATCGTCCCGCCGGGTTCCGCGTGGCCCGATGTCGCGATCGCGGCCGAGCTCGCCGAAGAGTTCGGTCAGAGCCTCGGTCTCTCGTCGGTGGAGCAGACCTCGCAGACGATCGAAGAGACGACCGGTTACCCGGCGCTCTCGGTGTTGAACGACGAGGTGTACGACGGCGTGGTCGTCGGACGCAACGTCACCCCGTCGTTGCGTCACTCGCTCGACCCGATGGCCTTTCCCGGCATCCGCTCCGCGGACACCGTGGGCCTGGGCGCGCGCACCGGCTCGACCGTGGTGACCAGCGCCACGGGATCGGTGAACACGTCGGGAGCGACGTGGAGCGACGTGCACGCCGGAAACGGACTCGAGGTTCCACTCGCGGACTCCTACGCGTTTCGCGTGGTGCTGAGCCGTCGACTCTACGACCGGGGCGTCGCGATGCAGGGCTCACCGGCGCTGCACGGCCTGATCCCCACGACGTCGCTCTCGCTGAACCACTTCGACCTCGACCGTCTCGGCCTCGCCCACGGCGACGTGGTGAAAGTGAGTGGCGCGAAGGGTTCGGTCGACCTGCCCGTTGCGCTCGACGACGGTGTCGCTCGCGGCACGACCGAGATTGTCTTTGGCACCCTCGACGCGTCCGGCGAGAACGTAGTGCGAGAGCTCGTCGACGGCTCCAACGTCATCACGCAGCTTCGATTGGAGACGCGATGAACCAACTGCTCGCATCGTCTGATCCGCTGTTCGCCCACGGGGTGAACGGCGTGGTGCTCTTGATCGTGCTCGTCAAGGTCCTGGTGGGCTTCGGCGCCCTCATGGGCTCGGTGGTCATCATGATCTGGTTCGAGCGCAAGGCCATCTCGGATATGCAGAGCCGTATTGGACCCCAGCGCTGGGGTCCCTTCGGACTCTTGCAGACCCTCGCCGACGGGTTGAAGCTGATTGGCAAGGAAGACCTGGTGCCCGCCGAGGCCGACCGCTTCGTCTTCAAGCTGGCTCCCTACCTGGTGCTGATACCGGCCCTCATCACCTTCGCGCTCATTCCCATCGGTGGGACGCTCCACATCGCCGGACACGCCGTGATGCTCCAGGTGGCGAACCCGCCCATGGGGATACTGCTCATGCTGGCGATGTCGGGGGTCTCGGTCTACGGCGTGATGCTCGCGGGATGGTCGTCGGGTTCGAAGTACCCCCTGCTCTCGTCGGTTCGCGCCAGCGCCCAGATGATCAGTTACGAGGCCGCCCTCGGCATGACCATCGTGACCATCATCCTGGCCACCGGATCGCTCTCGACGCACAACATCGTCACCGCCCAAGGCGGCGGCATCTGGCACTGGAACATCATTCGCCTGGGCGTCATTCCCTTCGTGGTCTTTCTCATCGCGATCACCGCCGAGCTCAACCGACCACCCTTCGACGTCGTCGAGGCCGAGAGCGAGCTCGTCGGCGGGTTCCACACCGAGTACTCGTCGTTCCGATTCGCGGTGTTCTTCCTCGCCGAGTTCATGAACACGATCACCATGTCGGCGATCATCGTGACCCTCTTCCTCGGTGGCCCCGCCGGATGGATCCCCAACGTCGCCCACCTGAAATGGGTCTTCCCGATCATCTGGTTCGTACTGAAGACGACCGGTTTCGCCTTCGCGTACGTGTGGTTCCGCGCAGCGCTGCCGCGCTTTCGCTACGACCAGCTCATGGACCTGGGATGGAAGCGCCTCATCCCGCTCAGCCTGGGGTGGATGCTCGTCGTCGCCGGCTTCCTGATCGCCCCGGCGTGGGGGTTCTTGATGGCGGCCGCGGTGTTCATGGCGTGGACCCTGCTCACCAGGGCCTTCACGCTCGGTCAGTCGCGCGAAGTCGGCAGCGAAGCGGTGCTGCCGGTGGTCGGTGAACGACCGATCCCGGGTCGCACGATTCGCAAGTTCACGGACGGAGAGAGCTGATGGCCCAGCCGTTCGACTTCTTTGGTGGCTTCAAACTCACCCTCAAGCACATCGTTCGCCCGAGGGTCACGAACAGCTACCCCAAGGTGAAGCGCCCGAAGCAGCCGCGCCAGCACGGTCGTCACGTGCTCAACCGCTACGAGGACGGAATGGAGAAGTGCATCGGCTGCGAGCTGTGCGCCGGCGTCTGCCCGGTGAACTGCATCTACGTCCGAGGCCTCGACAACCCGCCCGATCACCCCGTGAGCCCCGGCGAGCGTTACGGCTACGTCTACGAGATCAACTACCTGCGCTGCATCCACTGCGACCTCTGCGTGGAGGCGTGCCCAACCCAGGCCATCACCGAATCCAAGATGTTCGAGTTCTCCTTCACCAACCGCGCCGACGCGATCTACACGAAGGCCGAGTTGGTCGTGGACGACCAGGGCTTCCCCCAGCGTCTGCCGTGGGAGGACTGGCGCGACGGCGAGGCCGAGATGACCGGTGGCTGGATGCGCGCCACGTCGCCCGCCGGCGACGCCTCGTTCGAGGGCGTCGTGCAGTGGACCGCCGACCTCGGCGTCGGCGTGCGAGCGCCCGAAGCGGGTCAGTCGCAGAACCGCGACGACGACGCGACGGGCTCGAAGCAGATTCGCAACGTCTTCGCCCGCCACCTCAACCCCGTCGACGTGCCGCTCGACCAGCGGGGTCTGCAAGGATTGATGAAGAACGCGCGCGAGAAACTTCCACGGCGTCAACGAGGAGAGAAGTGATGATCGGCGCCACGTACGCCCTGGCGAGCATCCTCGTGTTCGTAACCGCGGCCCTGCTGATCCTGGTCGGCGCGGTGGGCGTGATCACCCTGAAGAATCCCGTGCACAGCGCGTTGAGCCTGATCATGACGCTCTTCGGCGTCGCGGTGGCGTTCGTGGCTCAGGGAGCGGACTTTCTCGCGGCCGTTGAGATCATTGTCTACGCCGGCGCGATCGTCGTGCTCTTCTTGTTCGTCATCATGTTCCTCGGCGTCGACCGCAAGGAACACGTCCACGTCGAGCCCCTCGTTGGTCAGCGCGCGTTCGCGGCCGTGGGCGTCGTCGTCACGGTGGGCGGTCTCATCACCCTGATGGCCCGCTCGCACTGGGTGACCGGTGCGATGTCGGTCTCCACGAAGGGCGTGGCCCTGGCGAGCGGTCAGGACAACGTGAAGCAACTGGGTACCGCGGTCTTCACGACGTACCTCTTCGCGTTCGAAGCGACCGCCGTCCTGCTGGTCATCGCGGTCGTCGGCGCCGTGCTCCTGGCCCGGCGCGAGCGAGCGCTGCAGAGTGAAGAAGTCGAGGTCGAGGCATGAACGTACCCGCCGCGTGGTATCTGATCCTGGCCGCAGTGCTCTTCGGCGTCGGGTCCTTCGGTCTCCTGACCCGGCGCAGCGCGCTGATCATGTTCATGTGCGTCGAGCTGATGCTCAACGCCGTCAACCTCACGTTCGTGACTTTCTCTCGCACGCTCAGCGACATCGGGGGACAGGCCAGCGTCTTTTTCGTGATGGTGGTCGCCGCCGCTGAGGTCACCGTGGGGCTCGGCATCGTGGTGTCGATCTTTCGACGCCGCTCGTCGACCTCGGTCGATGAGCTTTCGGAGCTGAAGGGCTGAGATGGCACATTTCGCAACACTGATCCTGCTGCTGCCCCTGGTGGGGTACCTCGCCGTACTGCTCAACGGGCGCAGCATGAACGAGTCCCAGGTTGGTTACGTGGCGACGGGCGTCGTGGGACTTAGCTTCGTCGCCTCGGTGATCTCGTTCGTGCTCCTGCTGCACCAGCACACGCGTGAGGTCACGGTCCAGCTCTTCACGTGGATCAGCGTCGGCACCCTGCACGTGCCCGCCGCGTTGCTCGTCGACCCGCTCTCGATCACCATGTGCCTCTTCGTCACCGGCATCTCCACGCTGATCCACCTCTACTCGATTGGCTACATGCACGGCGAGAGGGACTACCGCAAGTTCTTCTTGTACCTGAACCTCTTCGTGTTCTCGATGCTCACGCTGGTGCTCGCGAACAACCTCGTGCTCACCTTTGTGGGCTGGGAGGGGGTCGGGGTCTGTTCGTACTGGCTCGTGAGCTTCTACTTCGACCGCGACTCCGCCGCCACCGCGGGCAAGAAGGCCTTCCTCTACAACCGCGTTGGCGACGTTGGCCTGCTGCTCGCGATGTTCCTGCTGTTCTCCCACACCCATACGCTGACCTACCTCAGCATCTTCCACAGGGCCGGCACGCTGTCGCCGACCATCGCCACGTTGACGGTCCTCGCACTGCTGCTCGCCGCTACCGGTAAGAGCGCGCAGATTCCCCTGTTCAACTGGCTCCCGGACGCGATGGAGGGCCCCACCCCGGTGTCGGCGCTGATCCACGCCGCGACCATGGTCACCGCGGGCGTCTACCTGCTCGTTCGCATGTCGCCCGTGCTGGCCCTCTCCTCGTCGGGGCGGATGACGATCGCGGTCATCGGCGGCGTCACGGCCTTTGTCGCGGCGACCATCGCCACGTCCCAGAAGGACATCAAGAAGGTGCTGGCCTTCTCCACGGTCTCCCAGATCGGCTACATGGTGCTCGCCGTCGGCGTTGGCGCCTACTCCGCCGCCATCTTCTTGATGGTGTGCCACGCCTTCTTCAAGGCCTTGCTCTTCCTCGGTTCGGGCTCAGTCATCCACTCGCTGAACGGCGAGCAGGACATGCGAAAGATGGGTGGTCTGCAGAAGTATCTGCCGCTCACGTTCCCCACCTTTCTCATAGGTTGGCTCGCCATATCGGGTATCCCGCCGTTCGCCGGATTCTGGTCCAAGGGTGACGTACTCACGAACGTCTTCGCGCACAACAAGATCCTCTGGATCCTCGCGGTGCTGACGGCGATCCTCACGGCGTACTACATGAGCCGACTCTTCATCCTGACGTTCCGCGGCACCGAACGGTTCCGCGAAGAGACCCACGGCCACGATCCCCACGAGTCACCGTGGGTGATGACGACACCGCTGGTGGTGCTCGCGGTGCTATCGGTGCTCGGCGGAGTGCTGGACCTGCCCTGGATCCATCACGACTCGCTGGCGGGCTTCCTCGCTCCCACGTTCGGTTACGTCGCCCCGACGGTCGCCGCCACGACGCTCGCGCAGTGGGGCCTCGCCGCGGTCGACGTCTGCGCTGCCGTGATCGGGCTCTTCGCCGCGTTCACTATCTGGCGCGGGATCTCCGAGTCGCCCCGCTTCGAGTCGTCGTTCTTCGAGCACGTGTGGCACTGGGATGACTTCTACGACGCGACCATTGGCCGTCCGCTCGAAAGGGTCGCGGTGTTCAGCGACGCGGTCATCGAGGACAAGGTCATTGACGGCGGCGTGATGGGCCTCGCGGTGGGCGTGAGCCACAGCGCCGAGGGCGTGCGCAAGATCCAGTCCGGCTTCGTTCGTCACTACGCGCTCGCCACCGCGCTCGGTGTCGCGGTCATCGTCGTGTACCTCGTGGCGAGGGTTGGTTAGACATGCATTCGTCCCTTTGGTTAACCGCGCTGCTGGTCGTGCCCCTGGTGGGCTCGCTGCTCGCGGCGCTCGTTCGCAACAAGGAGGGCCGCTCCTACGCCGTCGCCGTCGCCACGGCCAGCGTCGAGATGGCGCTGGCACTCATCGTCTCGGTGCTCTACAACGGTCATATCGCGGGGTCTCAGACCTTCGACTTCGCGTCGCGCCACGTCCTCGCCGCTCCCTTCGGCCTGGCGTACGACGTGGCGCTCGACGGCATCTCGCTCCTGCTGGTGGTGCTGACCGCGCTCGTGGTGCTGCTCGCGCTGATCGGCGCGCGCGACCGTCGCCGTGAGCCCGCTTTCGTCTCGTGGCTGCTGATCCTGACGAGCATGACGATGGGCAGCTTCATCGCCCACGACCTGCTCGAGTTCTTCATCTTCTTCGAACTCACCCTGGTGCCCTGCTACTTCATCATTTCGCAGTGGGGCGGGGCCGAGCGGGGCAAGGCCGCCCTCAAGTTCTTCATTTACACCTTCACCGCGTCGGCGTTCCTGCTGATCGGCATCTTGTACCTGGGCTTCCTGCACCAGCACCAGACCGGCGGCGCGCTCAACTTCGCCTACGGGGCCCTTTCGTCGACGTCGATGAACCACTCGACGGCGATCTGGCTCTTCATTGCTTTCGCCATCGCCTTCGCGGCGAAGGCGCCGATCTGGCCGCTACACACGTGGTCGCCGATCACCTACGCCGAGGCGCCCACCGCCGGTTCGATCGAGCTTTCCGCGCTGCTCGCCAAGCTCGGCTCGTACGGGCTCTTGCGCTTCGCCGTCGGGCTCTTCCCACTGGCGCTGCCGGACATGCGTCCGGTCGTGATGACGCTCGCGGTCATCGGGATTCTCTACGGATCGGTCCTCGCCTGCGTGGCGCTCGACCTCAAGCGGTTCGTGGCGTACTCGTCGCTCGCCCAGATGGGCTTCATCACCCTCGGGATCATGGCGGGTTCGAAGATCGCCATGGTCGGTGCCGTGCTGCTGATGTTCAACCACGGTGTCATCACGATCGGGTTCTTCCTCATCATTGGCTTCATCGAGAGTCGCCGGGGCAGCATCCAGATCCGTGACTTCAACGGTCTCCAGGGCCCCGCGCCGGTGATGGCGGGGATCTTCATGGTCGTCATGCTCGCGTCGATCGGCCTCCCGGGCCTCTCGGGCTTCATCAGCGAGTACCTGATCCTCATTGGCACGTTCGCCGCGCACACCTGGTGGGGCGTGGTCGGAGCGTTCGGTGTCGTCGCCGCGGCGGTGTACCTGCTCTGGGCCTACCAGCGGGTCTTCCAGGGTAAGGCGGTGGGTGCCAACGCCACCATGAGCGACGTCACCACGAAGGAGCGTTGGGTCCTCGTGCCCGTCGTCGTGCTGATCGTCGTCCTCGGCGTGTTCCCCAAGCCCGTGCTTGACCGGATCTCGCCCTCGGTGCAGCAGCTGATCGAGCACGTCGCTCCGAGCGGAGTCACGAAGTGAAGCTAGTCATCCCCCACATCCACTACCTGGCCATCGCGCCGGTCATCATCCTCTTCGCGGCCGCCCTCGGACTGCTCTTCGCGACCGCCCTCGTACGCACCAAGGTCACCCAGAAGGTGGCGACGTTGGTGACCGTGGTGGCGTCGGCGGCGGTGATCGTCGTCACGTACTTCCAGTGGCGATGCATTGATCAGGTGGGTGCGACGACGACGGTCGCCCACGCCATCGTGCTCGACGGCTTCTCCGTCGTGGCGACCGCCGTCATCGCCGTCAGTCTCTTGATGGCGACGCTGGTCGCGCACGACTGGGCGGTGCGCGAGCGCATCGCCGGCGTCGAGTACCAGATCCTGGCCCTCGCCTCCACGGCCGGCGCGGTGCTGATGACCCAGGCGAACGACCTCATCGTCATCTTCCTCGGTCTCGAGATGCTCTCGATCGGGCTCTACGTGCTGGTGGCCTTCGACCGTCATCGCGCGACGTCCTCGGAAGCGGCGCTCAAGTACTTCCTGCTCGGCAGCTTCGCGTCGGCGATCTTCATCTACGGCGCGGCGCTCGTCTACGGCGCGACCGGCTCGACGAACCTCACGTCGATCTCGTACTTCCTCGGATCGAACGTGCTGCTTCGCCCGGGGCTGCTCTACGCCGGTGGCGCCCTGCTGCTCGTGGGCTTCGCATTCAAGGTGGCGGCGGTGCCGTTCCACCTCTGGTCGCCCGATGTCTACGAGGGCGCGCCCACGCCCGTGACGGGCTTCATGGCGTCGGTCGTGAAGGTCGGCGCGTTCGCCGCGCTGGTGCGCGTGCTGATCTCGGCGCTCGGCTCCCAGCTCGACACCTGGCGTCCGATCCTGTGGGTGCTCATCGTCCTCACCACGGTCGTCGGCGCGAGCCTCGCCCTCGTCCAGCGAAACGCCAAGCGCATGCTCGCGTACTCGTCGATCAACCACGCCGGGTTCATCCTGATCGGCGTCTGGGCGGGCACCGTGCGCGGTATCGCCGGCACGCTGTTCTACATCATGACCTACGCGCCCACGGTGGTCGCCACCTTCGCGATTGTGACCCTGGTGGGCGGACTCGGCGACGAGAACCACTCCATCGAGAGCTACCGCGGTCTCGCGCGGCGCCAGCCCTGGCTCGGCGCGTCGCTCGCGGTCCTGCTGCTCTCCCAGCTCGGCGCGCCGCTCACGACCGGCTTCTACGCCAAGTTCGCGGTGCTCGCCTCGGCGCTCGACGCCGGCGGTGGCGCGCTTGCGCTGATCGCGCTTCTGAGCGCCGCGATCGCCGCCTTCTTCTACCTGCGATGGACCATGGCGCTCTACGCCGAGGACTCGGTGGAGGCGACGCGGATCGTGGTACCACCCGCCACCGGCCTCGTCATTGGCCTCGGTGTCGCGATGACGCTGGTCTTCGGCGTCTGGCCCGGACCGCTCGCGGCGCTGGCGCAGCACGCGACGGTACTGTTCACTCCATGAGCCACATCGCGATAGCCACCTGCGCGGGTGAGAACGTCGATCCGGACACACCGTTGCTGCTCAGCGCCATGAAGGCCGAGGGGCTCGAGGCCGAACTGGCGGTCTGGGACGACCCGACGGTCAAGTGGGACGAGTTCGATCTGACAGTCATCCGCTCCACCTGGGACTACGCCACCAAGCACCTCAGCTTCCTCGAGTGGGCGAAGGGCGTCCCGCGTCTGCTCAATCCCTACGAGGTCGTGCGCTACTCGCTCGACAAGCACTATCTGGGCGATATCGCGACGCGCGGGCACCGGGTGGTCTCCTCGTTCTTCGCCGACGTCGGCGTGAACCCCGAGTTCCCCGACGGCGACTTCGTCGTGAAGCCCTCGGTGGGTGCGGGCTCGAGGGACGCGGCCCGCTACAAGGCCTACGAGACCGAAGACGCGCAACACCACGTGCGCCGCCTGCACGATATGGGCCGCGACGTCATCATCCAGCCGTACGTCTCCTCGGTCGACGAGATGGGCGAGCGTGCGCTGATCTTCATCGACGGCAAGTTCTCCCACGCGATGACCAAGGGCGCGATGTTGAACGTCGAAGAGCTCGACCGCAACGCCCTCTACCGATGGGAGCAGATGTCGGTCGCCCACGGTGAGCCCGAGGCGGTCTCGTTCGCGAAGGACATCCTCGACGGGCTCAACTTCGGGCCACTGCTCTACGCGCGCGTGGATCTGGTGCACACGCCCGACGACTGGGCGCTCATGGAGCTCGAGCTGGTGGAGCCCTCGCTCTTCCTCTCCTTCAACGACGAGGCACCGAGCCGTTTCGCGAAGGCCATCGCCCGTCGTCTCTAACGTCGAGCCGGGTGGTCGCACGGTGAAGTCGTAGCCTGCGCGAAAGGTCGTCGCGTACCCTTCAGCGCTGCTCCCGACTTGAGGGAGCTCCGAGAAATCTCCGCTTGGAGCGAATCGTGGGTCGCCCGATCCCGTGGCGTTCGATACCGTCGCACCGGGTGCGCAGCTTTATCTTTGGGGTATCCATGTCACTGCCACTCGGCAGGCGTAACCAGGGCTACCGCCCAAGCCGATGGTCCGTCAGTCAGCAGTGGCTAACAGCTACGAGGAGCCTGGAACGCGGTCGGCGCCACCGGGACATCGACCGTGTGCGCGAACCCCAAGAACGAGTAGGTCACCGGAAGACTCGAAGGACCCGAGAAGATCGCGCCGGCGTCGATGACCATTTCGGTCGGCGCACCTGTAGCACACCGCTGTGAGTAGCTGACGACAACCATTCGTTGTGAGTGTGCGGCCAGTACGAAGGGGTGGAAAGCAGCACCGGCCTCGTATGGGAATTTCACGTTGCGGTAGAATGAGACCTGATAACCACTGGTCTGGTATCCGAAGCTCGGCTGGCCCACGTGATCAATGCGCACCGCGTGCGACCCACTGTTGGTGATCTCGGTCTCGGTCTGGACGAAGAACTTGCCAGTGGGTTCGACCCAGGTCTGGGTACCCATTGGCGAACTCTGCCCACCATCAGTGATCGTGTAGTGGGCTTCGACACCATCAGCATTAGCGACGTACGAGCCATACTCACCAGAGGAGAAGTTGTTGAAGTTCTGGACCAGCGGACTGTAGCTGTACGCCCAGTAGGCAGCCAGGAAGATGACTGCGACGACCACCACGAGAACTGTGCGTAGGGCGCGGCGAGTTTTGTTCATCCCTGGGGTCTCGTTTGCAGATTGACCGGCCTCGGCGGTTATCGTCATCTCGTAACCCACTTCCTGCGTGTCATCACTTGGGTACATCGCCATTCTTGCTGACGGTCCGGTATCAACGCGTGACTTCCACAGTTCACGGCGAACCCGAGCGACCACAGTCCACTACGGAACAGGCATCAAATCACGTCAGGGCGTGCTCGGCTCGGTGTTGGTCAGGCGACGTGGCCGCGACCGAGAGCCCGGCGGTGGCGCGGTGGACAATATGCTCGTCGCCTGGGATCAGCGCTAACGATGATCTAAGCGGGTCCCCAGAAGGGCAGTGGCAGTGAGGTGGATGCCCCTCTTATCTTTACACCACCCCGGTCTTTGAAGTCCTCGTTGCCGTCGCCGCCACTTGGCGCCTCTGAGCCCGACCGATGAGGGCATCGTGGCGCGTTCACTGCCCCCTCGCGCAGCGTCACTTCCCGACTATTTTTGCCGCTTCGAGGACCTCGTCGGGGACCACCGTGCCCGGACGATTCGAGGGGTCGTTGGCGAGGAAGCGCCCGAGCACCGGCAACTCGGTGATCGACTCCGCGCGCAGCACCGCCGCGACCACGGGCACGAAGCTCTCGGCGGCGGGATAGACCAGGTAGCGCGGCAGCCATGAGGGGTGGTACTTCGCGTTGAACGTCCACAGCGATTCGATGGGCAAGATCCCCGACAGGCGCTTGAGGGCCCAGCGCTCGACGCGCGTCAGTGTTCCGTCGCCGCGTTCGCTTTCGAGCACCGAGCGAAAGGCGGCGAAGTTGAGGCTCAGGCCGCGCGCGCCCTCTTGGGCGAGGTGGGCGATCGTCGAGCAGAGCGCGTAATCGATCAGCCCGTTGGGGTGGTCGCCGGGGTCTCGGCGCATGAGGTCGAGCGAGTACCCGTTGATGGCGGGCGAGGGCACGAACTGGCACACCGCGGCGGGCTTGCCGTCGGGTCCGTTGACGACGGTGAGCAACAGCCCCTTGTCCTTCGGGTTGAAGAGCCGGCCGAGCATCATGGAGAAGCCACGTTCGCCCTCGCCTCGCCGCAGCATGGTGATCAGTTCGAGGATGTCGATGATCTCGCCCGGGTCGATGCTCGCGGGGTCCATGAATTCGACGGTGTAGCCGTGGCGACTGAGGCGGGTACAGGCCTGGCGAAGGCCCTTCATCTTGCCGCCTTCCAACGAGAACCGCTGACAGTCAACGATGGCCTCGTCGCCCAGATAGAGGTAGTGCATGCCCGCGGCGTGGTAGATCGAGAGCCACTCCTCGCTCGCGGCCATGACGCCGATCGTCCAGCCCCGCGCCTCGCCGTAGGAGCGAAAGGCGCTGAAGACCTCACTGCGCTCAGCCTCGGGACCAATGGGGTCGGGCGAGATCAGGGCCACGCCGCCGTAGACGGCGTAGGCGACGAGCGAGTCTCGAAAGAAGTAGAACTGTTTGTCGTCGCGCAGGGCGAAGTAGTCGAGCGTACCCCTCCCGTGACGTCGCACGATCTCCCTGGCGCGCAGCTCGGCGAACCGGCGCTCGGCGCTGGTTCCCTTCTGCGAAAGGCGCCGGTCGACGACCGGACGGGTGAGCAGATAGAACAACGAGACGATGAGCGACACGCCGATCGTCATCAGCGTCGGATCGATGAAGTCGTCAACGCCGTCGGGCAGCGAGATGTTGTACTGGCCAACGAGGCGCTCGGCGCAGGCGATCAGCACCACGCCGAGGGCCGGCAGCTGATGGCGCGCGGACGCTTCGATGCCGATGGTGGCGGCCACGACCGTGAGGCCCGCGATGAGGCCGAGCCGGGGCAGCGCCGTGGTCAGGCTCGAGCGGTCGGTGGTGGCTTGGAAGTATCGGCGCTCCACCACCAGCAGCACCAGGATCACCGCTGCTACCAGTGATGATGCGATCCCGCCACCTCGGGCCAGGTGGGTCACGACGGTGAACGCCAACGCGCCGACCGCCAAGAACCAGGCCCGGCGCTGGCCGCGGCGAACGCCCCTCGCCATCATGATCATCCCAATGCCCGCGACGGCGGTTATCGCGGCGGCGGACTGGGCCACGCCGAGCGGCAATACCGAGAGCACGAGGTGGAGGCGGCCGCGCAGCGGTGGCGACGCGCTCACGGCGACGTTGAGCAGTCCGTCCAGGAACAACAGGCCCCCGGCCCAGCGTCGGATCGCGCGTTGGTGTCGCTGCGCGGCGAGCCGCTCGACGGTGACCGGGAATGGATTGCCCGATGGCCACGAAGCGACCGTCGTGGTGACGAGCGAAGGTGGCGGCTGGACGGGTTGTCCCGCTACGATCCGCTCGAGCAGGGTGCCGCGACGCAGCGGCGTTTCGCCGGCGTAGAGGCGAATCTGCACGGCGCTCGCGGCCTCCACCTCCACTATGCCCAAACGCTCGACCGAACTGAACACGGGCGGCAGCCCGAGGCGACCGCGGTGCTCGACGAGGACGGTGCGCGACGGTCCGGGCGCCGCGCAGACGCCGCGATCGAGGAACGCCAGCGCCGGGCGCGGCGCGCCGCCGATGATCGCGCCGGCTCCGCCGCGCTCGGCGATGCGTCGGGCCATCTCGAGGGCGTCAACGTCTCTGACGGTGGTGTGCGAGAGCGGCTCGGAGAGGGTGGGCGCTTCGCTCATCCTCGACGCGCGGTCAAAGCGTCGGCGCACGATGAGACCGGCGAAGCCCACCACCAGGGCTTCGAAGAGCACGATGATGAGGATATTCACCGTGAGATTGCCCCAGAAACTCTGGGTATGCGGCGCGTGCACGCGGTAGTGGTGGTGCGTGAAGTGGCTGATCACCTTGGTCACCGAGTTGAAGATGTCGAAGCCGAACATCGCGAGCACCGGGAGCCACACCCATGCACCGAGACGGCGGTACAGGACCCTCGACGAGACGAACCTCGAGAGCGAGGGCGGGTCCTCGAGCCGGTCGGCGTCGGCCCGATCGCCGGCGTCGGCACGCGTCACGTCGACGCTGCACGTTCCAGCTGCCACGCCCAGGTCGCGAACTCCGTCGGCGGTGGCGACCTGCAGGATGATGTCACTGGCGAGCGTGATGCCGAGCGCGTGGAGTCTGGCCTGCGCGTGGTCGTCGCCGGCGAGTTCGTGGTCGTCGTATCCGGGCAGCACGACGAACCGGTGGCTGTCCTTCGCGCAGAAGGAAGCGATCGCCTCGGCGACCGACGCCAGCGACCGGAAGGTGGCGTCGACGAAACCGGCGAGGTCGGGTGTGGCATCGGGGTAGAAAAGGTTGCCCGCGACCACCACGACGGCCGCGTCGTCAATGTCGCCCAAGAGGTCGACGAACTCGCGAACCGGACGGCTCGCCGCGTTGGTCGATGGCGAGAGTGAGAGGTCACTCACCACGTAGACGTGGTGCCCGTACGGAATCGGTAGCGTTAGTCGTTCTGTCGCTCCCACGGGGTCTAGTCTCGCAGACATCACCCCGGTGGGAAGATCTACTGATGACAACTGACTACGTACGAGAGAACTGGCACTGGCGCGATGAGTCGCACGAGCCCGGCCGCGCGGTCATTTTCGATATCGATGGGGTCCTGGCTGACGCCGCGGGTCGCCAGCACTACCTCGACTGGGGTGACTGGAAGAGTTTCTTCGACGCTTGCGGCGACGACCATATCATCGAAGAGATCGAACGACTGCTCGAACTGCTCGACGACACGCTGTCCATCGTGCTCTTGACGGGACGGCCCCGCCGGGTCCAGGCGCCGACGCTGGCCTGGCTCGAGCGTTACGGACTGCGCTGGGATCTGCTGATCATGCGCGAGTACGGGGACTACTCGGGGGTCGACCAGTTCAAACGGGGCGCGCTGCGCGACCTCATCGATCACGGGTTCTCCATTCAGCTGGCGCTCGATGACGACCCGAAGAATCACGCGATGTACGTCAGTGAAGGCGTGCCCTGCATCTACATTCACTCGGGTTACTACCTCTAACCCCGAAGACGGTCCCGACCAGCGATTCTTGTGACCACGGCCATGGGCGTGGCGAATTATCGCCACCGCGACACGCCTGCTCGCAAAGCGAGTTAAATACGTTGCACATCCACTATGCGCATTGAAAGGCGCCGACGATGCCAGAATCCACCAACGAGACCATTGCGTCCAACGACGTGCTCGTGCTGCGTCACCAGCGCTTCGCGCGCCTCGCCCGGCGGATCTTCTTTCGTGTGGTGGGCAGGAGGAGCATCGACGGCATCGGCACGCTGCACGTGCACGAGCAGTGGGGGAGCCACCACGCCGACAAGACGTTCGGCTGCGGCGATCTCGTGGCCGACATCACGGTGAAGGAACGCGGCGCGTACGCGGCCCTCGTCTACGGCGGATCGCGCGGGATGGGTCGCAGCTACGTGAAGGGGCAGTGGGACTCGAAGGACATGACGTCGCTCGTGCGGTTCCTCTTTCGAGCCACGCAGCCGCGGCGCCAGCGCCAGGACCGACGCACCCGTCGCCGGCGTCTCTTCTGGTCGTTCGCACCCCCGGGAAGGCGTCTCACGACGGTGCTCGCTCACAGGAAGTCCTCGACGGTCACGGACCGCCAGAACATCCACGCGCACTACGACCTGTCGAACGAGTTCTTCGCGCTCATGCTCGACGAAACCATGGCGTACTCGTGCGCCATCTTCAAAGATGAGTCCACGTCGCTGCACGACGCGCAGGTGGAGAAGTTCGATCGGCTCTGTCGCAAGCTCAAACTGGGCCCCGGCGACCACGTGCTCGAGATCGGTACCGGTTGGGGAGGGTTCGCGATGCACGCTGCTAGTCGATACGGCGCGCGGGTCACCACGACCACCATCTCGCAGAACCAGCGCGAGGAAGCGCAGCGGCGGGTCAATGAGGCGGGGCTTGACCACCTCGTCACCGTGCTCGGCGACCACTACAGGGACCTTTCCGGCACCTACGACGCGCTGGTCTCGGTCGAGATGATCGAAGCGGTGAGCTGGCGCAACTACGACGAGTTCTTCAAGAAGTGCTCGTCGCTGCTGACGAGCACGGGCCGCATGGCTCTCCAGGCGATCACCATCGCCGACCAGAGCTTCGAGCGCGCGAAGGTGCACAAGGACTTCATCCGCGATCTGATCTTTCCCGGGGGATGCCTGCCGAGCGTCATCGCGATCATGAACTCGGTCGCGAACGTTACCGACCTCATGCTCGTCGACCTCGACGACATAGGGCTTCACTACGCCAAGACGCTTCGTCTCTGGGGCCAGAACGTCGACGAGAGATTCCACGAAATGGGTTCACTGGGTTTCGACGAGCGGTTCAAGCGCCTGTGGGAGATGTACTTGCGCTACTGCGAGGCGGCGTTCCTGG
>PLKM01000004.1 GCA_003141095.1 Acidimicrobiaceae bacterium | reverse complement strand
TGAAGTGGACCCCAATCCTTGGACAGCCTGTTGACCGTCTTAAGAGTTGAGCGGGTTGGTTGCAGCGAGTTAGGCGGCTCGCTGTTGAAGCCTTGATCGATAGTAGACCTCGTCGGGCGTTGCGTCGTCGAGTGCGCTGTGCGGCCGGTCCTCGTTGTAGTAATCGATGAACGTCTCGAGCCCGTTGCGCAGGGCGTTGCCGCTCTCGGCGGGGTTCAGGTAGATATGGTCGTATTTGATCGTCCGCCACAGTCGCTCGATGAACACGTTGTCGATCGCTCTTCCGACACCGTCCATCGAGATGGCGACCTTGGCGTCGAGCAGCACCTGGATGAACGGGTTCGCGGTGAACTGAGATCCTTGATCCGTGTTGAAGATCTCCGGCGTGCCGTAGAGGGCGAGGGCCTCGTCGAGCGCGGCCACGCAGAAGTCGACCGTCATGGTGTTGGACAGACGCCACGAGAGCACCTTGCGCGAGTGCCAGTCCATCACCGCGACCAGGTAAAGGAAACCTTTCTTGAACGGGACGTAGGTGATGTCGGCGCACCACACATGGTTCGGCCGGTTGATACTGAGCCCGCGCAACAGGTAGGGGTATTTGTAGTGGTCGGGGTGAGGGATCGTGGTCTTCTTCTGGGGCGCGAGCGAGCGAATGCCCATGAGGGCCATCAGGCGCTGGACCCGCTTGCGGTTGACCACGTGGCCCGTGCGCTTCAAGACCTTCACCATCATGCGTGAACCGTTCTCGGGGTGGGCCAGGTAGAGCCGGTCGATGATCTCCATCAACGCCAGGTTCTCGGGGGTCTCGCTGGCGCCCTCGTAGTAGTAGGTCGAGCGCGCCAGAGAAAGGAGCCGGCACTGGTCCGTGACGGGCAACACGAGGTCGGAATCGATCATCTGTCGTCTCTGTTCAGGAGACCACTGACCCCGGGCCGTGTCGCTAAAAAATCACGCTCCATCTCAAGCTTTCCGATCTTCTTGTAGAGCTCGTCGATGTCGACCGCGTCGGACTTGGCGGGCCGCTTGCCCTCGAAGACGCTGCCGGCCGACTCGAGCAGTTGCTTCTTCCACGCCGAGATCTGTGCGGGGTGCACGCCAAAGATCTGGGCTAGCTCGGCCGTTGACTTGTCGCCCTTCAAAGCTTCGAGCGCCACCTTCGCCTTAAAATCGGGCTTGAACTTGTTCCTTCTGGTTGTCACGAGCACCTCCAGGATGCGTCAGTGCTCAACCTTAAGTCGGTGTCCAGTTTCCGGGGTCCACTTCACAGATTCCGGGCCTTTCGCTCATTCGCCACTTCTACTCTGAAGCGAAGTACTTGCGCATCGGAACGAAGTAGTTCTCGAGCCATCCCCCGTTCTCGTAACCGCGCTGGTCGTCGGGAACTGAGGTGTGACGAATCGTGAGGAGTGTTCCCCCGTCATTGGAGGTCAACGTGACCTCGATCTGCGAGTCATCGTTGCCCTCTTCGAACTCTGAAGTGCGCCACGACTGAACGATTCGCGAGAAAGGCTCTAGTTCGATGGTCGTTCCCGAAATGTATCCGTCCCAAGCAGTGAACTTTCCGCCGACCCTTGGATCGATGACCGCTTCTCCACCCGTCATCGCCGCATGAGTGTCGCTCGAAATCCACGCCCGAAAGACCTCCTCGCACGAGGCGGGAATGATGTCCGCAACTTCGAAGTCATATGGCATCTTGCAACTCTCCTCTACGAGCAGTCGATGAGGAACTGGAACCTCGGTTCCATCCGTTCTCGCCCTCCTCCTGTTATATTAGTTATTGCTTACGTAAGGAACTGCTAACATATAAGCAATGGACACGATGCTGAAGACCCTCGGCGAGCCGAGGCGATGCGAAATCATCCGTCTCGTCTGGTCGACTGAAATGCCCGCGACCGAGATTGCGAACCACTTTCCCGACGTCACCCGCTCGGCCATTTCGCAGCACCTTGGCGTCCTTCGCCGAAGGGGGCTGGTGAATGAACGGCGAGACGGAACTCGACGCCTCTACTCGGTGAACCAGGGAGAGATTGCGAAACTCAAGGCGTTCATCGACTCGTTCTGGAGCAATAGTCTCGAGAAGCTTCGCGATCTCGCGGAGTCGCATGAGCAATTGAAAGGGCCCGAATGAGCACCGAAGTCGTCAGGGAGTTGACCATCAAGGCGTCACCCGCAACAATCTTTCCTTACCTCGTTGATCCTGACAGGCTCGTGCAGTGGATGGGGACCGAGGCCTCCTTGAATGCGGTTCCCGGCGGTGAGTTCCGGGTTCTTTGCGGCGGCGTTAATCCGAGCGCTGGAGAGTTCATCGAGGTTGTCCCCGACCAGAAGGTCGTCTTCACGTTCGGGTGGGACCTTCCCGGTCATCCGATTCCCGCGGGCTCCACCGAGGTTGAGATCACGTTGACCCCTGACGGCGAGCACACGCTGCTGCGTCTGACTCACCGTGGACTTCCTGACGACGCAACTACCGACCACGTCAACGGATGGAACTACTACCTTGGTCGACTCGAAAAGGTCGTCGATGGTGTTGACCCCGGACCCGACAGCGTGAACCTCGGCCCGTGACCGTCCATGAGCTAGCAGAAAGAGGATTGGCATGAAGTCCCAAGAGATCTGGAAGTACATCCATTCCGAGCGAGCCCAATTGGCCGATACCCTGGACTCGCTCTCTGTCGAGCAATGGGGTGCGCCATCATGGTGCGAAGGCTGGTCGGTCCACGAGACCGTCGGTCACGTCGTGGCGGCCGCCGAGCAGACTCCTCTCAATTTCTACAGGGAGCTGATTTCAGCGGGATTCAAGTTCGACGTCTTCACGCAACGTGGCGCCGCGCGCCTGGCAAGGGTCAGCCCCGAGGAACTAATTAGACGTCTTAGGGCAAGAACGACGACGACCAACCACCCGCCCGCGCCGGTCATGGCAATGTTGGGTGAGATCGTGGTGCATGGTGACGATATCCGTCGGCCTCTCGGGCTCGTGCATCAATCACCAGAAGCTGCCCTCGTGGCGGTCGCTGACAGTTGGAAGAACTCGAACCTCCTCATTGGATCGAAGCGAAGAATCTCGGGGCTGCAGTTGCGCGCGACTGATGTCGATTGGGTGCACGGTTCAGGCCCTCCGGCGTCGGGCCCACTACAGTCACTGGTTCTCGCCATGACGGGACGCAAGGGATCCCATCAAGATCTCTCGGGTGAAGGGGTATCCATACTCGCTCGTCGCGCCTGAGCCTGCCTTCCAACCCAGCACGACGGACACACTCGAGGAGGATGACCCTTCGAAAATACTGGCGTGGCGAATCGCCGGTGAACCAACGTGACGCATGATTACGCCGATCACTCAAAAATCCCACGCGATTTCCCACGGACCAATCCGACACCACCGGACAAGTTTTTTGAATCTCGGATGACTCCGACTTCACCGGACCAGTCCAACCATCCGCATCCCTCTTTTAATCCCAAGGTGCCGGATCGAGACCCGGGCGGCCCACTGTAAGTAGGTGAACGTTCACGCTCTTGGACCCAACGGTCGCGGTACTTCTGAACGAAAACGAAGTGATTGCATTTGGACACGTTTGCGAAACGAAGTCCATTTGTCTTTGTGATCCATGTTGCGCAGCACGACAGGCCTCATTTCAGGTCCCACAATTTCGCAGCCCTTCAAATCCCAGAGTGACGAGCGGCAACACCGTCTTGGAAATGAAATGGACTTCCGAAAACCCGGCACGATTCAAGCAACAGCCCACATCAAGTTCCCATTGATCATCAGGTGCCGGTTGAACGGTCATCACATCTTCTCGGTCTTTTAGTGCCAACTTGAGTCACTCTTACCTTGGCAAGGCACTCTTGAAGTGTCCCAACGAGCGAAGGAATACACCAATGGCAATGATTCTCGTTCTACTCTTCCCAGCCCTCGGATTCATCGGTGCCGGCTTACTCGCCGTCGCCATCTACCGCTACGAGAACAAGTACCACGGCACCCATGAGACTGCCCCCGTCGATGACACTGGCGAGTTCGAGTTCATAATGTTCTCCGACGAAGAATCTCGGGCACTCGCCCGCCACTCGTGAGCACTCAGTGCCCTCCGGTCTTCCATTGAGTTGACCCGAAGAGTTGGAGAGCAAAGTCTTCGAGGTGAGCACCCGGTGAAGCTGCTGCACACGACGTCAAAGATGTTTCGAAATTATTCTTATGCCCTTCGCCGCGCCAACACACACGGTGCTTGATCAAGCCGACAACATGAACCGGAAACGGTGAAGTCACAGCGGAGTTATGACTTTTGACCATGGATTGCCAAGGCGCCGTAGTTACAGACTCAATTTGTGAGTAGTTGAGTCCCAACGAGTGGTG
>PLKM01000044.1 GCA_003141095.1 Acidimicrobiaceae bacterium | reverse complement strand
TCGGTCGAGGCGATCCTCGGCGCGCTCGGCGGCACACCACAGCCGCTCGTCGACGCTATCGTCGCGGGGACAATTCGCGGTGCCGTCGCGGTCGTGGGTTGCAACAACCCGAAGTTGGCCCTGGACTTCGAGCACATCGAGTTGACCCGCAAGTTGATCGAGAACGACATCCTCGTCCTCGTTACCGGCTGTGCCGCCGTGGCCAACGGCAAGGCCGGCCAGATGATGCCCGCCGCCGCCGATTTGGCCGGACCGGGACTGGGTGCGGTGTGCAAGTCGCTCGGCATTCCCCCCGTTCTGCACATGGGTTCGTGCGTGGACAACAGCCGGGTGTTGCAACTGGCCGCGGCCCTCGCCAACGCCATAGGCGTCGATATCGACAGCCTGCCGCTCGCGGGAGCGGCGCCGGAGTGGTACTCGGAGAAGGCGGTCGCCATTGGCGCCTACGTCGTCGGTTCGGGCATCACCACGGTGCTCGGCGTGCAGCCGCCCATCTTCGGCAGTGCCAACGTCGTCAGCCTCTTGGCCGGTGGCCTCGATGACGTGGTCGGCGCCAAGTTCGCCGTCGAGGCTGACCCGTACAAGGCGGCACTGCTCATTCGCCGCCACATCGAGGCGAAGCGCCAGGGACTGGGCCTTACGTTCATCGCGTCGGAGGATATTCGTGACGACGAGTTTGCGGCCGCTGGCGCGACGGTGGGGAGTTGAGAACGTGTGCGGGACATGCGGCTCCCACGAGTCAGCGTCTGAAGTCAACCTCGACCGCGGAGTTCGAGTCGTGGTGGTCGGCAAGGGTGGCGTCGGCAAATCAACGTTGACCGCGATGCTCGCGCGGTCCATGGCTCGCCTCGGCGCCGAGGTCATCGCTATCGACGCCGACGAGCAACGCAACCTCGGAGCGACGCTCGGGATCGACGTGGCCGCGATGGCCCGGGTGGTGCCCCTGGCGTCGAGCGCGGACTACATCGAAGAAAAGACGGGCGCTCGGCCCGGCGAGGGCTCGGGTGCGATGCTACGGCTCAATCCCGACACGTCCGACGTGGTTGACCGCCTCGCAGTCAGCGCGCCCGACGGGGTCCGTCTCCTGGTCATGGGCGGCGTGCAACGCGCCGGTGGAGGTTGCCTCTGTCCCGAGAACGCCTTGCTCGCGGCGGCCATTGCCAATATGCGCCTGCGCCAGGGCGAAGTCGTCATCATGGACACCCACGCCGGCGTTGAGCACTTCGGGCGCGCCCTGGCTCGGGGGTTCGACCGGGCCCTCGTGGTGGTGGAGCCGACGTTCAACTCGGTCCAGGTCGGCTTGGAGACTGCCCGTCTCGCGAAAGAACTGGGCATCGAAACGATCGACCTGGTCGTCAACCAGTGCCGAAACGATGGTGACGTCGCGCGCGCCCTGTCGTGCGTTGAGCGCCTCGGCGGCTTCGAGTTCTCATCGATCACCGAGCTCCCTTTTGACGAGTGCGTGCTCGTGAGCGAACCGTCAATTGGCGACCTGCTGGATGACTCGCCCCTCGCCACGGCTTTGCAAAGTCTTTCGAGCGTGCTGTTGAACAAAGATCCGAGCGTGTTCGCTTCCGTCGAGCGCAAGGTGGTGAGCCACTGATGCGCGCCGTGATCATCGGAACCGGACCGGCGGGCATCACCGCCGCCGAGACGCTGCGCAGCCACGATCCCACCGGTTCGGTCGTCGCGCTGTCGACCGAACCGTACCCGCCGTACTCCCCCGCCGCCATGGCCGATCATTTCCTCACGGGGCGCGACGAGACCCTCTACTGGAAGGGCACCGACGTGGCCGAGCGCCGAGGGATCGACGAGCGTCGAGAGGCCGCGGTGATCGCGATCGACGTGGACAACCACGAGGTCGTGCTGCGCGACGACACCCGGATTCCCTACGAGGGCTTGATCATTGCGTCGGGCAGCAAGCTCAACGCGCCGTTGGAGGGTGCGGAACTGCCCGGGATTCTCGATTTCAAGTCCATGCGTATGGCCGACGAACTGATCGGTCGGGTGAAGCGGGGCGAAGCTCGCTCGGCGCTCATCGTCGGTAACGGTTTCATCGGCGTCGAACTGTCGCTGTTGCTCGCCGATCTCGGCGTTGACGTGACCATTATTGGCCGGCGTCCCTGGATCATGCCGCGAGCCCTCGATACCGTCACCGCCGCCGTTGCGCAACGAGGTTTAGTCGAGCGTGGCGTCAAACTTCGCCTCGGCGTGGAGGCGAAGGCCTTCGTCGGGTCGCCCAACGTGAACAGCGTGCGCCTGGACGACGGCCAACTCCTTCAGGCCGATCTGATCGTCGCCGCCACCGGGGTCAAGCCGCACGTGGAGTTCCTCAAGGATTCGCCGATCGTCACCGACTGGGGCATTTACGTTGACGACACGTTGCAAACCTCGGTGCCGGGGATATTCGCGGCGGGTGACGTCGCCGAAGCCCGCGACTGGCTGACGGGCGAGCGATTCGTGCACGCCATCTTCCCGAACGCAGTCAACCAAGGCGAGATCGCGGCGAGCAACCTACTCGGCGCCAATCTAACGTACGACGGGGCCGAAGCCATGAACAGCCTCAAACACCTGGGGATTCCTATCGTCGCCATGGGTACCATTGACGAGCCCGACGAGGTGCTTCGCTGGGAGTCAGGCTCCTCGCTGCGTTCGGTCTATTTACGCGGCGGCACGATCATCGGAGCGCAACTCGCCGGCGACATTCGCGCCGCCGGTGTCTACCGCTCGCTCATGCTTCGCCGCGCCGACGTGCGTTGCTTCGGTCGAGGTCTCGTAGAGCCGGGCTTCGACATTGGCAACGTGATCTGGGACGCGCTCGTCGCGAGCTGAAACCCAATCAGTCAACGTCGATCAGTACCGAGCGTCGAGACCGAGGCGCTACTCGCTCTGACGCGGCTCGCAAACGACCAGGGGGATGTCACGCTTGGCACGCCGCCGGTAGCCGTCGTAGGGCCGGTAGGCCGTCACGACCCGTGGCCACAACTCAGCCCGTTCCTCGGACGTCGCGATGCGCGCGCGCATGGGTTTGCGTTCTCCGGCCATGGTCAACTCGATGTCCGGATGGGCAACCAGGTTCCGATACCACTCGGGGTCTCTGTCATCTCCCCCCTTGGACGCCACGAGTACGATCTGATCGCCATCGACGACCGGCGCCGTGAGCATCGTCGATCGGCAAAGACCGGACTTGCGCCCGATAGTGTGCAACTCGACGGCCTGCATGCCGAAGGCTGAACCCCCCACCCGTCCCCCGCTCGCGTGGACAATCGTCCGGTGGATCCTGTTCAACGCCTTGAACCCGATGTCGGTAAGCGACTGCGAGGATCTCATGTTTAGAACTTATCGGTCCGGTTGGTCAAAACCGGTCGAGGGCGCTTTGCGGTCACCTCGCGACACCACCGTGCATCTCAAGGTGATCAGAACCTCGCCCAGGAAACTCTCAGCCATAAGGTTGCGCGGCGCGACAATAACAAGGTAAGAACAACTGTGAGGAGTTCATGATGCGTAGTTACAAGACGGTGAGCCGAGTGCTCGCCGCCCTGGTACTCAGTGGCGCGGTACTCGGCGCCAGTGCGTCGGTCGCCTCTGGCGCGACCAAGCCGATGAGCGACTTGGTGCCGACCGGAGCCAAGGTTCTCTATTGGAGCTACCCGCTGCCCGTGGCCGCGAAAGTCCGCGACGGTACCTTGACGGTGACCAAGGCGTCGGTGATCGCCGGGGTTCGAGCGCTGATCAACTCCCTGCCCGTCTCCAGCACCGCCAAACGGGTCTGCCCCGATGACATGATGCTGCCCATTACGGTCAGTTTCGCCGCCAACAAAACTTCCACTCCGTTCACCAAAGTGGTCTTCCAACTCGGCGGATGTCCCTACGCCCGGGTTTACCAGCACGGTGTCGCGGTCGCGCCCACCCTCGGCGGTACGCACCTCGCCCAGGTGTACGCGAGGATCCAGCATCTGATCAGCCCGAAGGGTGTGCCGCTCGCGTAGTTGCTCGTCGGCTCTGCTTGCGCGAAGCCTCTAGCCGCCACCGGCATCGGGAGTGCGCCACGAGCCTGCGCCACTTCGAAAAGGTCGCATCGATCTTCCAACGAAGGCGAGTCGCGAAGCAAACATCGACGCGGTGACGGACCGCCTTCGTGGCCCCATGACCACCGATTCTCCCGGCGTGCTCAACACATCTCGCACCTCGCGGCGAAACCAACGCCAGCGCTACGAAAGAGGTTCGCTGAACGTGATGGTGAACGGCGAAAGATGAAGATCCCTCACCGCTTGGATGGGCGCGGTCTTCGAACCGCTCGTCACGAAGATGCTCAAGTCCGCGTCGTCAAAGTGCCGAGCCAGACCGCTCGTCCTGTACTCACCCGTCGTAACCGGCTTCACACAGAAACTCTGCAGGCCTGCCATATAGGACGTCGCGAGACTGAGGCCGTAGCACGTAGTCCGGCTACTCAAGTTCTTGACCCGCACGACCTCGGTGAGCGTGCCGGCCGCCTTCGGCGCGTTGGGGATGCGGTAGCGACAGATGTCGATTGCGGTGCGCACGCCCGCCTTCGAGCACTCCGCTGTGCGCCCCAGCGTCCCCGTCGCCCGCCACGACCAGCGCGCTGGCGTTGCGCCCGTTGCCGAGGATGCGCCGCCCGCCGAGAGGACCGCGCCCACCAGGCAGAGCGCGAGGATGCGCCGGTACGAGCTTCCCATCATCAACTTTCAAGTTATCTCCCTGATGAAGTCTTTCGCCACGCGCGTCCGTTGCTCGTCGCCAAGAGGCGGCGCCGATCGCTGGCGTCGGAGAATCCCGGTTCACCAGAGCACGGCGACTCAGACCGCCCACTGCAACACTCAGGCCGGCGGCGGGTTCCAGTGCAGCGCGCCGACCCGGTCTGGGTTGACGTAGCCGTGCTCGACGAACCACCTCGCAGATTCGTAGAGGGCCAGGGCGGCCGGTCGAGAGTGGTATCCGAGTTCGCTTCTCGCCCTCGAGTCGTCGAAGGTCATCGTGGTCGTCGCCATTTGAGCCGCCTCCAGAGGAACCCTCGGCTCTCTGCGCAGCAGGTTGCCCTCGATGAACTGCGACGCGTGCCCGGCGAGCATGGCAAACGCCGAAGGGAAGCGTCGTTCCGCCGGGGGAAGGCCGGTCGCGTTCGACAGCATCCGCAGCAACTGGGCCATCGAGATATTGTCGCCACCGCAGATGTAACTGCGGCCCTGGGCTCCCTGTTCGAGGGCGAGCAGGTGGCCCTGGGCGAGGTCGTCGACGTGCGCCACGTTCATCGCGGTCTCCACGTATCCCGGTATCTGACCGTTCAGATAGTCGAGGACTACCTTCCCCGATGGCGTCGGACGATGGTCGAAGGGTCCGTGCGGCATCGTGGGCAGCACCAGTACCACGGGCGCCCCCTGGGCGGCGAGGCGTAGGACTTCGTGCTCGGCGACGTACTTGGTCTGCTTGTAGTTCCCGTACAGGTGTGACAGATCGGCGACGTCATCTTCGTTCGAGGGCTGCCCGGCCTTGGTCCGCCACAGGCCCAGGGTGGCGACCGTCGACGTGTAGACAATGCGCTCCAGACCGGCCTCGGTCGCGGCGCTGATGACATTTCGACTGCCGTTGACGTTGATGGCGTAGAAGCTCGACGGGTCCTTGGGCCAGAAACCGAACTTGGCCGCCAGGTGAAAGCAGAAACGCGCACCGTCAAAGACCCCGTTCAGGTGCCGCTCGATGGTGACGTCGACCTCGCGGCGCTCGACCTGAAGGCCGTCCAGATTCGAGGTGGCCGCACCGGGCTCTACCAACGCCACGACGTCGACGCCCCGACTCAGGAGTGCCCGGGTGACGGCCGAGCCAATGAACCCCGCCGCCCCAGTGACAACGACGCGGTCCCCGCGCTCGAGGCGATAGCTCACGGCGAGACCCTCGCGACGCTCGAGGGCGATCGGGTTCGCTTCAGTGCGCCCCTCGCCATTGTCACGCCGAACTGCCTGAGCCAGGCGCTGTTTCGCTCGGCGTCGCCCAAAAGCTCGTCGAGGGCATTGACAAAGAGATCGATCTCGCTCTCACCGGCGATGAGGGGCGGCAACAGCTTGATCACGTTGACGTTGTCCGCCGCAACCTGGGTCAGTATTCCGTATCGGTGAAAGAGCGGCACGACGAGCGTCTGTGAAAACATCGCCGAGCGAGTCGCCTCGATTGCCCGCCAACGGAGCTTCGCTCCGCGCGAGGTGGGTGGACCGAAGACGACGCCGATCATCTGTCCCCGCCCGCGCACCTCGTGCAGGAACTCGTGGCGGCCGGCGAGTTCCTCGAGCCTGGCGAGCCACACGTCGCCCATGGCCGCCGCGTGTTCGACGATTCGCTCGTCGTCGAAGACCGACAACGTCGCGAGCCCCGCCACCATCGCCAATTGGTTCCCCTTGAACGTGGTCGAGTGCACCATGGCCCGGTCCATCGAGCTGTAGACGCTCCGAAGTATCTTGTCGCTGGTGAGCATCGCGCCCACCGGCACGTAGCCTCCGGAGAGGGCCTTCGAGACGGTGATGATGTCGGGGGTTAAGCCGTAGTGCTCGAAAGCGAAGAACCTACCCGTACGCCCGAGCCCCGTTTGAACCTCGTCGCAGACGAAGAGGGCACCCGCGTCGTGCACCGCGGCCTCAATCTCTCGCCAACGTTCGCCGTCGAGCTCGTAGACGCCCTTGCCCTGGATGGGTTCGACGACGAAGGCGGCGACGTCGCCACGGCGAAGCTCGGTACGCAACGCGTCGAGATCGCCAAAAGCGATCTCCGTCGTATCAGGCAGCAGGGGTCCGAATCCGTCCTTGAACTCCGAGGACCCGTTAAGCGCCAGCGCTCCGGTGGTGAGACCATGAAAGGCGTGCGCGTGGAACAGTATCCGGCCTCGACCGGTGCTGGCCCTGGCGAACTTGATGGCACTCTCCACGGCTTCAGAGCCCGAATTGCAGAAAAACGCTCGTTCGATCCCGTCGTGGCTGCGGGTGACCAGCTGTTCGGCCAAAAGTCCCGGTAGGAGCGCGCAGTCCATTTGGATCATGTTGGGCAGGTCCGCCTCGATCGCCTGGCGAAGGGCGTCCTTGATCACGGGATGGCTGCGGCCGAGGGCGAAGACCCCGAATCCACTCAAGAGATCCAGGTAGCGCTTTCCTTCGTCGTCGTACAGGTAGCAGCCCTCGCCGCGAGTGTAGAAGCGGTCGAATCCGAGGGTCTTCACCACTTTGGCCAACTGGGGATTGAGGTACTTGGCGTGGAGTTGGAAGTTCTCACCGTGACGCTGGTCGAGCAGTTCCGCCAGGTTAAAGGACATGGTCCTCCTTAGACTGTTGGCCTCAATCTAGACCGGGGCGACGAGCAAGCGAACGCCGAGGGCAGTGCTGGTTCGCGAGACGGCGGTGAAGATCACGATCACTTCCGACCTCAACACCGCACTCCATTTACGTCGAGGCCGATGGTCGGCGCCAATTCCAGGGCCGATCCGAACTCTGTCGTCCAACGAACGCGGTGCCCGACGGCCGCGCGCACCGTAGGCTCGGGCGGTGGTCATCTGCATGGCACTCGTGGCAGCGTTCGCGAACGCCGTCTCGAGCATCTGCCAACGTTTAGGGGTCGAAGACGCGCCGCCGGGCAATGGTCCCTCTCTCGGGCTCGTTCGCCATATGATCCAGCGCCCGATCTGGATCCTGGGATTCGCGATCATGGCGCTCGGCTACGCCGCCCAATCGGTTGCGCTGCACCTGGGTGCCCTTAATGAGGTGCAGCCGCTCATGGTGAGTGAGTTGGTCATCTTGGTGTTCATACTCTGGCTCTGGTTCTCCACGCCGCTGCGGGCGCGCGACCTCGCCGCGGCACTCGCAACGGCGCTCGGCCTGGGCCTGTTCCTGTCGATCTCCGCGCCCAGCGTTGGCACCAGGGTTCCGAGCAACGCGCTCTGGCTCGCAGTTGGCTTGACGGTGAGCGTCGTCGTCGGGGCCCTGGTGCTACTCGGTACGAGAGGACCCGCCTGGTGGCGGGCACTGCTGCTCGGAGCCGGGGCGTCGGTAGGTTTCGCGCTCTTGGCGGCGATTACGAAGTCGATGACCAACCTGCTCGTCGCGGGGTGGTCCCCGCTCCTCACCTCGTGGCAGCTGTATGCGCTCTGCGCAATTGGACTGGGCTCGTTCATCGTGATGCAGAGCGCCTTTCAGGTGGGGCCCTTCGCCGCGTCGCAGTCGACGCTGATCCTGATGAACCCGCTGGTCTCCATTGCCATTGGCCACGTTCTCTATGGTGAGAACCTTCGCGGAGGCCCACTGCACACGTCGCTCGAAGGACTCGCAATGGCGGTGATGGTCATCGGAGCCCTCGGACTGTCCACGTCGTCACTCGTCGCGAAGGTGCACGAGGATGCGACGGCCACGCATCTGTTGAAGGGCCGCGGCCGCTACGCTCGGCGGCGCCAGCGCGAACCGTGACCCCTGACCAGCGGGCGACAGTTACGATGCGGCATGCATGAAAATGCCACTTCGCGTTTCACGCCGATAGACCGTCCGATTCGTGCGGCGTTCGTTGGCCTCGGTCGAATATACGACCTCAACGTACGTGGCTACGTCGACAACAATGACGTCGAAGTCGTGGCTCTGGTGGATCCGAGCGAGGAACGTCGCGCGCAACGTCAAGCCGACTGGCCCGAGGCTCGCACCTTCGCCTCCATTGACGAGTTGGCCTCGAGCGATCTCGACATCGACGCCGTGGAGGTCCTGCTGCCGATTGCCCTGCACGAAGAAGGGGTGACGCAGTGCCTGGATCATCACTGGCACGTCAACCTGCAAAAGCCCGTCGCCAACGACTTGGCGAGTGCCGAGCGGATGCGGGCGGCCGCCCGCGCGAGTGGCCGCCAGTTGCGCGTGATGGAGAACTACCTCTTCTATGAACCCTTGCGAAAGCTCAAAGAAACGATCGATTCCGGCGAACTCGGTTCGATCAGCGGGTACCACCTGAAGATGGTCGCCAGCGGTCGTGGAGGCTGGGACGTGCCGGGCGATACCTATCAGCGCCAGTTCGAGCAGGCCCAGCGCGGACGCGGGATCCTCCTGTTCGATGATGGCTGGCACAAGCTCTCCACGGCGATCTGGCTCTTCGGCCCCGTCAAAGAGGTCCGCGCCTGGGTCGGCACCACGGAGATCGTTCCGGGGATCGAAATCGACGCACCGACCACGGTTCTGTGGGAGCACGTCAACGGAATCCGCGGCGTGTGGGACATCACCCTCGCGGTCGACATGTACCTTCGCTCCGACTATTACACCAACGATGAGCGCTGGGAGGTCACCGGGCGACGAGGGTTCGCGCGGGTGAATCGATGCACCGGTCGGGGAATCCAACAGCCCAGTTTCGAGGTGTACCTCGATGGTGAGACACGGGCGTATCACGCACTGGATGACGACTGGGCGAGCAGTTTTCGCGACTCCGGCCGACACTGGCTGCGCTGGCTGCGCGAAGGCGAGGGACCGCTTTGGTGGGGGGTCGAGGACGCGATCGAGGTCCTGCGTTTCGCGCTCAGCGCCTACGAGAGCAGTGCCAACGGCGGTGTCGGGGTTGATCCACGCAGCGTCGACTAACTCACCAGGCAAGGCCGCGACCCTCGTCGCTGCGAGGTTGGGTGACGCGGTGTTCGGGCTCGGTGACGTGCGGTGCGAGGCCACCGCCGCGGAGTTGCTGGGTCTTCGCAGTGGGCTGAAGTGGGAAGGCCCTTGCGTCGTCCACTGACTGCGCGACCGGAGCGGATCCGAGCAAGAGTGGAGCCGCGAATCGTAGCACTTTCAAAGTTGTTCCGTATAGTGAGGCGTGAGAGTTCTCTCGCTCGTGAGGTGGAAGGTGGAAGGTACCGTGACTCCAAACGCGGACGTGCCGACAAGTTCACGCATCGCGCGTCACATTGCGATGATCGCTGTCTGCATGGTCATGTTCCTGACGTTCATGGACATGACCATTGTGAGCGTGGCCATAGGAAGCGTGCAGTCGCACCTTCACGCGGGTGTCTCGCAGTTGCAGTGGGTCGTGAACGGGTACGGGCTGACCTTCGCCAGTTTCATGCTGCTGGGAGGAACCTTGGGCGATCGCCTGGGCCGCAAGAAGATCATGCTCGGCGGTCTCTTGCTCTTCGCCGCGGGTTCGTTGCTGGGCGCGCTTGCGCCGAACCCCGATGTCCTGATAGGCGGCCGGGTCATCATGGGCATCGGAGCCGCCGCCTCGGAGCCAGGGAGCCTTTCCATCATTCGCCACATGTTTCCCGATCGCCGTGTACGAGCGCGCGCCATCGGCACGTGGGCCGCCGTCTCGGGTCTCGCACTCGCCTTCGGACCAGTCATCGGCGGCGTGCTCGTGGCGCTCGCGAGCTGGCGGGGCGTGTTCTGGTTCAACGTCGCGGCGGCCCTGCTGATCGTGGTCCTGATCCTGCTGATGCGCGCCGTNNCGACCGTGCCGGAGTCGTCGAGTCCCCAGACGGCGCGCCTCGACATTCCCGGGTTCATCGCCGGCACCATGGGGCTCGGAGCGTTGACGTTCGCGGTGATCCTCGGCGAGACCGACGGATTTCATAGTCCGCTGGTCATCGGACTCTTCCTCATTGGCGTGGTCGCGTTGATCGGCTTCGTCCATATCGAGCGCGCGAGCACGTCACCGCTGCTCGATCTCGCCTACTTCAAATCGTCGCGCTTCACCGGCGCCATGATCGTGGCCTTCATCTTGTACTTCAGCATCTTCTCCATCTTCTTCTTCACCGCGCTGTATCTCACCGCGGTGATTGGCTACGCACCCGCGCGCATCGCCCTCGAGTTCTTGCCAATGACCGCGGCCATGGTGGTCGCCGCGGTGTTCGCCGGTCGACGCGTGGCGCGCCTCGGGCCCCGCGTCCCGATGGCCGAGGGGTGCGTGATGGCCGGCGCCGGCGTCCTGCTCTCCGCCCTCTTGCTGCTGGCCAGTCCTCCCTCGCTCTGGCTCATGGCCACGCTGGCCCTCGCCGGCTACGGCTTCGGCGCCACCGTCGTGCCGATGACGTCGGTCGCGTTGAGCGAGGTTCCTGCGGAACGATCCGGTATGGCGGCGTCCGCGACCAATACCAGTCGTGAACTAGGCGCGGTCTTCGGTGTGGCCGTGCTCGGGGCGCTCGTCAACGCGCATCTCACCGGTGATTTGACCCACCGACTGAAGGTGTTGAAGATCCCCACCAATTTCATCTCGATCATCATCAACGCGGTCGAGACGGGCACGGTGCCGAGCGGGGTCAATAACGGCGGCTCGATCGAGGATCACGTCATCCGGGCCGCGGACGGCGCATTTCGAAGCGGCCTCGAGCAATCGTTGGTCGTGTCCGGCCTTGGCATGCTCATCGCCGCCGGCATTGCGGTTCGAACACTGAGTCCGTCCAATGAGTCCAGCGAAACAACCGCCTTCGATCTTTGAGCCGAAGGCGAACCATGTGCACGGGGCGGATCGATTCGAGGACCGTGGGAAGTGCTCGGACTATCCCTTAGAAACCCCTGTGAGTTACGTCGACCATTGATGAAATTGCTACGCGTGTGGTAAGCCGGTGTCAGCACTTTCCGGTGCGTCACTTCAATCAGTTGAATAAGGACGGGAACACAATGAAGAACGAGACAAACGATCGCGTGAAGAGAGGTCACCGGACGGTTCGTTCGACGCTGACCTCACTGGTGGCGCTCGGGGCCACATCGGTGCTGTTGGTGGGCGGCTTGACGCTGATCTCAGCTTCCGGTGCCTCCGCTGCGACATCGAGTGCCACGAGTAGCGCGCAGTGCAACGCCACAGTGACTGCGGGCACCGGTGAACTCGTGGGTGCACTGATCGCAGGGGTCACCGCCGGCACCACCAAGGTCACCTTCGACTGCAACAACGCGGCGACCCCGGCCATCGCGGCCGAGGTGCCACTGCTCGCCACCATCGGGACGTTATCCGTCGTCCCGACGAGCGAAGCCGACACCGGCGCGCTGGGCACCTTCTCGCCCAGCAGCACCGACACGGGTTGCCCCGCCGCCACCGCCGGTCAGTGCGCGCTGGCCGTCTTCACGGTGCCCGCCGCGTTCAGCGCCACCGACACGAACGCCGCGTGCCCGCCCACCCAGGCCCAGATCAACGCCGGGCTCTTCGGGTGCGCGCTGGCCGTAGCGACCGTCGCGGACGCACCAATCGCTGAGTACCTGTTGACCTACGCGAGCCAAACCATCGTCCCGAACGCTCCAACCATCTCGGCGACACAGACAACGGGCGCACCCGGCAGCAAGATCGACGTGAGCGATGCCACGGGGAACACCGGCTACTGGTGGGCTAACGCCATCCAAACGAATCAGGCAACCGCCCTTGGCACCACGCCAATGGCCGCACCATCGACCTGCGGATCCGGCGGCGGCTACGCCAGCGTGACCTCTCCGTTCCTCTTTACGAACTGGTTCGCCGCCGGCAGCACCACGCCGATCACCGGCAGCGCTGCGGGAGTAACAATCTCCAACGACTGTTACGACGGCAAGACGCTGCACGCACCAGTGCTGAGTGGGACCATCACGGCCCCGACCACGCTGGTCAACGGCACGGCGTACACGGCGTACCTGTGCGAGCTCAACGTCACCCCGTACCCGAGCAATGACGCCAGCTCCGCCAGTCACTGCGGCCCGGCGCCAACCGGGAGCCTCGGTTTGATCGACGCGTCCTTCACGTTCACCGCCGCCGCGGGCACGATCAGTCAGAACAATCCCACCTCGGCCTCGGTGTCCGCCACCGGTTCGGCGACGTTCGCGGGACAGCTCGTCACGAGTGGCAACAGCGGAGCGGTGACCTACACCGAGAGCACGGGCAGCGCGGACCTCACGGTCTCCGCCAGTGGCGCGGTCTCGACCACCGGCGCCCTGAAGGCCGGCTCCTACACGGCAACCGGCACGACGGCCGACCCGAGCAGTGACAAGGGGACGTTCACCTACACGCTCAACGTCACCGGCGCCACCGTGGTCACGCCCTCAGGCCCCAAGGCGACCAGAGTCAACGGCTACGCGGTGGTTGGCAAGGCCAGGACGCTCACCATCACGGGCTCGGGCTTCTCGGGCCGACCGAGGATCACCGGCCACGCCGGTACGACGGCCGTGGTGACGCGTGCCACCAGCAAGCTGCTCACCGTAAAGGTCACGGTTAAGGCGCACACGCGCAGTGGCGCCTACACCTTCACCATCACCGAGGCCAATGGCAAGAAGACCTCAGTCAGGTACAGTGTGAGGGCCTAACCGGTTCGCACAACGTCGTAGACCAAAAGTCCCCTTGGCAATACCTGCCAAGGGGACTTTTGTATCTGTATTGCACGACATCTTCACACTCGATCGCGACATCCGTCTGCGGCGATCTGGGCACCCGCTTGCTACGGATCTTGATACCTGCGGTGTCGCCCACTCGTCGAGTCGGCGCATGCTCGGCCACGGCGAAATGAGAGTGGTGGGACTCGAGTAGACCGGAGACGGAAGGCAATCGAAATGGAACACCATGATGAACAGAAATTCCTGGAAATATTGGACGGCAATCGCCTCGGTTCTCTTGACGCTGACGATGGTCATGGCGATGCCGGCAAGCGCCACGACCAAGGTTTCACGTCCCGCCGCTCCGCGGTCGGTCCACGCGACCGCCGGCCACGCCGCCGCGACCGTGAATTGGTTGAAGCCTTCAAGCAACGGGGGCGCCGCGATCAGCAGTTACGTCGTGACCTCACGCCCGGCTGGAAAAAGGTGTGTGACCAAAGCCACGAGGTGCACCGTGTCGGGTCTCAAGAACGGAACGGCCTACTCGTTCACCGTTGTCGCCAAGAACCGGATCGGGGCTGGCCCGGCGTCGAAGGCGTCAAACAAGGTCACACCCAAGGCCGCCAAGGCCTCTCCGACGTTGGTAGTCACGCCCAACGCGAACCTGACCAATAGTGAAACGGTGACGGTCTCCGGCACAGGCTTCACTCCAAATGACGAGGTGTATCTGGTGGAGTGTCTCGCGAACTCCGGCGGCCAGAGCGGATGCGACATCGCTACCGCCACCCCAGTGACGATCAGCGCCGAGGGGGTGCTCCCGTCGACCAAGTTCAGCGTTCTCACCGGCACGATCGGCAGCGGCAGCGGTAGCGGCACCTGCGGCACTACCGCATCGAATCTGAAGTCGTGCGCCGTCAGTGCCGGTAACGCCAGCGGTGGTGACTCGGCGGTCGCTCCCATCACATTCAAGGCGCCCTAGACGCAACCAGCTGCGTATCCGAACTCGATAGCGCGGGACCCGCGAGAGCCTCGGGACGACGTGCACCGCGCTCTCGACCTGCGAGCCGAGCTATCGATCTTTGTCGTGGTCGAGGACGACCTCAGTTGGGGAGATCGCGAAGGTCGCCGGCCCCACTCGCCCCCAACCGCGCCGCCAAGCGGCGAGCAGTCTTCTCGAGTACGTACGCCAGACCGTCTTGGCCGAAGGGGTCCGCCCGCTCCAGGTCGACTCGAACTGATGGGATCTCAAAGGATCCCACCTACACTTCGCTAGCCGTATCACCATTCTGATCAGGATATTTGTCTTCACGCGGCGGTACGAGACACACCATTTCGAAGCGGTCGCCCAGAGGAATAGTTTGTCCAGTATGTAATACCTGATCAAAAGCATTATAAGTGGCATCTTCGGGGGTAAGTGGTGTCCGCGAGAAAAGCGGCCTCAAGTAGGCTGTCCCCAGGCAGCATCGACTGCTTCGTTGTCATCCCACAGAGTTGTGGACCACGTGACCAACCAAACTGCGCCCCTTGGTGGGGTCTCCATTTTCTCGCCAAGGCTCGTGCCGTACGCCGGTGCCCTAGTGGCCTCTCTGCGTTTCGGACTGCGTGCGCAGATCAAGGAGAGTACCATGCGACGAATCCTGTCGGCTTTGCTGGTAGCAGTTATCACCGTAGTAGTCCCGCTGGCACCGCCCGCGGGGGCGGCGAGCGTTCGCAGTTCCGCGAAGCCCGTCGTGGGCGTCGCAAGAAGCCCCCTCCACCCGCCACGCCAAGGCGTCCGCGCGAACCTGGCGACCCGTAGCGTCGCCGCCACCCGCCACGTGCTGGTCGTTGACGCCGCCTCGGTGCGCGTCACCATCAGTAGGCTTCGCGCCGAGTGGCAACTCGTCGCCGTGTGCGAGGTCGGCGGCAACTGGTCCATGACCGGCGCCAAGTACTCGGGCATTGGCTTCTCGAACGCCACGTGGACCGCGTACGGAGGCGCGCACTACGCGCCGCTCGCCGGCCTGGCGAGCAGAGACGAGCAGATCCTCATTGGCATGAAGGTGACCAACGGTCGGGTTCCCGATCAAGACGGATGCTCCACCACTGGTTGGTAGTGGCACTCACTCGCGAAGCCCCCAACCCCGACCGGGCGAGAGACTATCGCGCAAAGGCGAGGGTGCTCGCTCTCGTGGCTCGCTTGCTTCATCTATCCTGAAATCGAACCGCCGTTCAGACTCAACTCTCGAGACGTCGTCGAGATGAAGTCCAACCCGCTCGTCAAGAATTGCACGAGCACATCCTTCACTACCGAGCGTGCGCCAAACCTTCTGCACGTAGTGCCGACGTTGCGAGCGTGCGACTCCGTACGTTCGCGAAGAATGTGTTGACGGCACCCAACACCGTCGTCTCCAACACCCTCCAAATAATCGAAGACGCGCAGTGCGGCGCCTCGAAGGCGTCATCACTCGAACAGCGACCACATCGGACCCTAGCGTCGGGAGCTCTCCAGATGGCTCGTGAGCCAGTCGCGCGCCACCTCAGTCGCGGCCTCCAACGTGCCGGGCTCCTCGAATAGATGGGTGGCGCCCGGGACCACCACGAGACGGCTCTCGCAGCGAAGCTGGGCCTGGGCCTGGCGGTTGAGGTCGAGTACCACGTGATCGCGTTCGCCCACGATAAGCAGCGTCGGAGCGGCGACCTCGGCGAGGCGAGGACCAGCGAGGTCCGGGCGGCCGCCCCGGGAAACCACCGCCGCGATGTCGGCGTCCGGTTCAGCGGCGGCCCACAGGGCCGCACCGGCGCCGGTGCTGGCACCGAAGTAGGCAACTGGCAGATGGGCCATATCGGGATCACTGCGCAACCAACTGGTGACGTTCACCAGGCGCCGTGCCAGCAACGAGATATCAAAGACGTTGGCCCGGTCGAGTTCCTCTTCGACGGTGAGCAAGTCAAACAGCAGCGTGGCGATCCCCACTTCGTTCAGCACGGCGGCGACGTAACCATTGCGGGGACTATGGCGGCTACTACCGCTGCCGTGCGCGAACACCACGATCCCCACGGCGCTCTCGGGCAGGGTGAGGTGCCCACCGAGACGGACCGGACCGGCTGTCACCTCCACCTCCTCGTCGCGCGGAGCAGGATCGTCGTCGCTCTTACTCGTCGGGGCCGGCGCCGGGTCTCGAGGAGCGGCACGCTCGAGGCAAGCAATGACCTCCTCGTCGGAGGTCTGATCGAACTCGCCGTAGAACTGCCCGATCGAAAAGAACGGCTCGGGCGTGTCCAGGCAAACGAACTCGTCGGCATCGGCGCCAAGCCGGACTTCCCAGCCGGGCGGTGCGACGGGCACCGCCACCACCACACGCGCCGCACCGCGCGCGCGGGCAACCTGACACGCAGCGCGCACAGTCGATCCCGTGGCGATGCCGTCGTCGACCACCACCACGGTGCGGCCGGTCATCGCTGTTCGCGCCCGGCCGGCGCGGAACCGCCGAGCCCGGCGCTCGAGCTCGGTGCGTTCGCGAGCCTCCACCTCGGTTAATTGAAGGACCGACACACCGGCGAGGCGAACGACCTCCTCGTTGATGACGCGCACGCCATCCTCGCCAATGGCACCCATGCCGAGCTCCGGCTCGTAGGGCACGCCGAGTTTACGAACCACGATGACGTCGAGTGGCGCCTCGAGTGCGCGTGCGACCTCGTAGGCGACCGGTACGCCGCCGCGGGGCAAGCCGACCACCACAACCTCGTCGCCACGCAAGTGCTGCAGCCTTACGGCGAGACGACGTCCCGCGTCGGCACGATCGCTAAAGGCCATGATGACCCCCTCCACGTCCTCACCTTCTCGCGCCGACGACCTCCACGCCAGAGTCAATGGTCCCAACCTCGATCACGAGCCGCACGCCCGGCGTTCTCGGCCCAACACCGTGAGGCACTGCGCTCTTCGACTTCATCCGAACTCCTCGCTTGACAAGTTTGCGACAAGCGGTGTCTAATTCGAGTGGAGAGAGGAATCGCGGGGTCGAGAGTCGACCCGACCTCGCCGAGGCCCGAATCCAGAAACGGCGCAGCGCCCGGTCTTTGCGCCACGGATGCTTCACGACCGACGAGTAAGCGAGTGAGCAGATGCCCAGATCGAACGACGCAGCCGCGCAGATGCTCCAGGAGTTCGCCGACCTGCTGGCCATCGCCGGTGGCGAGCCCTTCAAGGTGCGAGCCTACGAGAAGGCGGCGCGGGCGGTCGCCGGCTCTCCGACAGATATCGCGGACCTGGACGAGAAGGGTCTCGACGCGATTCCGAGCGTCGGTGCGCACCTGGCCCGCAAGATCCTCGAGTTCCTGCGCACGGGCTCGGTGGAGGAACTCGAGGAGCTCCGCGCCCAGGTCCCGGCCGGAGTGCGCAGCCTGCTCGATGTCCCGGGCCTCGGACCGGTGCGGGCCCACCAGGTCTACGCCGAGCTTGGCATCACGTCGGTGACAGAGTTACTCGACGCCCTCCATGAACACCGTCTCCAGCACCTGCCCGGCTGGGGCGAGCGCAGTGAGGCGAACCTCGTCCAAGCCGTCCACGAAGCCCACACCGGAGGGGCCCGCATCCAGCTCGGCGTCGCCCTGGGTCTCGCCGAGGAGATCCTCGCCGGTCTCTGCGCACTCCCGCGTGTACGCCAAGCCACCTACGCGGGGTCACTGCGGCGGATGTGCGCAACGGTGGGCGACATCGATCTTCTAGTCGCCTCCGAGGAGGCGGAGCCGGTCATGGAGGCGTTCTGCACGATGGCGCTCGTCGCTCGCGTCCTGGTCCGGGGCGACACCAAGTCTTCTATCCTCACCACCAAAGGTGTCCAGGTCGACCTTCGGGTCGTCGAGCCGCACTCGTGGGGGTCGGCGCTGCTGTATTTCACCGGTTCCAAAGCACACAACATCCGTCTGCGTGAGATGGCCGTGCGCGCGGGCCAGAAGCTCTCTGAGTACGGCCTCTTCGACGCCGACACCGACCGGCTGATCGCCGCCGAGACCGAAGAGGCGGTCTACGCACGTCTCAGGCTGCCCTGGATTCCCCCGACCATCCGCGAGGACAGCGGCGAAGTGGAAGCCGCACTGTTGGGCGAGCTCCCTGACCTCGTCGAGCTGCGCGACGTGCGCGGCGACCTCCACACCCACACCGACCTCACCGACGGTATCGCCACCCTGGAGGTCATGGTCGCCGCGGCCAAGGCCCGGGGCTATCGCTACTACGCGGTCACCGACCACGCGCCACTGCTCTACATGCAGCGCATGACCACCGAGAAGGCCCTCGAACAGCGTCTGCAGATCCGCCAACTCGAAGACGCTGCCGGCATCACCTTGCTCCACGGCACCGAGCTCAACATCCAACCCGATGGCTCACTCGACTGGGACGAGGACTTCCTCGCCGGCTTCGACATCGTGGTCGCCTCCGTGCACTCCGCCTTCCGCCAGTCCCGCGACGTCATGACCGCCAGGATCCTGCGCGCCGTCGAGCATCCCTGCGTCAACGTCATCGCTCACCCCACCGGGCGCAGCATCGCGCGACGCGCCCCCATCGACGCCGACTGGGACGAGATCTTTCGCGCCGCGGCCCGTACCGGCACCGCCCTCGAGGTCAACTCGTCCCCCGACCGACTCGACCTCGACGGCGACCTGGTCCGCCGGGCCCGCCACGCTGGTGCCTTCTTGGCCATCTCCACCGACGCCCACGCCGTACCCCATCTCGACAACATGCGCTTCGGTGTCGCTACCGCCCAGCGGGGCTGGGCGGGGTCCGCGGACATCATCAACACGTGGCCGCTGGGCAAGCTCCGACGGTTCCTCGCCAAACACTCGCCCGCGCCCGACGCTGACCAGCGTCGTTGACGCACTCGAGGTAACGGGATCGAGGGTTGCTCCCTTCGCCGTCGGGTCGCGATCAGCGCGTATAGAGATCGAGTCGCCAGTTCCCGGTCATCTCGAAGTCGCACAATGACGCGGTCATCGTGCACATCACGTCGAGCACCTGTGCCGCCGAAGTGCCAGCGGGAACTGCGAGGAGTAGACCACGCTGAGGGTGATCCTGTTGGAGCGTGAACGGTGCGCCTGCGAGCAGCGAAGTGATCCGCTCGTTGCCGAGCCGCCCCCGCGAGTGCAAGACGCCGAGGGAACCGGGCTGCGGTTCGTCGTGGCGCGAAGGCGACGAGATAAAGGACGCCATGGCGGCGCCCTGGTTCGCCCACAGTCCAAAGAAATTGACCTTGAGGTCGGGCACGTCGTCAACGACCTCGGGAACGACATTGCACCACCCTCTGCCCGAGGCGATTGACTCAATCGCCCTGACTGCTTCGGTGCGGTCACTGGAGAACCGAAGTTGGCTACGCACACTCACAATTTTTCCTCGTCCAATGCGAACCGTTCACAGTTGAGCGGCCGATTGCCGCTCGCCCCATTGGCTGTCCGCATGAATAGTAGACCGAGGGCGGCTCCCCGATCGTGGCATCGTCGGTTGAGTCCGCTCGCCACCGGCGTGCCCAGTCGTACCGATTAAGTAGGCGATTCGCGTTCACGGCGACGATCCGGGCGTCTCTTCGCGTGAGCGGACGTGCTTGAGTGATTGGCGTATGGTGCAGGTTCGCGCACTGTCGTCAACCAACGTCCAAAGTCCGGTGCCGTCAGCGTGTCAGGCCCAGCCCAACTCCTCAAGCCGGGGATCGCTGATGCCGAAGTGATGCCCGACCTCGTGAATGACGGTCTTTCGTATCTGGGCCCTCACTTCCTCCTCGCTGGTGCAGTCACGACAGATCGTCGTCTGGTACAGAGTGATCCGGTCCGGCATGACAGCGCTGTAGCTAATGGGTCCGCGTTTCGTGAGGGGGATACCTTCGTAGAGCCCAAAGAGCGGGCGCCCCTTCGCCTGGTCATCAACGATGACGGCCAAGTTTTCGATGTGAGCTGCGAGCTCGGGGGGAAGCGAGTCCAGTGCTTCGCTTGTCAACTCCTCGAAGCGTTCGTTGGAGATCTCGAACATCATCGAAGCGTATAGGTCTTTTCGCCGGGGGCTACGTGAACGGTCAACGACGTCAGGAACTCCTGCGACCGGATGGTCAGGTCGCCGCCACTCGCGTGCGGTCCGAGAACGCGTGATGCTCATCCATTCCCTCACCAGCTCATCAACTGACGCCGGTGTCCCCCTCGCGAAGCCCCACGCGCACTTCTTGTTCGCCAGCGGATTCCCCCTCCGGCACGCTCGCCTGGTCCACCGTAAGAGGCTGCGCGACGAAGGGATCAAGCTCGTCCACTGGCGTCGCCTCTCGCAGCACGCCGAAGAGCCCGGCATCGGCGGTCGTGGCCGGGGCCTGGTAGAAGTACTGCTTGCCCATCGAGGCGGCAGCCACGGCAGCGAGTACGCACGCCACCATGGCAAAGGTCAGAGCCTCGTGCAGGCCGTGGGCGAAGGGTCCGGCGATGAGGCTCGGAAAGAACGATCGGCCGGTCAAGAACAGAGCCTGCGCCTTGGGTAGGTGCGCGAGAACCCCGGAAGGACCGAGCAAGCTCTTCACGGGGTTGTAGCCCAGGAAGGCGGCGAAGACCGACGAGGTAGGCGGTAGGTTCGCCACCCGGTGAGCCGCGCCCGCTGGAACACCGTGCGCCGTGAGCCCCTTGAAGAGGGCGCTCGGCAGGTAGCCGGAGAGACCCACGATGATGAGGGTGAAGAAGATGCCCATGGAGAGCACCATCGCCGAGTTCATGGTGGTCGCGCCCATGCCCGATCCCTGCCCCCGTTGGTCGGGGGGCAGGGAATTCATCACCGCGGCACGGTTGGGCGATGCGAACAGACCCATTGCGAGACCATTCGCCAAGAGCAACAGGGCGAACCAGATGTAGGAGAAGTTGATCGGAAGTAGTTCCATGAGCCCGAAGCTGGCGGCGGCCATGAGCATCCCACCGGTGGCGAACGGCCGAGCACCGAAACGATCCGACAGATAGCCCGAGACCGGTCCCGCCACCAGGAACCCCGCCGTCAGGGGCAGCATGAAGATGCCCGCCCACAGCGGGGTTCGCGCGAAGCTGTAACCGTGCTCTGGTAGCCATATGCCCTGGAGCCAGATGACGAGTATGAACATGAGCCCCCCGCGTCCGAGCGAAGCCAACAAGCTGGCGAGCGTCCCAGTGGAGAAGGAGCGAATGCGGAACAGTTGGATATGGAACATGGGCGCCTCGACCTTGGTCTCGATCCACACGAAGAGCCCGAGAATCAGCACGCCGCCGACGAGGGCGCACAGCACGAGCGGGCTGGTCCAACCCATCGGGTGGCCGCCGTAGGGCTCGATGCCGTAGACGATCCCGGTGAGCAACGCCACCAGTCCAACCGCGAAACAGACGTTGCCGAGCCAATCAATTTTCGCCGGGGTGCGTACACCCTTCTCCTTCAGATTGATGACACCCCAGATAGTGCCGATGACGCCCACCGGGACCGAGATCAAAAAGACCAAGCGCCAATTGATGGGGCCGAGGAGACCACCGAGCACGAGCCCAATGAACGAACCCGCGATGGCCGACACCATATTGGTGCCGAGCGCGAGCCCTCGCTGCTCCGGAGGGAAGGCGTCGACGAGAATGGCGGCGGAGTTGGCCATGAGGAACGCGCCGCCCACTCCCTGGAATGCCCGCATGATGATCATGAACAACGCCGCGGAACTCCCGTGCATCCACGTCACCGACAACATGATCGAGAAGAAGGTGAAGATGGCGAATCCCATGTTGTACATGCGAACCCGGCCGAACATGTCACCCAGGCGACCAAAACTCACCACGAGCACTGCCGTCACCAGCATGTAGCCCATCATGAGCCACAAGAAGTAACCGGTGTTGCCCGGCGCCAGCGGATCGAGCTTGATGCCGCGAAAGATGTCGGGCAGCGAGATGAGAACGATCGAGGCGTCAATGGAGGCCATGAGCATTCCGAGTGTCGTGTTCGACAGCGTTGACCACTTGCCTTTGTAGGGATCGACCTCCCCCTTTAACGCGTCAGACGGCAACACCGTCGCAGCGCCAGTGCCACTCGTCATGCTTGTGCCTTTCTATCTGGATCAAACTCCGCAACAGGATTTTCCTCGCAACCATAAATCCTGAAGGGTCTTGGCGGGTTCATCAACCACCGTGAATCATTCGGGCGACCCGTCATCAATCAGCGATGTGCGTCCGAACCTCGTCATCCTAAAGCCAGCGCAGTTTGAGACTGCGAAGCGACCATCTCATAATTGCATCATCGCTGCCTTGCGAACGCAAGTTCCACGGCGTCGCCGGTAGAAGATGACACGGGCCTGATCGAGTTCTCGCCACACAAACAGATTTCAATCACGGAGAACGCTCCGAGAATCTCGGGCCGGGCAGGCAGATGACGGCTGAATGGTGAGTGCACCTTCACGACCGCGGCGAGGCATTTGTGCCTCGCAGCGGTCGTTTCCCATTCAATCGCTCTGCACCCCATGGCAATTCTGACCAACTGAACTTCGATGCAATCCCACCGAAGTTGGAGTGCACTTCGCCATCAACTGTCAAGTGACATCGAGTTTCAGTAATTCCATCAGGAGGCTTCATTCAGCCGAGGATTCCCTCGACATTTGTATCCATCGATCCGGGTCAACGCCAATGGCAATCGTTAGTTCTCTTCTTTGTTCCCAAGATAGGCGGCGTCGTTGTCGTCTATCTCGTCTCCTGGAGTTGGTTGAAAATGAGGGGTGAAGTTGCTGCGGGTCACTTGATGCTTGACCTCGTCGAGAGCACGCCTTCCAGGGTGTTGCGCACGAGTTCCTGGGCGAATTCATCGCTCAAAGGCTCGTAGCGCGTAATGAGTCGAAAATAGATCGGACCATAAAGTTCGTCCATCAAAATGGGAATAGTGAGGCCAGGGCGCAGTTCACCGCGATCAATTGCGCGCTGGATCACCAAGGCTGTGACTTCGCGCCGAGGCTGCATCCACCCCGTGCGAATCGTGTCGGCAAGCTCGGGATCAGATTGCGCTTGTCCAATCAATTCGGCCATGATCTCGCCCGCACGGCCGCGAAACGCGCCGATGAGAATCAGCATCTGCGCTAAAAGGTCTTCAGCCACATTACCGGTGTCCGGAAATGTCAGCGTCTGGCGAAATCGGTGGAAGTAGGCGTCGATAGCAACCGAGCCTCGGCTAGGCCACCACTTGTAGATGGTCACTTTGCTCACGCCCGCCCGGGCCGCAATGGACTCGATCGTAATCGCGCTGAATCCCCCTTCAACGAGAAGGTCGGCAGCCGCCTCAAGAATGGCAAGCCGAGTCTTCTCGCTGCGAGGGCGACCAACCCGGGAAGTTTCCACAGTTTTGCCACCAGTCATAATACAAAGGCTACTTCATGAACGATGCGTACACAAACGCGTTATAGTGTACGTAACGTTCAGTTAGTGGAGGAGTTGGCATGTACGAGATGGTTACCACGATGACCGAGAAACCTCGTTTGAGCCGAGGTCTCGTCGCGCTCTTTGCCATGGCGTGCGGGCTCTCGGCGGCAAACCTCTACTACGCCCAGCCGGTGCTTGGCAGCATCGCCAAGTCGTTCGGCGCCAGTTCTGCGACGGTGGGGCTCATCGTCACTTTTGCTCAAATTGGTTACGCGCTCGGCCTCGCTTTCCTTGTTCCGCTCGGCGACATTGTGGCTCGACGTTGGCTCGTGCCCTCGGTGCTCATCGTGACCGCCGCGGGCTTGGTGGTGTCGGCGGCTGCACCCAATGTTGGCGTGTTGATCGCCACTGCCTTCGTCATCGGCGTCGGTTCCGTTGCGGCCCAACTTCTCGTCCCGATGGCCGCTTCGCTGTCGAACGACGACGACCGAGGTCGCGTCGTCGGGACCGTGATGAGTGGACTCTTGCTCGGCATCTTGCTCGCCCGAACCGTGTCGGGCGTCATCGCCGAATTTTCGAGTTGGCGAGTGGTGTACTTCGCGGCTGCGATCATGATGCTGCTGCTCTCTCTCGTGCTGCAACGTCGGTTACCCGAAGAAGTAAAGCGACCCCGCATTGGCTACCGGACACTCCTTCGCAGTGCCGTGACGTACTTCATGACCGAGCCGCTGCTTCGACGCCGGTCACTCTTTGGCGCCCTCGGGTTTGGCGCGTTCAGCGTGTTCTGGACGACGATGGCGTTCTTGCTGTCGGGCGCTCCATACCACTACAACGACCTCACGATTGGCATGTTCGGATTGGTGGGTGCAGCGGGAGCGCTCTGCGCCAACTTCGCCGGCCGCTGGGCGGACCGCCGATGGACTAAGTCAACTTCCCTGGTGTTTTCCAGCCTCATGGCGCTCTCCTTCGCGCCGCTGTGGTGGGGACGCCACAGTTTGACCATGTTGATCGTGGGCATTCTCCTGCTCGACGTCGGAGTACAGGGTCTCCAGGTGACCAACCAGTCGTTGATCTACCGCCTGGCTCCTCACGCGCGAAGCCGAATTAACTGCGCGTACATGGTCTGTTACTTCATCGGTGGTGCGGTCGGTTCCATTGTCGGAAGTCTCGTGTACGAGGAGTACCAGTGGCCCGGTGTGTGCGTGATCGGTGCGGCGATCGGTCTCGTGGCAACAATCATCGCTGTCGTCGACTCTTTGAACAAGACGCCCCACCCGTCACCCCTCACGGCGACTTGACGTCGACCAACTAGATGGTGGCGTCGTTGCTCCTGTGAGGCAGCACACCGAGCGAGAGCATCGTCCTCAATGTGCTCATCCCCACTATCCAAGTCCAATCGCACCTATCTCAAACCGGTACTGAATGGATCGCGAGCGGCTACATCGTGAGCTTTGCCGGTTTCCTTCTCGCTGGTGGACTTCTTCGGACGACGTTTGGTCGGGGCAGATGCTGATATGAATGAGGCTTGGTCTCTAGTAGGCCCGTCGCGATTCAGATTGGTGTCGGAGGCCCGAGGCAACAAATCTGCCAACGTGCACTGACCTTGAACGCTAGAAACTAGACCCTCTCTTGCCAATTTTCACGATGTCACTTGTTGTCGAGGCCCGGTGGTGTCGTGATGAGTAGCGAGCGTAACTCTGGCAACTTCGCTCGAATCATCCATGAAGAGATGCGCGGACTGACAGTAACCGCTTGGCATTTCAGCGGGATCTTCCGCTTGGGTGACGAACTCGGTAATGGTGAGTCCGCTCTTTGGAGAGAATCCCGCGGCAGTTGAGTACCACTTTGCACAACCTGGGTAGTGGGCCGCCACTACTCCTGGTCGAGAGTAGGTCCAGGGAACCGACCACATCTCGAGGGCATCTTGAACGCTCGCCGGTCGGTACTTATCGCACACGTCCGCGGCAGCGGCGTATCCATCTGAATGAGGAGGTGCCAACTTCTTTCGAGGGCCGGTCATTGCAGTACAAGACTCAACTTCGTTGGAGTAGGTCACGCCGATCCACGACGGCAGGTTTTTCACTACGGGCACGCCCTTGACCCTGATGGTTATCGCGGCGAGACCGAACCCAACGAATCGTCGTTGGGTGCTAGCTACTCCTGAAGTTGCCCAGATCACTGTTGCGGCTTCGGATTCGGTCCTCGCGGGTTTCATCGATTTTGGTGCGGGCCGAACTTTCATAGCCCCATTATCAAGAGTGAAGCTTTGAGTGAATCTTCCATGGCTTCGGGCAGTGGTGAGCGCAAGCTGCGCCCCAGCGGGGAGCGCAGGCAAAATCAGGCCACCGAGGATCAACGCGAGCGCAACGATTCGAAAGCGTCGAGTTAAGTCACTAGGTCTTCGAATTGAATTCATAATTACTCTCGTTGCCCACCGGGTAGTGCCTATAACTACTTACTGTCGCCACTGGCATCGAAATTTCAAGCCAATCCAGGCTCTTCCCTTTCGGGCAGCTCGACTATCCACCACTGCCGTGATTCTCCATTAGATCGTTGATGTCGGAGGCCCGACGCAACAGAACTACAACCTTGCACTGGAGGCTTGACGTGAATGAATCCTGATTGGTAACGGGCCGACGTGTCTCCGACTGGCGAATTCACGACTGGATCAATAGAAAGCCAGACGCCATAACAGCACCAAGAGCTGCGCATGATGTGACAATTCGAGGTTTGAGGCCAGCATTCACAGCAATGAAGTCGAACGGAGGGATGGTTCCCCACTCAGGGCGGGCCCAACGCAACAGCGCCTCGAATCCGACGAGCGTAA
>PLKM01000012.1:5008-23363 GCA_003141095.1 Acidimicrobiaceae bacterium | reverse complement strand
TCGCGCGATCGCCGCCCGAGCCTGCCTCCTCGCAACGCTCATCCGGGTTCGAGTGGCCGTCCCGCGAACGCCCGCGGCTATGGACGTCCGGTACGAGAGCTGACCCCGGAAGAGATCGAACGCAAAAAGGCCGACAGCCATGGTCGCGGCAAGGGATGGGGTGGTGTTGCTCGAAAGGGCGCCGCCAACATAAAGAGCACCGGCCAGGCAATGGAAGTAACACCGAGCGCCGGACGCACACCCGACCCGCTCTCCGAGTGGGTGCAAGAGGTTCGTCCTGCGAGAGCAGAGTCCGCGACGAAGGTCAAGGCGAAGGTCAAATACGCGCTACCGGGCGACGTCGCCGCTGATGTGCGCAAGGCGTTCATCGGAAGCGCGTACATGCGTGAAAAAATGGTGATAACCCTCACCCGCGCCGCTGAAGCCTACGACCGCAAGCGCTACGAAGAAGCCCTTCGGCTGGGCCGGACCGTCTGCGACGCCACGCCCGGTGTCGCGCCGGTACGAGAGCTGACGGGACTCGCCGCGTATCGCGCCGAGCGCTGGAGCATGGCGAAGATTCACCTTCGCGCCCACTTCACCATTACCGGCGACCCCGAGCACCTGCCGCTCGTCATGGACTGCGACCGCGCGAACCATCGCTACCGCGCGGTGGAGAAGACTTTCGCCGAACTCGAAGCGAGCGAGCCCACCGCCGAGGTTCACGCCGAGGGCCGTATCGTCATGGCGTCCGCACTGGCCGATCAGCAGCAGTACACCGAGGCGATTGAGCTGCTGACCAAGGCTGGCGGGACCAAACAGCTGCGCAATCCCTCGTATCGTCACGTTCGCCTCTGGTACGCGCTCGCTGACATCTTCGACCGATCCGGCGACGCGGTGTCGGCGCGCGAACTCTTCGCCCGGGTCGTTATCGCCGAACCCGATGCCTACGACGCGCAGGCTCGTCTCGGCGAGCTGGGCTCAACAACTCCTCGCAAGAACCGCAAACGTCGCACCACGTCGGTGTCGAAGAAGAACGTCGACTAACCAAGCGACGCCAGCGCGGCGTGAAGAGCTATGTTCGTGCCCCTCGAGTCTGCGCTGAGGCTTCCTTGCATCTTGTTCATCATGTAGGCAACGGTGAGCTGGGCGTCCTGGTCCATGATGATGACTGACCCGCCGTAACCGCCCCAGTAACAGGCTCGAGGACCGAGGGGGGTCGTCGCGCTCGCGAGCCCGTAGCCCATGCCGAAATGGGTTTCCTGGCCGAGGGCCAGGTCCACGCCGTGGGCCTGGGTCTCAAAAATCGAGTCGCTCGTCTGTTCTGAGAAGAAACGATGCCCGTTAGCCTCGCCCCGGTTGGCGATGATCTGTTGAATCGTCGCCACTGAGCGGGCGTTTCCGTGACCGTTCGCAGCGGGAATTTCCGCCGAGCGCCACCAACGTTCGTGCGGCATGGTGGGGTCGAGCGCCGGTGAGGTGAACGTGCGGTAGGCAATGGAGTCCGTCGGCACATTGGAGAAATCAATCGGCGGAGGCGGAATGACGAAGCTGACGCGCGACTCGCCGCTCTCGGGCAGTCCAATATGGAAGTCGGCGCCCACGACGTTGGCCACCTCTGATTGGAAGAACTGTCCGATCGTGGTGCCGGTGATTCGTCGGACCACCTCGCCAATGAGATAGCCCTGGGTGAGGGCGTGGTAACCAGAGGCGGTCCCGGGGGTCCACCACGGTTCCTGCGCCGCGAGAGCGGACGTGCAGAACTCCCAGTCCGCGAGGTCCTCGGCTTTGATTGGCGTGCTCCACCCAGAGAGACCGGCGGTGTGGCCCATGAGGTGGCGGACTTCGATCGACTCTTTTCCGTTGGCGGCGAACTCGGGCCAGTACTTCGCGACGGGAGCATGGAAGTCGAGGCCGCCGTGATCGGCGAGCATGAGGGCGACGACGAACGTCATGGTCTTGGTTGTTGACCAAACGTTCACAATGGTGTCCGAGTTCCAGGGAGCGGTCTTCGCGGCGTCGGCGTAGCCGCCCCAGATGTCGACCACGAGCTCGCCCTTGTCGATCACCGCCACGGACGCGCCGACGTCGCCGCCGCCGTCCAGGCTCTCCTGAAGAATCCCCACCAGCCCGGCGTACTTCTCTGTTGTTGTTCCCTCGACTTTTGGCATGGTCCCCCCAGATATTCTCATTGACTCTACCGCTGCGTAATCAGGAGGTCATGCCACCCAACCCAACGAGGGCCCGGGCATGTTCGATCTCGCCCATGTGGCGAAGACCGTGCTGGTAGACCCAGCATTCGAGGGCATCGCTTCGAGAAATCCCGTCTTCGCCGCCCACTCGCGCCGAGAAGGTGTGCTCAATGCCCGCGCCGTAAGGGAACGGGACCACAATGTCGCTGAAAGTGGCCGGATCGATGGAACCGGCGAAGGACTCGGTGGCGTCAAAGACCAGGCGCTGGAACTCCTGGAACGCCTCATAGTTACCAATACGCTGTTCCATCATTTCCCCGACGGTCTTCGCTTTGCCGTGGTCGCTGATGGCGAGCGCTAATTTCTCTTGCCAGGAGTCGTTGAACTGGGCCTCAGGTCCACCGGCGAAGAGCAAGCTCCCGTCTTCGATCAGGACTTGATGAACCAGGGAAAAGGCAATCGGCAGGGCGTTGTCGTGGGTCACGCGGTTAATCTGCTCCAGGTTCATCGTGGCGCAGGCCTCGTAGTAGAGCGAGTGCATGGCTCGTAGTCGGCGAACGAGTGAGGATCGGTAGTCAGCATCCATTGGTCTAGTTTGACCTATCACGACCAGCGATACGCGACATCGGTCGAGACTGCCAATCTTGATCTCATCAGTCAGAATCCGCCGGGCGTTCTCTTGTAGGATTCGCGCATGGATATTGCCGCACTTTTGGGCGACGAAGCGTCGTCACTTTTAGACCACAAGGCCACCGCGTTCCCCAAGGAGTTATTGACCATCCCCGGTCCAAACTACCTGCAGGACGTCTTCACCCAGACTGACCGCACGCCCACCGTGTTGCGCAATCTTGGCTCGCTCTACAATCACGGTCGCCTCGCGGGCACCGGGTACCTTTCGATCTTGCCGGTCGACCAAGGCATTGAGCACTCCGGCGCCGCCTCCTTTTCGCCAAATCCCGAGTACTTCGACCCGGCACGGCTTTGCGACCTCGCAATCGCCGCTGACTGCAACGCCATCGCCACCACGCTCGGCACGCTCGGTGCGGTATCGCGCCGTTACGTGCACCGTATTCCGTTCATCGTGAAGATCAACCATAATGACCTTCTCCGTTACCCCAATACCTTTGATGAGCGGATGTTCGCCTCGGTGCAGCAGGCGTCGGACCTTGGCGCGGTGGGCGTCGGAGCGACGATCTACTTCGGTTCCGAAGGTTCCGTGCGCCAAATTGAAGAGGTCTCACAGGCCTTCGCCGAGGCTCATCGCCTGGGCCTGTTCACGGTGCTCTGGACGTACCTGCGAAACGATGCCTTCAAGACCGCCGCAATGGACTATCACGTGAGTGCCGACCTTACGGGTCAGGCCAACCACCTCGGCGTCACAATCGAAGCCGACATCATCAAGCAAAAGCAGCCGGAGAACAACGGCGGCTACAACGCGCTGCACTTCGGCAAGACCAATCCTCGCGTTTATTCGGAACTGACCACGGATAACCCGATCGACCTGACCCGCTGGCAGGTGGTGAACTGCTACGCCGGACGCATCGGACTCATCAACTCCGGTGGCGAATCAAAGGGTGCGGACGACCTGTCCGGTGCTGTTCGCACCGCGGTGATCAACAAGCGTGCGGGCGGTCAGGGTCTCATCCTCGGCCGCAAGGCCTTCCAACGCCCAATCGATGAGGGGGCCTCCATCGTGCACTCGGTGCAAGATGTCTACCTCGACAGCTCGATCACGGTCGCCTAAGTAATACGCTCAGTCCGTGAGCAACGAGGTGACCCAGGACGCTGGATGGATGACGTGGCCGAACGTGGTGACCATCCTTCGACTGGCCCTGCTGCCGGTATTTCTTTGGCTGCTCTTCTCGACGGATCATCGCGCCATCGCGGCGTGGCTCTTGGCGTTCTTGGGCGCGACCGATTGGATTGACGGCTTCTTGGCTCGTCGACTCCATCAGGTCTCCAAAGTTGGAAAGATTCTCGATCCAGTGGCGGACCGGCTGCTGGTCGTCGTGGGGCTCGTCGCGGTAGCGGCTGCCGCGGGTGTGCCCTGGTGGTTTGCGCTCTGCACGTTGGCGAGGGAGATCCTGGTCTCACTCTTGACGCTCGTCCTGGCAGCATTGGGAGCCGCGCGCATAGACGTCCTGTGGTGGGGCAAGGTGTCCACCTTCGCGCTGATGACGACCTTCCCTCTGTTCTTGCTCACGACGAACCCTCATCACGCCGCGCTCGTGCCCTGGCAGCACGCGGCACGAGACGCCTGCTGGGTTCTTGGACTCGCGGGACTGGCGCTGTCGTGGGTGGTGTTGGTTGGCTACGTCAAGCCAGCACTCGCGGCGCTGCGCACCGGGCGCCAGGGACGAAGAATCTTGTAGATTTTCTAGTTATGAAGATTCCAACTGAACTGCGATATTCCAGCGACCACGAATGGGCCCGCGCCAGCGGCGACGTGGTTCGAATAGGCATCACCGACTACGCGCAAGACGCCTTGGGCGACGTCGTCTTCGTGGAGCTGCCAAAGGTTGGATCGTCGGTCAGCGCCGGGGGCACGCTTGGTGAGGTGGAATCGACGAAGTCAGTCTCGGAAATCTACGCGCCGGTGTCTGGAACAGTGAGCGCGGTGAACGACGCGCTTTCGTCTTCGCCCGAATCGGTGAACGACGACCCGTACGGAGCGGGCTGGATCTGCGAGATCACGACCGGCGACGCCAAGGACTACGACGCTTTGCTGGACGCCGCAGGTTATCAAACCCTCACCAATAACTAGCTCTGACGAGCGCTGGTAAATGTAACTATTGTGAGTCCGGTGAACTGTCGTCGATGTGGGGAGATCCTCAACGCCAATGCTAATTTTTGTTGGTCGTGTGGTGCACCCCAGCACGCCGCCACCTCGCCCGAGACCATCGCCGTTCCCGTCGTCACGTCGCCTGACTCTCCCTACACGAACGTAGGGGCGGGCTCGGGCGGTTCGCACGGTGACGAGTTGGTGATCGCGTCGGGTCTCGAAGCGGGCAGCCACATCATTTTGAAGAACGAAATAACCACCGCCGGACGTCACGAAGCGAGCGACATCCTGCTCGATGACGTGTCGGTGTCACGCCATCACGCGCTGATCACGCGTACCGCGAGCGGACGGATCACACTTCGTGACCTTAATTCGCTGAACGGCACGTACGTCAACGGTGCTCGCGTCGAGGAGACCACGCTGCACTCGGGCGACGAGGTGCAGATCGGAAAGTACAAGTTGGTCTTTTGGGCGGCGACGCAGTGAGCGCCACCCAAGGAACGATGCGTATTGGAGAAGTGCACGCCCTGCTTCGCAAAGACGTTCCCGATATCGAACTCTCCAAGATTCGATACTACGAGGACAAGGGTCTGGTGCAACCGTCGCGCAGCCGCAAGGGTTACCGTCTCTACTCGGAGCGAGACGTCGCGTGCTTGCGCGAAGCGATCCGCCTCGCCAACGAAGAGTTCGTTCCCCTTCGAGTCGTGCGCGTGCGTCTCATTGAGCAGGGGCTCCTCAAGGACATTCCCGCTCAGTCGTCAACGCGTCACGCCGCGCGCAGCACGGCTGACAACGGGGTGTCGATGCCCGTACCCGTACCCGCAGTGAGCGATGCGGGTGATCCGTCAGATACACCGGCCGCCCCGAAGCAACCGGCCGCGAAGGGCAAGCTCGCAAACCAGGAGCCGTACTTCACGACGTCAGAGTTCTTGAAGGCGTGCGGTCTCGAAGCCTCGGCGGTCAACCAGTTGGTCTCCCTCGGACTCTTGGCGCCGGTGACCATGGCGAACGAGACGGCCTTTTCCGCCCTCGACGTGCGCATAGCCCAGAGCGCCGCGCCACTGATCGAGCGGGGAGCGGACGTACGCCTGCTCGGCTCGCTGCGTCGAGTGGTCGAGCGCGAAATAGGGATTCTCGAGGATCTCACCGAGCCGCTTCGCGCTGTGGGAAGTGGGCTGAGCGCCGAGCAGGCGCGCGACGCCGCTGAAGAGGTGGCCTTCGAGATCAGCTCCCTGCGTGGCGAACTCTTTACGAGGGCGCTGCGCGAATACTTGGGTCGCTGAGACTGTCGTTATTCAACGGACGGGGTCTAGGCTGGAAGCATGGTTGAAGTCGTACTTCGAGCGGTGAGGGTTGACGTGGGTTCTTCGACGCCCCTGCTGCTCTTGGAAGAGGTTGGCGGCGAGCGGGTCCTGCCGATCTTCGTGGGCGCCCCGGAGGCGACCGCGATTGCCTACGCCCTCCAAAACGTAGCGACGCCTCGACCCATGTCCCACGATCTTCTCGGAAACGTGATCAAGGCGCTGGGCGCGCAGTTGTTCGCGGTGGAGATCACCGAACTGGTCGACAACACCTTCTACGCCAACTTGAAGCTTCTGCGTGAGCGAGTTGAGATCAATGTCAGCGCTCGTCCGAGTGACGCCGTAGCCTTGGCCCTTCGCGTGGGTGCCCCCATACTGGTACGCGATCAACTCATGAACGAGCAAGGCAAGGTGATGCACCTTGATGACGAAGACGAAGGCGACAGCGACAGCGACAGCGCGCCCAACGAAGCAGAGCTCGTTGCGGAGCTTCGTGACTTCCTCGACAACGTTCGCCCCGAGGACTTCAATCAGTGAGCCGTACGCTCAAGGCGCTGGCGATCTTCGCCGCGTTCGTGGTCATCGTCACCTTAAGTCGCCACTCAACAGCTCCTTCGACAACGTCGACAACGTCGACGGCCTCGCCGACGAGCTCCTCGACAACCACCACAACCACTACCACCTTGAAGCCAGTGGGCACCACGTGCGTCGGCAGCGACTTCAATGGTGTCTTCGATCAAGGTGAAGGGGCTGCCGGAACAGTTTTCGCGAGCGTCGTGCTCACTAAGACCTCGAGCGGTTCGTGCAGGGTCGACGGCTACCCCCTGCTGACGCTGCAAGACAAGATGGGCGCGATTCTGACGTCGAAGACCCTCGATGTCAGTCCTGTTGAGTTTCCCGCCGCCCAAGCCAATCAGCCCGCGAAGTCGCAGACGATCAGATTCGGCGCCACGTTGGCGTTCTCGCTCGGTTACTCTGACGTGCCGGTCGGGACTGAGGTCTGCGGCGCGGCGACCACGCTCAGTGTCCAGTTCACAGTCAGTGGATCCGACGTCACCGTGACGCCGGTATATCCGCTGGAGCCGTGCAACCACGGCACTGTCTGGGTGAGCCCCTTTTACAGTTTGGGTTCCTAAGTTTGGGTCCGTACTTATCAGTGACGGCTCGCCATTTCAACTACGTTCTTGTGCAGCGTTCATATTGGCGCCGTGGAGGTCCATGATTCATGGACACCGACTTATTGATTTGGGGGCTGTATGAGTGAAGGATTTACGCCCGACTCACTGGGCGCCAAAGTGCCGTTCGTCACCGGCGAGCACGAGCGATTGCATCAGGGAGTTCTCGGCACACTCGACATCGCCGCGGCCACGATGGCCAATATTGGACCGGCGATGAGTTTCTACTTCGGTGGTGCCTTTCTGGCGTACAATGCCGGACTGGCGTCACCGCTCGTGATCATCGTCGCGGGTATTGCGATTCTGTTCCTCGGCAACACGCTCTCTGAGTTCACCAAGGTCATCCCTTCGACCGGGGGTTTCATCACGTTTGTCGGCAAGACCTTCGGCGGCAGAACGGGCGTCACGACCGCACTGATGACGGGCGCCGGTTACATGGCGGCGATGGCCTCGGTCATCGCGATCTCGGGCGGCTTCTTCCAGATCGTGTTGCAGTACTACAACGTGAAGGGTCTGGAGAGTGTTCCGTGGATCATCTGGACGTTGTGTTTCCTCGTGTTCGCCGCCCTGATGATGATTCGAGGAATCAGCCTCTCGACCAAGATTGCGGGAATCTTCTTCGCCTTCGAAATGGTCGTCCTGGTGCTCGTGAGCATCATCGCGCTCGTCAAGTTCCACAGCCACATCACCCTTGCTCCGTTCGAACCGAAGCACATCACGAACGGTTTCAAGGGTCTCGCCGTGAGCTTCCCGCTCGCCGTCTACCTCTTCATCGGCTGGGAGAACTCCGCGGCGCTCGCTGAAGAGACGGCGAATCCCCGCAAGGCCGTGCCGAAGGCCGTCTTCTCGTCCATCGCCATCATGATTGTGAGTTACGTCCTGTTCGACTACGCGACGGTCGTTGGCTTCTCCAACAACGTCGGCAAGCTCAGCGGAGCCCTGATTCCATTCTTGAACGTCGCCCACGGTGCCCTCTTCGGGTTCGCATTCTTTGCGTACTTGGCCGGCTTGACGTCAACGCTGGGTGCCCTGATCGCGGGAACGAACTCCCAGGCCCGATTGGTCTTCAATGCCGGACGCGAAGGCCTCGTGCCGAAGTTCATTGGCAAAGTGGACCCGAAGCGCCGTACGCCGATTAACGCTCTCCTGGTCTTCTTGGGCATTGCCACGCTGATCATCTTTATCTGGGGGCTCGGTCACATCATTGGCGGGCACGCCACATCGGGCAGCATGAGCGCCATCAATCTGTTCTTCGAGTCTTCGACCTTCGGAACAATCCTGGTGCTTGTCGTCTACGCGTTGTGCCACTTGGCGCTTCCCGTCTACTACCGACGCCACCACCCGGACCTGTTCAACTGGTTCCGTCACGGTGTGCTGCCGATCGTTGGCTTCTTCACCATTGGTGTGCCGATGTACTACCTGGCCAAGCCCGGCCAGTCCCAGCCCTACAACTGGTACCCGTGGGTGGCGCTGATCTTCATTGTCTTGGCCGTGGTGTACTCCATGTTCCTCGTGCAGCGCGATCCCAGCATCGGTGACCGGATCGGTTCAATCGTTGCCGATGAGTAATTCGTGAGGTAGTGGCACGTCACCCGAGGTCGGCTTCACCAGAATCCGGCCCCGGGTTTTGCCATTTCGGATCAGGTCGAGTGCGCTTGTCAACTCGTCGAGCCCAACCGTTCGATCGACCAGGGGAGCGAAGTCCACCTTCGGGGCAATCTCTCCGAGTGCGGCCCACACCTTGCGCCGCGTGGCCTCGGGCGCTTCGACGGCGTCGATGCCGATGAGGCTGACGGCCCGTGTTATGAACGGATAGACGTTGGTGTGCAGGTCGGGACTGGCCACGAGCCCACAGGCCGCGACCGCCGCGCTGCATCGCAACGAACGAAGGATGTGGTGCAGTGTTTCTCCGCCCACGCAGTCAATAGCGCCGGACCAACGTTCTCCCGCTAACACACGGTCGGGCCGGTCAGCAATCTCTTCTCGGCCAATGATACGCGTGGCTCCTCGCTCGAGGAGCCATTGGGATTCTTCGGGTGATCCGGTCGACGCGACGGCCTGGTAGCCGGACGCGCGCAAGAACGTGATCGCCAGGGATCCGACGCCGCCAGTCGCTCCCGTGACGAGTACTTCGCCCGTGGCGTCCAGGCCGTGGCGTTCCAGTGCGAGCATGCTCGCCATGGCCGTGAAGCCCGCGGTGCCGATGACCATCGCGTCGTGGTTGGAGACGGTATCGGGTAGGGGGCTCAGATACCGAGCGGGCGCGTAGACGTATTCGGCGAAGCCTCCGTCGCGAGCGACTCCGAGGTCGCCGCCGTGCACTGCCACGCGGGCGCCGACGGGAAAGTTGGAATCGTTGGACTGCGCGACGGTGCCCGAGGCGTCGACTCCTGCGATGAGAAGGGGGAGCCTGCGCACTCGACTGTGGGCGCTCGCGACCAGCGCGTCCTTGTAGTTGACCCCGGAGAACTCGACCGCCACGAGAATGTCGGACGGATCACCGGGCCCGACGTCGCTCTCTCGAACTTCGCAGGTGAGCACACCCTCTTCTTCGCTGACGACAAAAGATCGCATGAGCCAAGATTAGGTTCAGTTCGCGGATTCATGCCCTCAGGCAATACCATGCCGTATGACCACGATTGAACTCAAGGGACGCCCTACGTGGGCGCGACTTCCCAAGAAGAGGGGCAACACTGTGGTGCTGCTTCACGGCGGCATGAGCAGCAGCGCCAGTATGTTGGGCTCGGTTGGCCCGGGCCTGTCACGGTCGTTTCGAGTGGCGGCGTTTGATCGGCGCGGCCACGGGCGAACCGCGGATACTGAGGCACCGTTCCACTACGACGACATGGCCAGTGAGACCATTGCCTTTCTCGAGTATTTGGAGCGCCGAGTGCACCTCATTGGCCATAGCGACGGGGGCAACATTGCGCTGCTCGTAGCCATGCGACGTCCGGATTTGTTGAAGCGCGTCGCGGTAATCGGGGCGAACTACCACTACAAGGGCCTACTCCCGATGGAGGAACTACGCCCCGGCACGCCAGCGTTTGAACTCTGGGCGGACAAGTACGCCCAACATTCCCCGGACGGCCTGGTCCACGCTCCGATCGTTCTGCAAAAGACGCTGCAAATGTTCGCGAGCGAGCCGACGCTCAGCCTTGATCAACTGGCCACCATAACAAGGCCGGTGCTGGTGATGGCCGGCGACGACGACGTCGCGACGTTGTCGCACACTTGTTCGATGTACGAAGCCATTCCCAACGCGCAACTCGCCGTGGTCCCGGGCACCTCTCACGCCGTCTTGAAGGAACGAACCAGGGAGAGTGTGCGGATACTGCGACATTTCCTGGTCAGCGAGATCCCGGTGACGACGTATATGCCGTTGCGACGTGCGTTGGCCGGCGACTGAGCCCAGAGCGATCGGTGTTTTAGGGCGCAAAGTACACTTGGTGGGATGTTGGCGCGGCCCTTGACTCTGCGCACCCTACTAGTTCAGTGGTGGGTGTCGCTTAACGCATTGAGCAGCGACGCCGCACTCTACGCGGTGTCCGCGGTCTTCGCGCTGCTCCTGGGTTGGACGTCGACCCAGGTTGCCCAGTGGCACTGGGGCTACTTGACCGTCGCCCCCTACGCCGCCGCGGCCCTGGTGGGCCTGGGGCTGGGAAGAATGAAGCTGCGACGCGAGATGGCGGTGCGCATCGTGCTGCTCGTCCTCGTGATCTTTGGATCGGTGGTGATTCCCCTGGGACTCGAAACGCGCTGGCGCCACCAGGACCCCGAAATGGGCTTCGCGCAACCAGAGGTCTCGGTCATCGAACGTTCGGCGGCGTACCTGAGCCAAGGCAAGGATCCCTATCGGGCCTACGACCACGACGGGCGCATCATCGACGAAGTGAAGGGCATTCCGGCGTACGAATCCTTCTTTCCCTATTTCCCATTGATGAGCCTCTTCGGCCTGCCCTCCGCGGAGACGCACGAAGGGTCAGGACTCACCGACGCGAGGATCATCATGTCGCTGATGACGCTGCTCGCGAGCGGCGCGGCCCTGTTCCTCTTGAAGGCCTCGGGCACGAAGAAGATTCGGGTGGCCCAGGTGTTGCTGGCGCTGCCCACGGGGGCGCTCTTTCTTTCGACGGGTGGCGACGATATGCCAATTCTCGCCCTGATGTTGCTCGGTGTGGCGTTCCTGGAGCGAAGATCGAATAACGCCGCGGGCGTGACGCTCGGCGTCGCCGCCGCGATGAAACTGACCGCGTGGCCCCTCGCGATCGGCGCGTTGTTGGTGGCGAGAGACGAGTCGGGACGATCGGCGTGGCGAAGAGTCGCCCTGTGGTCGAGTGCCATCGTGCTCGTCACGATCACCCCCTTCGCACTCAAGGCACCGTGGGCGTTCTTCACCAACGTCTTTGCGTTTCCGCTGGGGTTAGCCGGCGTCGCCTCGCCTGCGGCGAGCGCACTACCCGGTCACATCCTGACGACAATGTGGGCGCCAATGGGTCATATTCTCGCGCCGTTGACGTTCTTGGTGGGCGGATATTTTCTTGCGAAGTACGCGAAGCGTCATTGGCCACTTTCACTCTCGCAGTTGCTCGCGATCTTGAGCCTCGTGTACCTCGTGATGATGTGCGTCGCGTCCGCGACGCGAATTGGCTACGTGATCTATCCCATCAACTTCGCGCTCTGGTCGTGGGTGACGGTCGACCAAGACATCAAAGAGCCGGTACTGGTTTAGATCGTCTCGGAGTTCTGATAGATCCGGTAGGTCCAGTGCGTCTCGGAGTCCTTGGTCGAATTAACGGTGATGCCCACGATCCAGTAGAAGGTATCGGACCCGGCCTTTTGGAACAGATACTGGGGTCCGCCATTGCTCGAGCCCCGCGAGAAGAGACTCCAACCCCGCGCTCCGAGTTGGCTGGCGTAGTAGCCCAGCAACTCACCGGGCTTGGCCTTGGTAATGAACGAGCGGAAGCAGTCAAAGTCGCCGGCGCCGTCATTNNCGGCCAGCAGCGCGCCGAGCGGCTCACTCTGGAGTCCGCCCACGATAGTGGGCAGCGTGGTCGTCGTGGTGACGCCCTGGTCGGAGACCATGTTGATCGCCATGAATACCACGAGCATCACCACCGCAATCCCCAGCACCGTCGCCGCCGGCCAAATGCTCGTGGTCGTGGTCAGCGGGGCCTGCGGTCTGTCACTCACTGTTCCATCCTAAGTGGTCGATCGGTCCACGCCCATGGCCGAGCGTCCACGAAGCGCCACCGATAAGCGCCGCGAGCACGAACGATTTGGCGTCTCGGGTGGCCTCGGGCAAGGAACGACCAAGACCCAGACCCGCCGCGATCGCGGCNNAGCAGCCGGTGCCGTGGTCGTTGACCGTCTCGATGCGGGTGGCGTCGTAGAGCACCACGTCGCCCGGCCCCACGAGGACGTCGGGCGCGCGAACGTGCGTGGCGCCCCCTTCCGTGAAGTGACCACCCTTGATGAGCACAAAGGCGGGGCCGTAAGCGAGGATCATGTTGCCCACGCGCACCATGTCCTCGAGAGTCGAGATCTCTCGAACGTCAATGCCGCACAGCACCGCGGCTTCGCGAAGGTTGGGTGTGACCACGGTGGCAAAGGGCAGGAGCGCTTCGCGGTAGGCGTCGGCGCCACCCTCGTCCATCAGGGCATGTCCGCTCGAAGAGACCAGGACCGGGTCCACCACGAGGCTNNACGAGGCGGGGGAGGACTCCTTCGCGAGCCAGGTCGGCCACCGCCTCGACGGTGGACGGCTGGGCCAGCATGCCGGTTTTTACGGCGGCCACGTCAAAGTCTTCGAGCACGGCCCGTGCTTGCGCGGTGACAAGCGAGGGCTCGCAGTTCCAGATGGAGAGGACCCCCAGGGTGTTCTGCGCGGTGACGGCGGTGATCGCTGACGTGCCGTGGACCTGAAACGCGCCGAACGTTCGAAGGTCGGCTTGGATTCCGGCCCCGCCTCCAGAGTCAGATCCAGCAATGGTAAGCGCCGTCACTGGTTGCACCGTTCAACCTTAGTGACGTCGCGAGAGTCCTTAGTACGCTTGAAGAAGTGGGTGATCTCTTCAGCGTTGGTTCTCTTAGCTCCCCGTCACGGTTGGTGATGGGGACTGGCGGGTTTCGTTCAATGGACGTGCTCGAAGCCACGCTCGAAGCCTCGGGTTCGACTGTCGCCACGGTGGCGCTGCGCCGCGTCGATCCCTCGGTCGAAGGTTCCATCTACGACCTCCTGGAGAAGTTGAACTTCTCGCTGCTCCCCAACACCGCCGGTTGCTACAGCGCGGCGGAGGCGGTGAGGGTCGCCGAGTTCGCCCGAGAGGCGTTCGAGACGAACGCGGTCAAGCTCGAGGTCATTGGCGACGACGTCACGCTGTTGCCCGACACCACCGAGACGCTGATCGCCGCCGACGAGTTGGTTCGCCGCGGCTTTGAGGTGTGGGCGTACACGTCAGACGATCTGATCGTCGCCCAGCGCCTCGAACAGATTGGCTGTTGCGCCGTGATGCCGCTCGGTTCGCCGATCGGTTCAGGTCTGGGTATTCGAAACCCGCACGCCATTGCACTTATCGCCGAGAGGATCAGTGTTCCGGTTCTGCTTGACGCCGGCGTCGGAACGGCGTCAGACGCCGTGCTCGCCATGGAACTCGGCTGCGACGGTGTTCTGGCGTCGTCGGCCATTAACCGAGCGCTCGAGCCCGCCATGATGGCCGAGGCTATCCGAGAAGCGGTGCGAGCAGGGTATTTAGCTCGTCGCGCCGGACGTATCCCCCCTCGTTTGCACGCTGAGGCCTCGTCGGCCTCGCTGGGGCGCCCAGATTTATTTGTGGAATAAAACACCGAGGTAACTACAATCATGTAGTCATTCGGGATAATCTGATGAGACCTCGGTCGGGAGGACTTTGCGATGACTAACTTTCTAACAACTGGATTTAGTGGCCCTACGGTGTGTCGCCTCACTGGCGTGACCTACCGTCAGCTGGACTACTGGGCGCGCACCGGTTTGGTGACGCCCTCCATCACGCCGGCGCAGGGCAGCGGCTCGAAGCGCTCGTACTCGTACAGTGATGTTCTGGAAGTAAAGGTCATCAAATCTCTTCTCAACTCCGGAGTGTCACTTTCTCGGGCGCGCCAAGCAGTTGAATGTTTGCGCAACTCACTGGGCGCCGACCTCGCCTCCAGCAGTCTGGTCATGAGCGACGCCGGGTCGGTACTCGCGCGCGACGACGGCGATCTGGTTGACCTGCTTCGCGGCGGCCAAGGTGTCTTCAATATTGTTCCCCTGGCGAATGTGGTGGCCGAACTCTCCACTACCATTCGTGAGGACCAACGTGCGACGTCGGAGAGGGAGCATCGTTCGGCGTGACGACCCCGTCCCTCGATGCTGACGCTCGAGTGCACCATCCCAGTCTTGGCAGTGTTTCCAGCAATAGTTTCGCCCACCCCAGTGAGAGGCTGTTCGCCAATCTCTTGAATCTGTACGGGTACGAGTGGTCCTACGAGCCACTTGAGTTCCCCCTCGCGTGGAATGAGTTTGGAGAGCCCGTCCGCGCGTTTCGTCCCGACTTCTTTCTCCACGATCAAGGCCTCTTCATTGAACTCACTGTGCTCGAGCAGCGTCTCGTGACGAAGAAGAATCAAAAGATTCGACGGTTCCGTCTCCTCTACCCCGAGGTCCAGCTACTCGTCGTGTACCAACGTGATTTCCTTCGCTTGATGAAGCAGCACGACCTAGGATCTCTGGCAGATCTCGCAGCCTAGAGTGGTTTTATGACTGATCGACGTCCTTTTTTGTACGAAACCCACGTTGAGTTGGGGGCAAAAATCGTCCCGTTCGGCGGATGGGAGATGCCCCTGCAGTACGCCTCGGGCACCGTGGCAGAACATCTGGCGTGCCGCAGGGACGCCGTTGTCTTTGACGTCAGCCACCTGGGCACGGTGCGCTGCGACGGGGTGGAGATGTTCGACGCGCTGCAAGGCACCCTCACCAACGATCTTCGAAAGATCGCCCCGGGCAAGGCCCAGTACACGCACCTGCTCAATAATGACGGTTTCGTGGTCGACGACATCATCGTGTGGTGGCTCAGCGAGAACGAGTTCGATGTGATGCCGAACGCGTCGAACACGTCGGGAGTCACTTCCGCCTTGCCTGGCGTCGACGTGACGGGCGAACGATGCGTCCTCGCCGTGCAGGGCCCGAAGGCGCGCGAGCGGGTCGGCGCAGTTGACCCGCGCTTCGCCGAAGTTGGGCGTTTTTGCGTGACTCGTTTTGACTACAGGGGCGTCGAGGTTCGCGTCGCGGGGACTGGCTACACGGGCGAAGAGGGACTGGAGATCGCGGCCCCCAACGAGGTCGCCGACGAACTCCTTCGGGCCTTGGTGGCCGCTGGAATCACGCCCGCCGGGCTGGGAGCGCGCGACACTCTTCGCCTGGAGTCGGCGCTTCCGCTGTACGGGCACGAGTTGAGCCTCAGCTCGACCACGCTCGAGGCCAGGCTCGGCTGGGTGATTGGTTGGGACAAGGAGACGTTTCGCGGGCGCGAGGCGGTGCAAGCGGAGCGCGAACGCGGCTGCTCGCGTCTCTTGACCGGTGTGATGGTCGAGGGCCGTCAGCCCCTTCGTGAGGGGGCGAACGTCGTCTACGACGATCAGTTGATCGGGCGCTTGAGTTCGGGCAACTTCTCACCGGTGCTCGAGCGCGGCATTGGCATGGGCCTGCTCTCGGGTGACGTCGGTGACGGCTCTACAGTGACCTTGGAGCTTCGAGGTCGAGACGTCGCCGCCAAAGTCGTTCCTCTTCCCTTCGTTCGAAAGGCCAAGTGACGTGGCTGACTATTTACCTCATACGGCCGAAGACCTCGAGGAGATGCTGAGTTTCCTCGGGATGGATTCGCTCGAGCAGTTGTTCGCGCACATCCCAGCGGCGGTCCGTCTTTCGCAGGGGCTCGATCTGGCCCCAGGACAGACTGAGCCCGACGTCGCGGAGGCCTTTGCTCGTTACACCAGTGCCAACAAGGCGCAGTTCTCGAACCTGACGTGCTTCGCGGGCGCGGGAGCCTACGACCACGAGGTTCCCGCCGTAGTGAAGATGCTGAGCTCGAGGTCCGAGTTCGTCACGGCGTACACGCCGTATCAGCCCGAGGTCGCCCAGGGGGTGCTGCAGGCAATTTTCGAGTATCAGACGCTGGTTTCGCGGCTGAGCGGGTTACCCATTGCGAACGCGTCGCTCTACGACGGCGCCACGGCACTCGTGGAAGGGCTCAACATGGCGTCGGGTGCGAATGGACGCCAGAAGATGGTCATTTCGTCCGGGGTGCATCCTCACTGGCGCCAGGTGGTGCGCACGTTCGCCCACGGCACCGGCCATGAGATAGTGGAGGTCCCATTGGTCAATGGAGTGACCGACTGGTCGAGTGTTGACTCGTCGGGCGCGTCGGCGATAGTGGCCGCTTATCCGAACTACCTGGGCGTGCTGGAGGACTTGACCGTCGCGAAGGGTTTGGCGCTGGCGAACGACGCCCTCTTCGTTCTGGGGGCCGATCCCGTCGCCGCCGGAGTACTGAAGACCGCGGGGCAGTGGGGCGCGGACGTGTTCGTCGGAGAGGGTCAGCCCTTCGGGACCTCCCTGGCCTTTGGGGGTCCCTACCTCGGGCTCTTCGCGTGCACCCTTGATCAGATTCGCCGGTTGCCCGGTCGGATTGTCGGTGAGACGGTTGACTCCAACGATCGGCGTTCGTTCGTGACGACTCTGCGAGCTCGCGAGCAAGATATCCGCCGCGAGAAGGCCACGTCGAACGTGTGCACCAACCAGACCCTGATGGCGGTGACGGCGGCGATCCAGCTGGGCTGGCTGGGCACAAACGGCCTGCGAGAGGTGGCGATTCGTTGCGCGCGCGGCGCCCACTTCTTGTTCGAAGAGGCACTGACGGTGCAAGGCGTGAGCGCGGTTTCGACCCAGCCCTTCTTTCGCGAGTTCGCGCTACGCCTGCCCCGGAGCGCCGCGCAGGTGCTGAGCCGCATGGCTGAGGACGGGGTTCTGGGCGGCTTGGCCGTCGCGGCGTTGACGGACGGCGACGACTGTTCTGTGACGGAGGGAATCAACGACGTGATACTGGTCACCGTGACCGAGCGGCGCACTCGCGAGCAGATCGAACGCTACGTCGACCTACTTCGAAAGGCGGTCAACTGATGAGGCCCAAGTCACTGCCGGGCGGCCGCGCGGCGTCGGCGCCAATTCTCGGACACGAGATCGAGCCCACCATCTTCGAGATGTCGGTTGCCGGCCGGTCGGCGTTTCAACTGCGCACCACGGGCATTCCGGCGACGCCGCTCGAACAGCTTGTTCCCTTCGAGCATCGCAATCCGGACGTCATCGAACTCCCCGAGGTCTCCGAGCGAGACCTNNTCGTGCACCATGAAGTACAACCCCAAGTTCTGCGACGCGGTCGCGGCGGACCCGGGACTCAACTCAGTGCACCCGGGCGCCCCCGCGGAACTCATCCAGGGATGGCTCGAACTACTCGTCACGCTCGAAGAGAAGCTGTGCGTGATCACGGGCATGAGTGCCGCCACCCTCCAGCCCGCCGCGGGGGCCGCCGGTGAGCTGACGGGTCTGTTGCTGATGAGGGCCTATCACGAGGCGAACGGTGACGTGCGAACTCGTGTCCTTATTCCCGACTCGGCGCACGGCACCAACCCGGCCTCGGTGACCTTGGGTGGCTACGAGGTGACCACCATTCCTTCAAACGAGCGCGGTCTCGTGGACCTCGATGCGCTCAAGGCGGCGCTCGGACCGGACGTGGCGGGGATCATGCTAACCAATCCGAACACCGTGGGCCTCTTCGAGGAGGAGATCACCGAGATCGCCGCGGCCGTGCACGAGGTCGGTGGACTGCTGTACTACGACGGGGCGAACCTCAA
>PLKM01000012.1:0-4919 GCA_003141095.1 Acidimicrobiaceae bacterium | reverse complement strand
TCGATGGTGCTGGCTCGAGCGCTGGCGTACATTGACGTACACGGAGGCGACGGGCTCACCCGGGTCGCCCAGCGCGCGGTCTTGAACGCGAACTGGCTTCGTCAGCGCCTCGCCGAGACGCTACCCGCGGCCTACGATCGGGTCTGCATGCACGAATGCGTGCTCAGCGCGACGAATCTCAAGTCGAAGTACGGCGTGCGGGGGCTCGACGTGGCCAAGGCGCTGCTCGAGGAGGGTTTTCATTCGCCGACGGTGTACTTCCCGTTGATTGTGGACGAGGCGCTGATGTTCGAGCCCACCGAGACCGAGAGCCTGCAGACTCTGGAGTCGCTCGCCGAGGCGATCGAACGCATTGCGCAGCGGGCCATTGACGATCCTGCGTCGCTGCACCGCGCCCCCCAGTCAACGCCGGTGTCGCGTGTCGATGAAGCCAGGGCGGCACGCCACCTGATTTCAACGGAGGATGCGGCCGGGCGCTAAAAGCCACCCGCCACCATCAGTCGACGTTGGTCTCCTCGGTCACGCTGTAGGTCACCTTTCGCAGGAGCCGGGCGTGCTCGTGTGGTTCCACCGCACTGAAGACGTCGACCGCCTCGCGCTCGTGCCGATTGAACACCGGAAGGTGTTCCTCGATTTGTTGTCCAATTTTGAAGGAATGCGTAATATGAACGCATGACGAGACCTTTGATTGGCGTGACTGGTCGTCGCTGGCCGGCGAAGGCTCTCGGCGAGTTCGTGCCTAAGGCCATGCTGGGGATCAAGTTCGATCTTCACTTTTCTGACTACCCGCGTTCGATCGCCCTGGCCGGCGGATTGCCGGTCGAGTTGACTCGCGACGCCGACGTGCAGGAGATGATCGCGCATTTGGACGGTTTGGTCCTGAGTGGCGGAGCCGACGTGGAGCCCGCTCGATACGGCGCTGAACCGCATGAAAACCTCGGGCAGACCGAGCCCGACCGCGATGAGTGGGAGTTGGCGCTCTACGCCGCCGCTCGGCGCAAGGGGATACCTGTACTCGCGATTTGCCGAGGATTCCAACTGGTAAACATTGCCCACGGCGGAAGCCTTAACCAGCACGTTGAGCTCGACGAAGGCGCCGGACATCCCCAGTGGGATGTCGACGGGCGAAGCGTGACCCACGACATTGCCTGTGTACCCGAGACAATCGTCTCCTCGCTCGTCGGTGAGCACGCCGCGGTGAACTCACTTCATCATCAGACCGTGGAACGACTCGGCGAAGGCCTGATAGCCAGCGCCTTCGCTCCCGACGGCGTGATCGAGGGACTCGAAACCACCGACGGAGAGGTGTTGGCCGTGCAGTGGCATCCCGAACTGCTCGAAGCGCCCGATCCCGCATTTTGCTGGCTCGTCGAGCGTGCCCGGGTACAGTAGCAAGGCGTTGCCTCGCCACGTGAGCGCGATAGGACCGTTCACGAGTGGAGTCGTGAAAGTGTCAACTGTGACGAAGTTACCTCGCGCCTTGATGGCGCTCATCGAGAACTCGGCCCTGCAGCCGACGCCTTCCTTGAACGTTCTGGTCGATATCCTCGTCGAGGCTGACCGGCTCGGAATTGATGGCGTCATGGTGAGCGATCACGGGGTGCCCGGCCCCCATCATTGCTGAAGTCGGCGTTCGTTGACTGCGTGAACCACGGGGGGAAATCGCGCCTTCGCCTCGAGATCGTTCAGGTCTGCGTGGTTGCGGATGTACCGGGTGGAAGCTCCGTAAGAAGGCGTGAAATCCCAGTCGGTGCGGGCGCCCACGTTCAGCGCCTGGTTCACCGTCCGTCGACGTTGCTGGCTGGCTCTCACTTTCGCGTCCAGTTCAACGAAGTCCCACCTCACCGCCACTTCATCACGGAAACTCTGCACCAAAGTCGAATATGCCGCATCGGTTGCCAAGTTGACGCGCTCTGCGGCGTCGGCGCGAACGTCGTACAGCTGGTCCGGGTCGGCCGGCGAATGGACAAACTTCCACTGGCGCCGCCGGATCATCACGATCGGGGCGATGGCGCCTTCGGCGAGGTACTCGGCGACGACCTCTCTCTCCTCGGCGTGTCCTTGGAGGTGACCGATCAGGTCCGTACCGTCGAGCGGGCCGATGAGGGGGCTCGGGTCGGCGCTCGCCAGACCGACGAGCGTGGGCACGAGGTCCATCGTGGACACCGGCGATGTGACACGGTGCGGCTCGAACAAGTTGGGAGCGTGCACCACCAGCGGCACGCGGGCAGAGCCCTCGAAGAAGCTCATCTTGTACCACGCCCCGCGCTCGCCGAGCATCTCGCCGTGGTCGCTGGTCAGCATGACGACGGTGTCGTCGAAGCGCTCTCCGGCCCTCAGGATGTCGAGCAGCCTCCCCACGTGCTCGTCGAGATACGAGATGGCGCCGTAGTACGCCCTTCGCGCCGCGCGGATGTGGTGGGCGGTAATGTTGGTCCCCTCCATGGCACAGACCTCGCGAAGTCTTACCTCGTGGGGCTGGAGAGCAACGTCTCCTACGGAGAGTTCCGGCAGTGGGATCTCGACATCTTTGTAGAGGTCCCAGAAGCGCTGAGAGATCACAAAGGGGTCGTGAGGGTGAGTGAACGACACGACGAGACAGAGCGGCCGGTCGTCGCGCAAGCGAACGTGGTCGAACAGCGCCCGCTCTGCGGTGTAGGCAACCTCATCGTCGAAGTCGAGCTGGTTGGATCGAAGGCAGGGTCCAGCGTCGTGCACCGAGAACATGTCGTGGTACCAGGTGGGGCGCTCGTGTGGGCGGTCCCAGCTGGGCGTCCACCCATAGTCGGCGGGATAGATGTCCGTCGTCAGACGTTCTTCGAAACCGTGCAATTGGTCGGGACCGCAGAAGTGCATCTTCCCCGAAAGGACCGTGCGATACCCGGCGTTGCGGAGATAGTGGGCGAAGGTCGGGATATCCGACGCGAACTCGGCAGCGTTGTCGTAGGTTCCCGTGCGCGAGGGCAACAGGCCCGTCATGAACGACGCACGTGCCGGAGAGCACAGCGGGCTTGCCGTGTACGCCGCGTCGAACACGACACCTCCGCTGGCTAAGCGCGCCATGTTCGGGGCGTAGGTCACCGGGTTACCGTAGAAAGGGAGCGCCGACGGCGTCATCTGGTCGGCCATGATAATCAGAATGTCGGGGCTTCTCGTGGTAATGGCGCGTGCCTTTCAACTTGACGGGGGACCAGGCAGGTCGTAATACTCGACTTATTCTATCGAAGTTATGGAGTAAATCGTTTTAGTGGAATTCAGAAGGGGACTCGTACGTGTTCCCACCACTCCGCTGAACGGCGCGAGACCCGACGTTCCGGTAGAAATACGGCGATGTCTATTGCCGTCGTCCGAGACGCTCGACTGCCTCCTCGAGCACCTCGCGGCGTTTCGAGAACATCCATCGAACGAAGTGCCAACCGGACGCCTTGTCATCGTAAAAGGCCGAACTCGGGATCGCCACGACACCGCACCGCTGGGCAAGCTCCCGACAAAACGTGTGTCCGTCCTCGTCAGACAGTGGCGTGATGTCCGTCGTGAGAAAGAACGTGCCGTGAGACGGAAGGACCTTAAAACCCGCAGTCTCGAGGCCCGCTGCGAGCAGGTCACGCTTCTCTCGCAGCAACGCCGTCGCTTCGACGAGGTAGTCGTCGCACTGGTTAAGTCCCTCGGCGATCGCATACTGAAACGGTGCAGCGTTCACGTAAGTGAGGAACTGCTTCGCCGACCGGATCGCTGCGATGAGTTCAGGGCGTGCGCACGCCCACCCTACTTTCCATCCGGTCACAGAGAACGTCTTCGCCGCAGACGAGATCGTGATCGTCCGTTCGGCCATGCCTGGGAGCGACGCGAGAGAGACGTGGGGCGACTCATAAACAAGATGCTCGTAGACCTCGTCGGTGACAACGATGAGATCGTGACGCCGAGCGACGTCGGCGATCACCTGAAGCTCAGCGAGGCTGAACACCTTGCCGGTCGGATTGTGAGGGGTGTTCACCAGGATGAGCCGGGTCCGATTGGTGATTGCGTTCTCGAGCGCCTCGGGCTCGAATGACCAGTCGGGGGCGCGCAGCGGTACGGTACGACGCTGCGCACCGGCCATCGCGGTGCAGGCCGCGTAGGAGTCGTAGTACGGCTCGAACATGACGACCTCGTCGCCGGTCTCGCACAGCGACAAGAGGCACGACGCGATCGCTTCCGTCGCGCCCGCGGTAACCAATATCTCGGTGACCGGATCGAAGTCCAGTCCGTTGTGGCGCTTGTGGTGCGACGCGATCGCCGAACGCAGTTCGCTGATCCCGTTCAACGGCGGGTACTGATTGTGGCCATCTTCTATCGCTCGGATCGCGGACCGCTTTATCAAGTCTGGACCGTCGGTGTCGGGGAAGCCCTGGCCGAGGTTGATTGACCCCGTCGCGACGGCGAGCGCGGACATCTCCGAGAAGATGGTGCTCGTGTAGCCCTGGAGGCGGGCGTTGAGGTAGGGAATCCGAGCGGTCATGTCGGAACACGCTAGTCAGCAAGCGCCCGTACGGTGTTTGCCGCCGTGCAGGTCCGGTCCACGTTAATTGGGGCGGTTGCCGGTCCGTCGCAGACTCACCTCAACTCGCCGATTCGAAGTAGAACTTTGTTAAGACTTTTGTCACAATGGCCTGACTACTTACGAGAAGTAATGACAGGTACCCAGTACACTGCCCACGAAGTGGCGATCCTCGGAGTCATTGTTTGGCGGGGTGGATCGCAAAGGTATCGGTGAAGACTGAGCCAGGGTTCAAACATGACGTGTCCTTGAAGTTACCCGGTTACTTGAAACGAGTCTCTTCCTGAGCAGAGGGGGGGGTGCCGGGCGACAAATCAGCCTTTATTCGGACAACGTGCATTCAAACTAGGATAACTTTACATAACGTACATTATCGGCGTTA
>PLKM01000071.1 GCA_003141095.1 Acidimicrobiaceae bacterium | reverse complement strand
CAAGTCACGCGACCACAAGAGACTTTGCTATTCGACGCGACGTCGCCCCGACCGGCTGCAGCCGGCAACGACGGAATCAGGGTCGGGACCAAGTGGCCCCGGGGTTAGGCGCAGGCCTTGATGGATGCGGCCAGAGACTTGACATCTGCCTCAAAGGCCTTGTGATGGGCGGCCTCGTACGCCGAGAGCTTCGACAGACTCTTGTAGTTGGCGTAGGCCTTCAGAACAACCACGAGGTCGTTCAGCACCGTCTTGGTCTTGGCGTTAGGAGCCACCGAGGCCATCTTCTCGTAGTACGGCGCGAGAGCCTTCGCCCACGCTCGGTACCCGGTGAGCGTGAGCGTGGTCGGCGTCGGAGGCTGGTGTTCGGCCCAACTGAAGAGAGCAGTGCAGAAGGGGCTCGTACTGAGGGCTCCGGCCTCGGGAGCCGACAGGCTCAACGGGACGAGTAAGGCCGTCGCGACGACTGATCCTGCGATCAACATCCGGACTCGCGACGCCAAGCGGTTAGTGCGAGAGATCATGGCAAATCCTTCCTCACGAGGAACCGTAAGTCCGTGCTACACCCTGCGAATCCCCAGCTTCAGCCGACACTATTGTGCCGACACTCTGAATTCCTAGCAGGTTCGACTCACCAGCGCCAGCCTTTGGCGGCGCAGATCATCGTCGAGCTCGCCTGGAGCGATGCCGATGGTCCCGCGCACCTTCAGTCCTCGTTGGCTTGCCAACATGGGCGATGTGAAGTCCTCGGCGAACACTACGAGTCACGCCTCAACCACCCGTGCGTGGAGGAGACGTCTCGACTCGACACTGACGCCCGGTGAGACTTCGTTGCACGTGCTCGAGGGACGGGGGCTAGTGTCATTTCGTAAGGCCGAATTACATTGTGAGGAGGTTTTCGTGCACCCGGCAACACTTTCATCACGAAGTTTGGGCCGCAACCGATGGGTCGCATCAATCGCACTCTTGAGCCTGGTGGGGGCGTTGCTGTTCGTGGGCCTTCCGGTCGGACTCACCAGAGCGGGCGCCGTGGCGAGTGCCCCTCGATGCACCACCTCGGAACTGGTGGTCTGGATCAACACATCGGGTAGCGCAGCCGCGGGGAGCGAGTACTACGACCTCGAATTCACCAACCTGTCACCGCACTCTTGCACGCTCTACGGCTATCCGGGCATCTCAGCGGTGAACCTCTTCGGTGCACAACTCGGTCGAGCCGCAGGACGCGACTCCTCTCACGCGCTCGCAGTGATTACCCTCGCGAGCGGAGCGGCGGGGTCCGGGTTGGGGGTGAACTCGCCGAGGAGCACTGCGACAGCAGTACTCCAGGTCACCGATACTGGTGTTTTCACGCCCACCGCATGCAAGCCAAGGACCGCGGGCGGACTGCGCGTCTATCCGCCCAGTCAAAGGTCATCAAAAGTAGTTCCGTTCCCTCTGGTCGCGTGTTCGCTCAGTGGGCCGGTCTACCTGCACGTAGCGTCGATTCAAAAGGGGATTGTTAACGGCTGACTGGCGTCACCGGTGATGTTGGTCTTGTGACCAAGCCCTGCGCGAGGGATTGGAGGAGTTCGATGACACCGTCCGACGTCGCTCGGGCTCTACTAGTTTCCTAATCCAAAGGGTCGTCCTGTCACGTCTTTCCCCACTCGGGGTGGCGCTTTTCCAGAAAGGCCGCGATGCCCTCTTGAGAGTCGGGAATTTGACTGGCCGATGCCATGACTTCGATTGCGTAGTCGTAGGCCTTTGACTGTTCGAGGTCAATTTGAGCGTAGAAGGCTCTCTTACCAATCCCCTTGGAAGCGGCGCTGCCTCGAGTTACCCGTTCGAGCAGGGCCGTCGTGGCCGATTCGAGTTCAGGGGCGCCAACGACCGTGTTGACGAGCCCCCACGCTTCCGCCGTTCGTGCATCAATAGGGTCTCCACTCATCGACATCTCGAGAGCCCTCTTTCGTCCCACGGATCTTCCGACTGCCACCATTGGGGTCGTGCAGAAGAGTCCGCCTTTCCCGCCCGGCGTACAGAAACTGGCGTCCTCGGAAGCGACCGCCAAATCGGCGGTGGCGACCAGCTGGCATCCGGCGCCCGTGGCGAGCGCGTGCACTCGCGCCACCACTGGCTGAGGAATCGACTGGATGGTGTTCATCAGTTGCGTGCAGGTGGCAAAGAGCTGGCGCGTATCTTGCAAGCTCGCACCAGCCATCTCGGCGAAGTCGTGGCCTGCACTGAACACCTTGCCGTTGCCGGCAAGGATCACCCCGGTGGCGTCACTACGACCGGCTTCGTTGAAGGCCCGGTTGAGCTCTTCCAGAAGTCCGAGCGACAGTACATTGCGCTGATCGGGACGATTCATTGTGATGGTGACCGTCGCGTCGGATCGCTCGTACAACAAGAGTTGGTAGTCGCTACTCATGCGTGCCCCCGTGGTCGTCTCCTTGGCAGACTAACTGTCCTCCGCGAAGGCACTGGTCGTGCGAGCGTTCGCAACGGACAGTAATGGCGGTCCTGGGCTGACTCGATGCTCGATCCACTAGGCGCGAACTAGTTGAACGACCGGAATCACTCGTGTGGTCTTGGCCTGGTAGTCACCAAAACCCGGAAAGCGTTCGGCCTGCACGGCGTAGATCCGATCACGTTCGGCCCCGAGCACTGGCACGGCGGTCGCTTCGATGGTCTCGTCACCGATCTCTATGTTCACCTCCGGTGTCACCACGAGGTTGTGAAACCAGTCGGGGTTCGTGTCGGCCCCCGCCTTCGAGGCGAAGACGTAGATGCTGCCGTCTTCGTTCAGGTACATCATCGGGTTGATTCGCTCCTGGCCGGACTTTGCTCCTTTGGTATGAAGAAGAAGTACCGGCGCACCTTCGAAGGAACCACCAAGCGCGCCGTGGTTGGCTCGGAACTCTTCGATGTTTTTCGTGTTCCAGTCGTTGACGGCACTCACCTGCTCGTCGCTCGAACTATCTCGATCGCTCATACGTTGAACCTACTTTCCACTGTGCAGGGTTTCATGACTTACGGGCCCACACTCCCGATGTCTGCACCTTACGAGCAGGGCCGATCCTTCGAACCGTCGGGATCCCGCTGCGAGGGACGGACGACGACTGTTGAACGGCGGCGTCGAAGGAACAACGCTCCCGCCCTACGCTTACCGTTGAGTAACTTGATGGAACTAGTTTCTGCGTCAACGTCAATGAGCGGGCGGGAATCAGCGGGGGAGTGGCAATGACTGATACAGCGATTCGAGATGCGACACCAGATCAGTTGGTCGAACATTTTGACGTCCTCATCGTGGGCGCCGGAATCTCCGGCATTGGGGCTGCGCACCATCTGTTGGAGCAGTGTCCCGACAAGCAGTTCGTGATACTTGAAACGCACGCGAGCTTCGGTGGAACTTGGCGCACGCACAGGTATCCTGGCGCACGATCAGATAGCGATCTTTACACCTACGGCTACCGGTTCAAGCCTTGGACGGGTGCCCCCATCGCCGTCAAGGATGAGATAATGACGTATCTCGGCGAAGTGATCGAGGACGAAGATCTTGATCGATACATCCGTTATCAACACACCATCGTGTCCGCAAGTTGGTCGAGCCGCGAGAATCGTTGGACACTTCTTGTGACGCGGGTGGATAACGGAGAGCAACTGAGATTCACCGCGAACTTTCTTTGGATGTGTCAGGGCTACTACCGCCACTCGGTAGGCCACACGCCAAAGTGGAAGGGCATGGACAAGTTCGCGGGACGAATTGTTCATCCCCAGACCTGGCCGGACGATCTTGACTACGTGGGCAAACGGGTCATCGTCATCGGCTCTGGCGCCACGGCGGCGACATTGATCCCGGCGTTGGCGCCGGACTGTGCGCACATCACGATGCTGCAGCGCTCTCCGACCTTCTTCATCATTGGCCGCAACGTCAACGAGGTTGCCGACATGCTGCGCGACCTCGAGATACCAGAGGACTGGATACACGAGATCGTCCGTAGGAAACTCATCTCGGATCTGGGCCTGCTGAACCAGGTGGCCCTCGACTATCCCGACCTCGCTCGCGAAGAACTCCTGAAGCCCATCCGGGAGATACTGGGTGAGGATTTCGATGTCGATACCCACTTCAATCCCCGGTATCGTCCGTGGCAACAGCGCATCGCCTTCGTTCCCGACGGCGACCTCTTCCACGGGATCAAGAGTGGCAAGGCCTCCGTGGTCACTGACGAGATCGACTCCTTCACCGAAACCGGAATCCTCCTGAAGTCGGGTGCAACGCTCGAGGCAGACATCATCATCACCGCGACGGGCTTTGACATGAACGTGCTTGGCGATATCGACTTCAGCGTTGACGGGGTACCGCTCGACTACGCCAAGACCGTCACGTACCGGGGGTTGATGTTTACCGGCATTCCCAACCTCGTTGAGGTCTTTGGTTATTTTCGAGCTAGCTGGACATTGCGGGTCGACCTGATTGGCGACTTCGTCTGTCGGTTGTTACGTCATATGGACGAGCTCGGCGTCTCGGTCGTGACGCCGACGCTGCGCGACGAGGACGTGCGCATGGAACTGCATCCCTGGATCGATCCCGAAGATTTCAATCCGGGCTATTTGCAGAGAAGTCTGGCGTTGCTGCCACAGCAAGGTGACAAGGATCCGTGGCGTCACTCGCCGAACTATCAACTGGAGAAGCAGGCGTTGCCGGCCGCCGATCTCGACGACGGTACGTTGCGGTTCAGTTGAGTGCGCGGGGCTTCTGATGATCCTCCGGCGCTCTTTGGCACTCGCGGGCTCCCTGCAAGTAGTTCGAACACTCACAGACGCTCGCTCGGACCCCCTTGAACGTACTTCTACGAGCGCTTGCGACAGACCAGCTCTCCTTTGCCAATCGGCACGATTAGTGCGTCGAGTCGCGGATCGCTGAGCGCTCTGTCTATCACTGGTTGAAGATCACGTTGATGACTGATGGCGTTATCGGCAACGAAAATCGCTCCAGGGACCAAGAGCGGAACGACCGCCTCGTAGCACGCGCCGTAGACGTCCTTCTCGGCGTCGAGGAAGCAAAAGCTGATCTGGCCCAGGTCAGTGGCGTAGTGGAGAAAGTCACCTTCGACGATCGTGACAACGTCATTCGCCTCGCCGTCAGCGATGTTCTTTCGGGCCTTCTCCGCCTTCGCGGGCAGAATCTCGAACGTGGTGAGCTTCTGACCTCGAGCTCGGCACGCCAGCGACAACCACAGCGCCGAGTAGCCAGCACTCGTGCCGATCTCTATCCACGGGCCGTCCGGCGCCGAGGCCGCCAACAGCGCGAGGAATGCCCCGGTCTCTCTCGGGATCTGACGCAACCGCTCCAGATGGGCGGTGCCATCAACTCGATCGGCCGCGTCTCGCTGCTCGAGCGACTCCATGACTTCACGTGTCGAGGGCGGTATGTCGAGAAACACTGGGTACTCCTTGGATCAAGTTACCCACTTCGTGCGGGGCTGCAAAGTTTGGTACGACCTTTGTTACTACCATTGAGCGCACGAGGTCAAACGTGTCCCAGTTACTCCTAACGGCTTTTAGCAACCGCCTTGACGCGATGGAGGTCGCCCGTCAGTCTGTCGAGGGCCTGAGAGCCGAGGGCATCTCGTCGAAGATTCACATGCTCGACTCGGACGAGACGCCGGAGATAAATGACGAGACGCTGGTGGTCAGTCTGGGAGGGGACGGCACGTTCTTGCAGTCCGCGCGCCTCGCCCACGAGCACGGCGCGCGCGTTCTTGCCGTGAACTTGGGTCGGTTGGGCTTTCTCCTCAACGTCCCATCCACCGAGATCGTCGAAAGCGTCAACGATGCGTTGGAAAACAAGCACGTCGTCGAGCGCCTCGCCTTAAGTATCTCGATATCGGGTGAGCCGTGGCACGAGTTCGCCTTGAATGAAGTAGTCGTCGAAAGGGCGCACGCGGGGCATATGGTTCGGGTCAAGACGTACGTCGCCGAAGACGAATTCCTCACGTACTCCGCCGACGGGGTGATGGTGTCGACGCCCACCGGGAGCACCGGCTACAACTTCTCGGCGGGAGGTCCCGTCGTGGATACGACCCTGCAGGTGATGGTCATCACTCCCATTGCGCCGCACTTCACGATTGACCGGTCGATAGTGGTTGACGGCGACAAGCTGGTGCGCCTGGTCGCCGACAATAAGCCGGCAATCATCGTCGCCGACGGGCACACCATTGGATCGCTCGAGCCGGGCCAGGCAATAGAAGTCCGCAAGAGCCCATTGCCGGTGCGAGTGGTCGCAACTCGGAGCTTCGATCTGGGATTTCGTCTTCGCGAAAGCCTTCGAGAGGGTCATGCCTAAGTCGCAGTTGGTTGAGCTCTACGCTCATGGCCTCGGCGTGATCGACGATGCGCATTTGGAGTTCGGTCCGGGGTTTAACGTGCTCACCGGCGAGACCGGCGCCGGCAAGACGCTCCTGCTCGGGGCACTCGAACTCTGCCTGGGCGGAGACGGCACCAGCTCGAGGTACGCCGTGCTGAACGACATGAGAGCCGTGGCCGTTTTTTCGCAGAGCAATGGCGAAGAGATAGTGCTCACTCGCGAGGCCAGCGCGACGGGAAGGCTACGCAGTACGCTCAACGGCGCCCCGAGCAGTGCGGAGGTTCTGCGGACCCTCGCGGGGGAGTTGATTGTGATTCACGGTCAGCACGACTCGTTGGCGCTGCGCAATCGAGGAGAGATCCTTCGAATCATTGACGTCACCGGCGGTGTATCGACGAGCGCGCTCGACGAGGTTCGAGCTTCGCTGCGCAAGGCCCGAGGACTGCGCGATTCGTTCGGGGGCGACTTCGCGAAGCGCGAGCGCGAACTTGAATTCCTGCGTTTTCAAATCAACGAACTGGAGTCGGTGCACATTTCCTCGGCGACCGAGCTTTCCGAGACGCTCGAAACGCTGACGAGGCTCACCTCGCTGCGAGATAGTCAAGCCGCTCTCGCCCAAGTCGTGGAGGAACTCGACGCCGACAGCGACGACGCGGTCTTAGCCCGGTTGGCCAAGTCAATCGAGAAACTGCCACGTGGTGAAACATACGACGCGGCGCGCGAATCGCTGCGGGGTGCGCTCGCTCAGGCTCGCGAAGGTCTCCACGAATTGGCCACACTCGCCGATCCGGACGCCTTTGATCCAACGGTACTCCTGGAGCTCGACGAACGAGCGGCGCTTCTCCAGCAGGTTGCTCGAAAGTACGGGGGTTCTCTGCCGTCGGCACTCGAGACGCTTGGTCGCCTCCACGGTGAACTGGCGACCCAAGTCGACGGAGGCGAGCGACTGGCGAACCTCGACGACGACATCAGTGAACTCGAGACGAAAGAGCGCGAAGCTGCGCGCCACGTGCGTCGTCAGCGAGAGTTCGCCGCGGTGAAGCTCACTGACGCCGTGCGCGCACAGCTGCCTCGCGTGGCCCTGCCCAGTGCCACGCTGCGCTTTGACATTGATGGTGACGACGGCTCGGACACTCAAATCCTCTTCACGCCCAATCCGGGGCTGCCAGAGGGGCCCTTGCAGGCTCTCGCGAGTGGAGGCGAGTTGAGCCGCGTTCTCTTGGCGCTCTCGCTCGAAGCCGCCCACGAGGACGTGGTGGCGGTCTTTGACGAGATCGACGCGGGTCTTGGCGGGCAGGTGGCCCAGCAGATTGGCCAGTGTCTACGCGAAGTCGGTCGCCAGCAGCAGGTGTTGGCGGTGACCCACCTCGCTTCGGTCGCGGCCCAGGCCGATCATCACTTCGTGATCGAGAAGTCAGTCGTGCGCGGTCTTACGGCGACTTCAGTGCGCCAGGTCATCGGCGAGGATCGAGTGCGCGAAATTGCTCGAATGCTCGCTGGCGACGAGATGACCGACGAGGCCAAGGCGCTGGCGAACCGACTTCTTGAAACATCGCGTTAATTGTTCTTGTCGACCCACAACGTTCGCTATGATGTGTATCCGTGGATACGGCTGTTTACGAATGACTAAATTCGTCTTTGTAACGGGTGGAGTATCAAGCTCTCTCGGTAAGGGGCTGACGGCCTCTTCGTTGGGTCGGCTCTTGAAGTCGCGCGGGCTAAAAGTCACGATGTGCAAGCTCGACCCCTACTTGAATGTGGACCCGGGGACCATGAATCCCGGCGAGCACGGCGAGGTGTACGTCACGGACGACGGTGGCGAGACCGACCTTGACCTGGGCCACTACGAGCGCTTCATCGACGAGTCCCTGTCGAGGAAATCCAATACCACGACGGGATCCATCTATTCGAACGTCATTGCCAAGGAACGTCGTGGTGACTACCTCGGAAAGACGGTCCAGGTGATTCCCCACATCACCGACGAGATCAAGGAACGAATACGGCGGTTGGGGACACTCGGCGCCGACGTGGTGATCGTGGAGATTGGCGGCACGGTCGGCGACATCGAGATCGTTCCGTTCATCGAGTCGATCCGTCAGTACCGTCGCGACGCCGGGCGAGGGAACGTCTGTTACGTTCACTTGACGCTGGTGCCGTACTTGGCTCCATCGGGCGAGCAGAAGACGAAGCCGACCCAGCACTCGGTCACCGAGTTGCGCTCGCGAGGAATTCAGCCCGACGTGATCGTGTGTCGCAGCGATCAGCCGATATCAGACGGATTGAAGCGAAAGATCTCACTGCTCTGCGACGTGCCGAATGAGGCCGTCATCTCGGCAATCGACGCCTCGAGTATCTACGACATCCCGATCAATATGTACAATGAAGGCCTCGACCGCATCGTGTGCAACACGTTGGGAATCGACCTCGACGAGCACCCCATCGACCTTTCTGCGTGGCACGATGTCGTTCGCCGCGTGCACAACACCACTCGGACACTGCGCATTGGCGTCATTGGCAAGTACGTGTCAATGCCCGACGCCTACTTGTCGGTCGGCGAGTCGATCCGCCACGCGGGCTTCGCCATCGGGGCCGCCACCAAGATCGAGTGGCTCGAAGCCGAGCGCGTCCCCTCGGAGATCGATTCGGAACGCATTCGTCAACTGGACGGAATTATTGTCCCTGGCGGTTTTGGCGAGCGCGGAGTGGAGGGCATGATCGCCGCCGCGCGGATTGCCCGCGAGCACAACATCCCCTACTTGGGAATCTGCCTCGGTATGCAGGTGATGGTCATTGAGTTCGCTCGCCACGTGCTCGGCCTTAGTGACGCCCATTCCACGGAGATCTCACTGGGGACGTCAGCGCCCGTCATTGCGTTGATGGCCGAACAGATGGACGTGATCGACCTCGGCGGAACCATGCGCCTGGGCGCCTGTCCCGCCATGCTTGAAGAGGGCTCGCTCGTCGCTCAGCTGTACGGCGCGACGGTCGTGTCCGAGCGCCACCGCCACCGCTACGAGTTCAATTCGCGTTTTCGCGCTCAGTACGAGGCCTCGGGCATGCGATGCTCGGGCACGTCCCCGGATGGCCGACTGGTCGAGTTCGTTGAAGTTCCTGATCATGCCTTTTTTGTGGGCACGCAAGCGCACCCCGAGTTCAAGTCGCGCCCTGATCGCCCGCACCCCCTCTTTTTGGGGCTCATAAAGGCGGCGGACGCGAGAGCCGAGGGCCGCGAGCCTCACATCATTGACCCGCTGTCGGTAAACGCCACTCTGTGAGCTCGACGTTCCGAGTCGTTGGAACAGAGCCGCTGCTGCACTCACACGTCTTTGACGTCGAACGGCGAACAGTCGAGCACAACGGCGAGACGTTCCAGCGCGATGTGGTCACTCACGCGGGGGCGGTCGCCATTCTCGCGATCAACGACCAGAACGAAGTGGGATTCCTTCGCCAGTATCGCGCTCCCTTCGACTCTTTCATCTTCGAGGTTCCAGCTGGAACCTTGGACGTCCAGGGCGAGGAGCCCCTCGCGGCGGCCAAGCGGGAACTACGTGAAGAGCTCGGTTGCGAGGCGTCGCGGTGGCGTCAACTGGGTAGGTTTACCGTCTCTCCCGGTTGGACGAACCAGGAGATGGTCATCTTTGAAGCGAAGGGGCTCGAACTGGTGGGCCGCCGTCCGGAAGGCCCCGAGGAGGTCGCCTCGACCGTGGTGTGGGTGCCGATCACCGAGATCAAGGCGACCCTTCAACGAGAACCTACCATTGACTACACCGTCGCCGTGGCGTTGCACTGCGTCTTTGGAACCTTCTTTGACGTCGACTGAGCCGCCCGCCTCTGAGTACCTGCAGTGGCTCACCATAGAAAAAGGTCGCAGCCTCGCTACCATCGAAGCGTACCGACGCGACATCGGCGCGTTCTGGCGGTGGCTCGACCACGAGGGTCTCGAACTTGCTTCGGTGTCGGATTCGGACTACGAGAGGTACGTGACGTCGCTGCGCAGCGGTGCTCGTGCCGATAGTTCCGTCGCTCGGGCGATGTCGTCGATTCATGGCTGGTTCGGTTTCATGGTCGACGAGGGCCAGTTGGACGTTGACCCCACGGCACGAATCAGGGGCGCCCGGCGTGGTCGAACGCTACCGAAGCCGTTGGGCGAGGAGCAGATGCTCGCCCTGCTCGATTCGCTCAACGGTGAGCGGCCAGTGGACCTGCGTGACAGGGCGTTGCTCGAACTGCTCTACGGGACGGGAGCTCGGGTTTCGGAGGTCGTCGGGATAGGTCTCGAAGACCTGGATTTTGACGAGGAGCTGATCCTGGTCACCGGCAAGGGCTCGAAGCAGCGGCTCGTGCCCATGGGTGCGACCTTGCGTCGGGCCCTGGTGCAACTCCTTCTTCCGGGTGGGCGAGGGGAGTTTCCCGGCGCGAAGAAGTCCACCAAGCTGTTCTTGAACTCCCGCGGCGGTCCGCTCACTCGCCAAGGGGTCGACCTCATCATCAACAAACGCGCCTTGATCGCGGGCATTGATCGTTCCAAGATCAGTGCGCACGTATTTCGTCACAGTTGCGCCACTCACATGTTGGCCCACGGCGCTGATATTAGAGTGGTGCAGGAGCTTCTGGGCCACGCGTCGATCTCCACTACCCAGCTCTACACGGCGGTGTCGGTAACCTCGTTAAAGCGCGAGTACCAAAGTGCGCATCCGCGCGCTCACGAATAGCAAGAAGAGAAGATTGAATTACTTTTACTATTTCCTGGCGATAATTCCGTCAATCGTGCTGCACGAAGTGAGCCACGGTTACGTCGCCAACTACTTCGGCGACCCCACCGCGAAAGAGAACGGTCGTCTCACGCTGAATCCGATTGCCCACATTGACCCCATTGGAACAATCTTGCTGCCGGCGATTCTCGTATTTTCAGGTCTTCCGCCCATCGGCTACGCCAAACCGGTGCCGGTGAATATTTCGCGCCTACGCAACCCGCGCACCCAGGCGCTCTACGTGTCGCTCGCCGGTCCATTCGTCAACATCGCGCTGTCGGCGCTAGGGGTCGCCATCACCGAGTTTGCGTGGCACGTGGCGAACAGCCAGGCGCTGATCACGTTCGGCGTCGATTTCGGGATCATCAATTTGTTCCTGGCGATATTCAACTTGCTGCCAATCCCACCACTGGACGGCTCGGCGATCATCGAGCGCTTCATTCCTCGCCACCGTCTCGGCGGGTACTACCAGTTTCGAGCCAAGGCCCTGCCCATCGTCATGGGTCTGTTCATTCTGAACGCCCTGGTGTTCCACGTTGGCTACAACGGTCTAAACGACCTCGAGAACTGGTGGATCAGCCTCATCCATTAGATGAGACCCATGGCCGCGGCGGCGCGTCGATAGACCGGCCCCGCCACCTGCGCGGCCTTATCGTCACCATGGAGAACGACCGCATTGATCGCGGTCGGGTCGCTTCGTAGCTCACGGTATCGCTCGGCAATCGGAGCGAGCGACTCGATGACGAGCGTCGCGAGATCACTCTTGAGGGCGCCGTAACCCGTGTAGCGGCTGGCGATCACCTCGGGCGAGGATCCCTCGAAGCTCGAGAAGATCTCGAGGAGATTGGAGAGACCGGGCTTCGTCTCCCAGTCGAAGCGGACCTCGTTTTCGGTGTCGGTGACCGCTTTTTTGATCTTCTTTTCGATCTCGGCGGGCTCGTCGAGCACGTAAATCGAGCCCAGCGGGCTCGAGATTGACTTGGACATCTTGCGCGAGGGCTCTTGCAGGTCCATCACTCGGGCCGCCGCCGGAGGGTGCACGCCCTCGGGAATCGTGAATATCTCTCCGTAGCGATTGTTGAATCGTTCGGCGACGTTGCGGGTCAACTCGAGGTGCTGGCGTTGGTCGTCGCCGACGGGCACCTGCTGGGCGCTGTAGAGCAAGATGTCCGCCGCCATCAGGACCGGGTAGGTCAGCAGTCCAACCCGGTAACCCTCTTGGCGGTCCGCCTTCTCCTTGAATTGGGTCATCCGGCTGAGTTCGCCGTAGGAGGACACGCACTCTAAGAGCCAGCTCAGTTGAGCGTGGAAGGGAACGTGGCTCTGGATGAACAGCGTGCAGACTTCGGGATCGAGGCCGGCAGCGAGTAGCGACGCCACGCAGTCGGTCGTCTGCTCACGCAGCGCCGCGGGCTCGATCTCGAGCGTGAGGGCGTGCAGATCCACCACGCAGTAGTACGCCTCAGGGTTCTGGGAGTCCACCCACTGCTTCACGGCGCCAAGGTAGTTGCCGATGTGCATGGTGCCCGAGGGCTGGATTCCGGAAAGAATTCGCATTGATACATCGTAGATGACGGGCATTTGGGTGCTGAATGACCCAGTAGAGTTAGCCCGTGACCTTCGTCGTGACGACGCCGTCCTTCAGCGGCCCAATAGAACTGCTGCTCCAGCTGATCAGCGGCCACGACGTGGACGTTCTAGACATCGCGCTCGCGCCAATCGTCGACGAGTTCGTCGCGGCCCTTCGCGACGACGCACTGCACATCGATGTCGATGAACTCTCAGAGTTCTTGCTCATCGCGGCGATCCTGCTTCAGATGAAGAGCCAGCGTCTCTTGCCCGGTCGCGACAGCACAGAGCCCGACGAAGAATTCGTTGGCTGGGAGGAGCGCGACGTTCTGCTCGCGCGGCTCTTGGAACTGCGCACGTACGCGGCTCTCTCGGACGCCTTCGTCTCGCTGTTCGAGCGGGCCAGTCGTGCCTTTCCTCGTCTTCGTGGGATTGACGACGGCTTCGTCGTGCGTCCCCCTGATCTGCTCGCCGGGGTGACGACCGCCCAGCTCGCCGGCGCCTACCTGCGCGGCATCGAGGAGAAGCCGGTGCCGGTGGTGCGTCTCAACCACGTCACCGTTGACGCCGTCACCGTTGCTGAGACGGTGGTCTCCTTGTCCCAGCGGTTGCCCACCATGGGACGCCTCTCGTTTCGAGCCCTCACCGAAGGGCTCGGTAGTCGGATCGAGGTCATCGTGCACTTCCTCGCCCTGCTGGAGTTGTGCAAACTGGGCCACGTCGACCTCGGTCAGGGTTCAACATTTGGCGACCTCGAAATTGAGTGGCTGGACGTTTCGTTAGGCCTCGATCTTGGAAAGGTGGACAGCTATGAGGGATGAGTTCTCGTTGGAGCAGAAGCTGGAAGCGATGCTGACCGTGGCGCTCGAGCCAATCTCAACTGAAGAGCTGGCGGACGTCGTTGACGCGGACGCCGAACTCGTGCTCGTGACGCTGCGCACCCTTCGCACGGAGTTCGCTGAGGATCGCAGGGGATTTCAAGTCGCTGAATTGGCAAGCGGCTGGGTGATGCAGTCTTCGCCGGACGTCGCTGAGTGGGTGACGAAGTTCGCCAACCGTGACGTTTCGCATCGACTTAGTTCCGCGGCCCTCGAGACCCTCGCGATTGTCGCGTACCGCCAACCGGTGTCGCGCGCTCAGATCACCGCCCTTCGTGGGGTGAACGTTGACGGGGTTGCCCGCCTGCTGGAACAGCGTGGCTACATTGAAGAGAAGGGCCGGGCGGCGGGTCCGGGTCAGTCGATTCTCTACGGCACGACCGAACTATTCCTCGATCGAATGGGACTGGCATCGCTGAGCGATCTTCCGCCGATCGAGGAGTTCATGCCGCCCGTTGAGACCGCTCACGCGATCGTCGACGAGATGTTGCAGAGCATTTCGGATATTTCTGAGGGCGCGTAGTTGGACGAGGGCGAGCGACTTCAAAAGACCTTGGCCCGGGCGGGGTTCGGTTCGCGCCGGGCGTGCGAGATACTGATCAGCGAAGGCCGCGTGACCATCGATGGACGGGTCGCCGAGCTCGGAAATCGGGTGCATCCAGACGAGCAAGTGATTTGCGTGGACGGCGCCCTCGCGCCCACGGCCCAGAACATGGTCTACTACCTCCTGAACAAGCCCGATGGGGTGGTGACGACCGCGTCGGACCCCCAGGGTCGGACCACGGTGTTGAACCTCGTGGAATCATCCGTTCGAATCTTCCCGGTCGGCCGGTTGGATATGAACACCGAAGGCTTGCTGATCCTGACGAACGACGGCCGGCTGGCCCACCTCTTGACCCACCCCAGCTCGGGCATCGCGAAGGAGTATCTGGCCCGCGTGGAGGGTGACCCGTCACCGGCGGCGATTCGACGTCTGCGCGAAGGCGTGGAGCTCGAAGACGGCATCACCAGCCCGGCTCAGGTGAGTCGCGTGAGCGAGGGACTTCTTCGCATCGTGATCCACGAGGGGCGCAACCGTCAGGTGCGAAGAATGTGCTCAGCCGTAGGGCACGACGTGACCCGGTTGGTGCGTACCCGCATTGGCCCGATTCAAGATGCGACGTTGAGTCCGGGCTCGTCGCGCCAACTTTCACTGGGCGAAGTGCGCCGACTCATGGAGGCCGTCGGGATGACTGACGAAATCGCCTCTACGATGCCATCATGACTTCGCCAATGCTTCGGGGCCTTCGAGGCGCCACTACGTGCGCAACGGATAGCCCCGCGGAGATCTCATCGGCCACCCAAGAGTTGCTGCTCGAGATGATGGAGCGAAACGAGCTGGCCCACGACGACATCGTGAGTGTGATCTTCACGACCTCGACGGACCTCACGTCAGCTTTTCCGGCGACCGCCGCGCGCGGCATCGGCTTTGGCGATATTCCGCTCCTCTGCGCGAGCGAGATCGCCGTGCCCGGCTCGATGGCGCTGTGCGTTCGGGTGCTCATGCACATCTACACCGAGCGTGAGCGCACCGAGATTCGCCACGTCTATCTGCGCAACGCGCAGTCGCTTCGCGATGACCTCCCCGAATAGTCGTCTCGCTCACGTCGTTGGGTTGGGCCTCATAGGGGCCTCGGTCGCCTTGGCGCTTGGGGCCAACGGATGGACGGTCACCGGCGAGGACCTCGACGACGAGGTCGTGCAGGCGGCCCTCGACGCGAACATCATCACGGGCGGCGATCTCACCGAGCTCCACCGCCTCATCGTGGTGGCGACGCCCGCCGGCGTGGTATCGGACCTCGTCAACGAGATGCTCTCGTCGCTCTCGAATGAGGCGCTGATCGCGACTGACGTCGCCGGGGTCAAGAGTGCGATCGTTGACGAGGTGCGCGATCCGAGGTTCCTCGGCGGTCACCCGATGGCGGGTTCCGAGCTTCGTGGCCTGAAGGGCGCCCGGGCCGACCTGTTCCAAGGCTGCAATTGGGTGCTGACCCCCACCNNAGACGACCCAGCCCGAGATCTACAGCACCCTGCACGGCATCCTTCGCGAGATAGGTGCCAACGTCGTTGCGGTGAGTGCCGATGACCACGACCGACTCGTCGCGCTGGCCAGCCACGTTCCGCACCTGCTCGCGGGCGCCTTGATGAACGAAGCCGCTGAAGCCGCCGAGCAGGACGCCGTGCTCTTGCAGTTGGCGGCCGGAGGATTTCGCGACATGACGCGCATCGCCGCCGGTGACCCCACCATGTGGCCCGACGTGCTGTTTGAGAATCGCGTGGCGATCACCCAGACCCTCGAAGACTTGGAAACCCGTCTCGTGGCACTGCGCGTGGCCCTCGGCTCCAACGGGCGCTCCACGGTCGAAGAGAGCCTGCGCACGGCGTCCGAAGCCCGACGTCGATTACCGGGTCGCGCCTTGAGTTCGGAGAATTTGGCCCACATCCGGGTGGTGATCTCGGACCAACCTGGTTCGCTCGCGACAGTCACCAAGGCGGCATCGGAGCTCTTGATCAACATCTACGACATTGAGATTGCCCACGGCATTGAAGGAGTCGGAGGGACGCTCCTACTCGCAGTGGATGCCCACGAGGCGAGCACCTTGAGTGAGGCTCTGCGGGCGCTTGATTTCAAGGTGGCGAGCGAACAATGACCGGGCCGGTGACCGTTCCAGTGTCGATTGAACCCGCGCCATCACTGCGCGGGGGCCTTCGAGTGCCGGGAGATAAGAGCGCGTCACACCGAGCGTTGATGATCAGCGCACTGGCCAGTGGCTCCAGCACTATCGAAGGGCTCTCACCCGGACACGACGTTCGTTCGACCGGCGTGATCATCGAGCAACTGGGCGCGCGGCGCAGCGTAGAGGGTGACATTGTGACCGTCACCGGTCCAGCCAACGGGCTGCACGCCGCGAACTCGGCCCTGGACTGTGGCAACTCCGGCACGACCATGCGCCTGATGTGCGGGCTCGTCAGCGCCATCGGCGGAGCCCACCACCTCGTTGGCGACCCCTCGCTCTCCAAGAGACCAATGGACCGCGTGGCGGTCCCGCTCGGGTTGATGGGGGCGTCAGTACGCGGGGTGGGTGAACGGATCACCGCACCCCTTTCCATCGAGGGGAGTTGGACGCTGCAGGCAATTGACTATCACGTGCCGATGCCCAGCGCCCAAGTGAAGTCAGCCCTCCTTTTCGCGGGTCTGGGCGCATCGGGTGACACCGTTGTTCGAGAGGACGTGCGAACGCGTACCACGACCGAGGACATGTTCGCGAGGGCGGGAATCACCGTGGCGAGCCTCTGCGAGGGCGAGGGACGTATCGTCACCTTGAAACCGGGGCGCCCGTCGCCGACGGCGTGGCATATTCCGGGCGATCCGTCCCAGGCGGCGTTCTTTTGCGTCTTAGGCGCCATTCACCCCGACGCAGTGATCGAGATTCTTGACGTCGACGCCGCCGCGGAGCGGACCGGCTTCGTGGCCGTTCTTCAACGGATGGGAGCTTCGCTCTCTCGCGAGGCGCGGGACGAGAGGATCTCGCTCGTAAGCGCCAGCTCCGAGCTGACAGCCACTGAGATTCACGCCCACGAGATTCCCTCCGTGGACGAGGTACCTGTCTTGGCCGTGGCCGCCGCCGCGGCGACGGGCGTCAGCGCCTTTCGCGACATGGGCGAGCTGCGCCTTAAGGAGTCCGACCGGTTCGAGGGGTCGATGTCGCTCGCTCGCTCGCTGGGGTGTCGGGTCTGGAGCGAGGGCGACGACTTCTTCATCGAGGGACTCGGCAGCGCGCACCGGTTTGGCAGATTCGTCGTCGAGGCGAGCCTCGACCATCGAATCGTCATGTCGGCGGCCGTCGCGGGGGTCGCGGGCCGAGGCTGCTCGATCAGTGGGGCCGCCACGGTCTCGTCGAGCTACCCACATTTCTTTCGAGACCTCGCATCGCTGCAATGAAGAACGAGATAGTCGCGATCGACGGTCCCGCGGGCTCGGGCAAATCCTCCGTGGCCAGAGCCGTCGCCGAACGGCTCGGTTGGGCGTTTCTCGATACCGGCGCGATGTATCGGGCGCTCACCAGCGAGGCACTCTTTCGGGGCATCGCTATTGACGACCAGGACGCGATTGGCGAGTTGGCGAGGAGCGTCGAGCTTGTTACCTCACCGCTGGTACGTGTCAATGGGAGGGACGTCGAGGAAGAAATACGCAGCGAACCGATCAACATCGCGGTGTCCGTGGTGGCGGCAAATCCGCAGGTCCGCGAAGCAATGGTCGAGCGTCAACGAGAGATGGCCCGCCAGCAACCGAAGGGGACAGTGGTCGAGGGCCGTGATATCGCGACCGTGGTCTTTCCAAACGCCACTCTGAAGGTCTATCTCACCGCAACGCTGGCGGAGCGCTCGCGCCGTCGCGGCGAAGAGGGAGTCGAATCGGTTGTGCGGCGCGACGAAGCCGATTCCACGAGGGAGGCCTCACCGCTTCGCCAGGCCGACGGCGCCGTCGTGCTAGACACGACGAGTCGAACCATCGATGAGGTCGTAGGAGAGATCATAAGGTGCCTGAAGAACAACACCTCGAACTGAACCCCGCAAAGACCTTCACGTACCGCGTGGTGACCGCTCTGATCACCGGGCTCTCGTGGATCCTCTTTCGCCCCTCGGTTGAGGGCCGGGAGAACATCCCGCTCGAGGGTCCGGTGTTAATCGCCCCGATCCACCGTTCAAACGTGGACTTCGCGTTCACGCTGTTCATCTCGCCTCGTAAGGTCTTCTTCATGGCGAAGGACTCAATCTTTCGAGTTCCCATCCTCGGCCCTCTGGTAACGCATCTCGGCGCGTTTCCAGTGAGACGAGGATCCGCGGACCGGGAGTCGATGAGCCTCGCGGAGGAAGTGCTGCGGCGGGGCTACGCCCTCGTCCTCTTTCCCGAGGGGACCCGCAAGGAAGGCCTCTCCGTGCAGACCCTGCACGACGGCGCCATGTTCGTCGCGGCCCGCACGGGGGCTACGGTTGTGCCGGTGGGGATTGGCGGCAGTGACAAGGCAATGCCGCTCGGCGCCAAGTTCCCACGACCCGCGAGGATTCGAATCGTCGTCGGTACGCCAATCTCTCCTCCCGTGTCAGACGGCCGGGTTTCCCGATCCGCAATTAGCGCGAAGAGCGAAGAACTACGCGCGCAGCTCGAGAACGTGTATCACCAAAGTCTGGAGAAGTAGTTAGCGCTCTCGCCACCACGTGCCAAAGACCACCTTGGCGTAGCGGAAGCCGAACAGGAAGTTCTTGCCCTTCTTGGTGGTACCGGAGAAGCGCGGGTGCCAGACGGTCGGCACCTCACCGGCCCGCCAACCTCGCTTGAGACAGGTGATCAGCAGCTCGGCGGTCTGGTACTGCTCTTGGGTCAGACGGTCAATGACGTCGGCCAACATCGTCACTCGCAGCGCTCGGTACCCGGTGGAGGTGTCCGTCAACTTGGCGCCGGTCATGCGGTTCATGATGAATGAGAAGAAGAAGACCCCGGTCTTGCGGAAACGATCGGAGGTCTTGTCGACGCCGAGTCGACGACTGGCGACAACGAAATCCGCTTCGTCCGCGAGCAGCGGAGCCAAGACCTGAGGAATCTCGGCGGGGTCGTTTTGACCGTCGGCGTCGAGGGTGACGATGTACTTGACGCCGTTGTTGATGCAGTAGCGGTACGTGACCTGCAGCGCGACACCGTGTCCCAGGTTGACCGGGAACTCAATAACGATGACGCCGGGAAACGAACGAGCGATCTCGGCGGTGCGGTCGTCGCCACCGTCGACCACGACGAGGGTGGTGTAGGGGCTGCCGTTCACCGACGTCGGCATCTTTTCGAGGACGCCAGCGATGTTGCCCTCCTCCTCGTAGGCGCAGATTGAGGCGACGATCTCCTCGGGCTTGAAACCGGGGTGCTCGAGCTCGAGTTTGGCGAGCGCTTGTTCAATCGCGTACGCGCGCAGTCGGGAACCGCGACGCTTCTCTAGATCTACCTTGGCCATGATTCTCCTTAAAGGGACTTTGCCCGAGCGAACACACGAAGAACCATCGGCTCAAAGTGCTCGAGTGATTCGGATTGATAGTTTGGATCGAACGCCTTTTGGTCCCACGAGTCGGCGAAGTTCTGCGCTAACTCGAACCACGGCTGGCCCACGTGCTGGTCGCGAAGGTTCGGATCCATTCCGAGATGTTCGTAGTAATAGCGGCCCTGGAAGTCTTGGTGAAACGCCACCATGCAGTACACGTCGTGGCGCACGTAGGGCTTCAAAATCTCGGCCGAGATTTTGGGATGGTTCGCCACTGATATGAGCTTTCCCACATCATGCAAGAGCGAGGCGACCACGGTCTCCTCGTCGGCGCCGTCACGCTCGGCTCGAGTGGCCGTTTGCAGGGCATGTTGCATCTGGTCGATTGAGAAGCCGTCGGTGATGGCACTCAGGCCCCTGAGCATGGACAGCAGTTGCTGACCAACGCGGGGCTGGGCGGCGACGGTTTCCTCGGCGATGGCCATCCACTGCTCGCGCGTGGAGACGTCCATGCTGGGGAAAGACTTCACCCTGAAATGATAGCCAATTAGGGGTATTTAACTGTTTCAACGGCTGGTGGCCGAAAGAACCTGGGCCGCGGTGAACTCCCGGTCGGCCTGTCCGTCGAACGTCGAGACGGTAGGCGTCGCCAAAACCAGATCGAGAACGGCCGAAAGGGCCTTCAGCATCTCTCGTAGCTCCGGGGGGGGCGGGAAGTACTCATCTTCCACGGTCACCGTGTCGATCGAGACACCGTTCACGGGATTGAGGAACTCCAAGACCTCGTTGACGAGCGACTCGGGCGCCGAGGCCCCTGCGGTCACCGCGACCGTGCCCGAGAGGTCATGGGGTAGCTCGAAGGCTCCATTGACCCGTAAAACACGCGGGCACCCCACGGCTTCGGCGACCTTGGTGAGTGCGACGGTGTTCGAGGAGTTCGCCGACCCGATCACGATGACGGCGTCCGCCACCGCGGCGATAGCTCGAAGCGCCGTCTGGCGGTTGGTGGTCGCGAAGCACAGGTCGCTGCGATTGGGCATCCAAATATCGGGGAATGTTTGCTCCGCGTACTCGCGCAAGTGCTGCCATTCGTCGAAACTCAGCGTTGTCTGGCTTAGTAAGGCGAACGGCCCCTCTTCGCCGGTGAGTTTGTCAATATCGTCCGTTGACTCAATGAGGTGCACTGCTGCGGGCGCCACCGCCATGGTGCCCACCGCCTCCTCGTGTCCTTCGTGGCCAACGTAGAGGACGGTGTAACCCTTGCGGGCGCGAACCTTGAGTTCATGGTGGACCTTGGTGACCAGCGGGCAGACCGCGTCCACGACCGTTCCACCGGTTTGGCGGGCTGTTTCGATGACTTGCGGTGGAGAACCGTGAGCGCTCAACATCACCGGAGCGCCGGGCGGCACATCGGCAACATCATCGACGAAGACCACCCCGAGGGACTTGAAGTAGTCGACCACGAACCGGTTGTGCACTATCTCGTGGTAGCAAAAGACCGGAGGTTCGAAGACGCGAGTCATCCAGTCCAGGGCCTTTATGGCCTTTTCGACACCCGCGCAGAAGCCGCGAGGAGCTGCGAGGACTACTTTGTCAATACTCACCTCAAAGAGCCTAGTAAGTCATTTCAGGATTGAGTGCCTAGGCTGGTGGGGTGTCGGGTGCTCGAATTTCCTCAATATCAAGTGGTTCTCCGGCTTCCGGGGTCGATTTAGCGGTGGGTGACGAGTTGATTTCGATCAATGGTCGTGAACCCACCGACATCATCGAGTACCAGCAGCTCATCGACGGTGACCTCGTGACGCTGATCGTGAAGCGAGGCGAGGAAGCCCTGTCACGAAAAGTGACCATCAAGAAGCTGGTGGGAGAGCCCCTGGGACTCTCGATCGACTCGGCGGTCTTTGACCGCATCCGCACCTGCGACAATCACTGTTCCTTCTGCTTCATCTACCAGTTGCCCAAGGGCATGCGCCGCTCGCTCTACGTAAAGGACGATGACTTTCGCCTCTCTTTTCTTTACGGGAACTACACGACGCTCACGAGGTTCACGGAGTTCGATCTAGAAAGAGTGGTGGAAGAAGGGCTCTCTCCTCTCTACGTCTCAATCCATTCAACGAACCCCGAGCTTCGTGCCGACATGCTTCGAAACCCCCGCGGCGCCACGAGTCTTCGCTGGCTTCGAGAGTTGCTGCGAGCCGGCATTGAAGTCCACGCCCAGGTGGTCGTCTGTCCCGGTGTCAACGACGGCCTGGAGCTCGAAAGAACCTTGCACGACGTGATCTCGCTCTACCCCGAACTTATGACGGTCGCCCTCGTGCCGGTGGGCGTGAGCGACTTCTCGCTCGAAGAAACAATGCGACCCCACAACGCCGAAGAGGCTCGCCACGTGGTGGCGCTCGCGGACAAGTTCCAGCAGCTGACGCTCGAGGTTCTTGGACGAGTGACCGTGTTCGCGAGTGATGAGTTCTATTTGGTGGCTGGACTGACGCCGCCGTCGGCCATCAAATTCGAAAGCCTCGACCAGGCTGAGAACGGCATCGGGCTGGTCGCGGCCTTTTGCGAGAGTTTTTCCGGCGGCACGTCAATGGAGAAGCTCGGGACGGGCTTCTTCCAGTCAGTTGATGGAGCACCTGAGTGGGGCTACCGCGCGCCGCGAGGCGGCAATCAAGTGGTCCAGCGAGGTGACGACGTGCTCGTGGTGACCGGGGAGTACGCGGCCCCGATTCTGCGAGATCTTCTCGACCGCCACGGATTCGCCGACGTCGGCATTCTGGAGGTCGCCAACTCCTACTTCGGTGGCAATATCAAGGTGGCTGGGCTCCTGACGGGTCAAGATCTCATACAGGCCCTCGCCGACGTGTCCCCTTTATCCGTGTGTTTGCTCCCGGACGTCTGTCTCTCCGAGGGACGCTTCCTCGATGGCCTTACACTTGAGGACTTGCCCCACTCCGTGATCACCGTACGCACGACGGGTCAAGATCTTCGAAGCACCCTCGAGTCGGTGCGCTCAAAAGGACTGGTTTTATCGTGAAAAAGCCGCAGGTAGTTATCGTTGGGCGTCCCAACGTGGGAAAGAGTTCGCTCGTAAACCGTCTCGCCGGCAAGCGACTCGCCGTCGTGGAAGAGCAACGCGGCGTAACCCGTGACCGCAAGGCGGTCGAAATCGACTGGCGGGGGATCACTTTTGACGTTGTTGACACGGGCGGTTGGCTCGAGGCCGGTGACGATCTCGAGAGCAAAGTCTCCGAGCAAGCCAACGCCGCCCTTTCATCGGCGGACCTCGTGTTGTTGGTGGTCGATGTCACTACGGGAATGGTCGATGAGGACACGCACGCGGCCCGATGGGCACTTCGTAGCGGGCGCCCGGTGGTCTTGGTCGTCAACAAGGTGGACGACACGCAACACGAGGCCAACAGTTGGGAGTTCCTGAAGCTCGGTGCGGGCGATCCCCACACCGTCAGTGCGCTCCACGGACGCGGGGCTGGCGACCTGCTCGACTACATCGTCGACCAACTGGGCGAGCAGATTGAAGTCGAAGAAGCCGCCGAAGCGGACGACGACGGCGCCCTTCGCGTCGCCATCGTGGGACGGCCGAACGTCGGTAAGTCGACGCTCTTCAATCAGCTGATCGGCGAAGAGCGCTCGGTGGTGCACGACATGCCCGGCACGACCCGCGACGCCATCGACACGGTGGTCGACACCGAGGCGGGACTGATCCGCTTCATTGACACCGCGGGAATGCGCCGTCGCGCCAAGACCGCGGCCGGGCTCGAAACCTACGCGGTCCTTCGCAGTCTTGACGCCCTCGACCGGGCCGACATCGCCGTGCTGGTCATCGACGCCACCGTGGGGGCCACCGGACAAGACCAGCGACTGGCCGAGCGCATTTCCGCCGCGGGCTGCCCCTCGCTGGTGGTACTCAACAAGTGGGAGTTGGTGCCCACTGAAGAACGCGATTCAGTCCTCGCCACCGTCGGTGAGAAGTTGGCCTTTTTGGGCGACGCACCCGTGATGAAAACCACCGCCACCTCAGGGAAGGGAGTGCACCGGATTCTGCCTGCACTCTCCATCGCCGCGGCCGACTACGTAAAGCGCGTACCAACTGGAGCGCTCAATCGCGCGATCCGGGATCTGCAGATCAAGCAACCTGCGCCCACGGGCAAGATCCGTTACGCCGTCCAGGGCGCCACCGAACCCCCGACGTTCACCCTCTTCGTGGCCGGTCGGCTGCCCGCCACCTACATGCGTTACGTGGAACGCTCGTTGCGCGAGCGCTTTGAACTGGGCTCAACGCCTCTGCGAGTGCGTGTTCGAGTCGAATAGTGGCGAAGTGGTGTGAAACGTGTGATCGCCCCGTCGAGGGCGACGTCTGTGAAGTCTGCGGCCAAGAGGTTCACGAGCCCACGAGAGAGCCGATGCCGTGGATGTGGCGATTCTTTTTGGTCACGTCGGCCATCTACCTGATTTGGCGCATCTATCAGTTAATTTCTTGGTTATCCCACTAGGAGGTCCGCAGTGCCCATCTACGCCCTTGGCGATCGAGCGCCAACAATCCACCCTGACGCCTTCGTCCACCCCGACGCCGTCATCATTGGTGACGTGCGCGTCGGCGCACACTCATCGATCTGGCCCTGCGCGGTGCTGCGCGGTGACTACGGAACCGTGATCGTGGGGGCGCGCTCGTCCGTTCAGGACGGCGCGGTCATTCACGCCGTCGCCGAGTTCCCAACGGTCATTGGCGACGACTGCGTCATAGGGCACCTCGCGCACCTCGAGGGTTGTGTGATCCACGATCGAGCACTCGTAGGAAGCGGATCGATTGTCCTGCATCAGGCCAATGTCTATAGCGGGGCGACCGTCGGCGCGGGAGCGGTGGTGCGCAATCGCATGGACGTCCCGGCCAAGGCGCTCGCCGTCGGGGTGCCGGCGCAGATCAAGTTGGACGCGAGCTCCGAGGAGTTGATCAGCGCCTCGGCTGCGGTCTACGTTGCCAACACGCTTCGCTACAAGACCGAACTTCGCCGGCTCTAACTATTTGAAATCGCCACCAGGCGCTCGAGGGCCTCGCCCGCGCGGCCGGCGATGACGCTCGAACTGGCGAGTTCAAATCCTTCGGTCAGGGTCTCGGCTCGGCCTGCGACCATCAACGCCAACGCGGCGTTCGCGCAAACCACGTCAAACACGGGCCCCTGCTCACCTTCGAGGAACTGGTGCACCACGCCGACGTTGTGATCGGTGTCACCGCCACGAATACTCGAGACGTCGTGGTGACGTCCCAGTCGACCGGCCGCGTCGAGGCGCTGAACCTCGATGCCGCTCGGGGTGATCAGGTGCAGGGTGGAGTCGGCGCCGAGGGAAAGCTCGTCAAGTCCGTCGTCGGCGTTCACGAGGATCGCGTATCTGATGCCGCGCGCGTGCAGCACGTGGGCCATGTGGTCGAGGAGATGGCGTTGGGCAACGCCGATGAGCGACCGCTCCACGAGCGCGGGATTGGCGAGCGGACCTAGAACGTTGAAGATCGTGCGAAAGCCGAGTGACCTTCGAATCGGGGTGAGGTAGCCGAGCGCGAAATGGAACGTTGGCGCGAAGAGAAATCCTATGCCGGCGCCCTCCACGCACGCCCGAACCAACTCTTTGCTCAGGTCGAGTCGTACGCCGAGCGCCTCGAGAACGTCTGCGGATCCCACAGACGACGAGGCGGCGCGGTTGCCGTGTTTCGCCACCGGTACTCCGCAACCCGCAACGGCGAGAGCGGCCATCGTCGAAATATTCACCGTGTGGAGCTGGTCGCCACCGGTGCCCACGATGTCGATCGCCTCGGGTCCCACAGAAAATGTATTCGCCGAGGCCATCATCGCGTCGATGAAGCCCGTCATCTCAGCGGCGGTCTCACCTTTTGCCGTGAGGGCCGTGAGAAAACTCGCGATGAGCACACCCTCAACCTGGCCATTGAGGATCTCGAGCAGCGCGTCGCGCGCGTCGCTGCGCTCGAGATCCGTCCCACGCACCAGCGGATTCAGGACGTCGTTGGAAAAGGAAGCAATCATCGCGGGCTTGGGCGCGGGCGTCTCGACATAGAGACAAGTTAGTCGTGAGTCGATGGGTACTCGCACAACTACGATTTGTTAATGGGAACCTACCTCGACGACATCGTGTCCTGGCACCGTTCGCGCGCGAGCCAGGACCCTCGGTCGTGGCAAGAGCGCGCCGAGACCATTCGCTACGAGGGCCCGTCGATGTTCGAATCGCTCGGTTCAAGCGCCACCCCGTACGTGAAGGTCATTGCCGAGGTCAAGCGCCGGTCACCGTCCAAGGGCTGGATCCGTGAGGACCTGGACCCCGCCTCCTTCGCCCGCTCGTATCGAGATGGTGGGGCGAGCGCCATCTCGGTCTTGACGGATGAACCCCATTTTGGGGGATCGGTCGCTGACCTGCAAGCGGTGCGGCGTGCCGTCGAACTTCCGATACTCCGAAAGGACTTCACGGTCAGCGCCAACGACGTACTCGATACGGCCGAGATGGGGGCGAGCACGGTTCTCCTGATCGTCGCCGCGCTGAGCGAAGATGAATTGACTGACTACCTTCGCTTGGCTCACGCCTGCGGACTGGATGCGTTGGTTGAAGTGCATGATCAAGAAGAAGCCAGCCGCTCGATCGAGAGTGGAGCGCGGATCATCGGGGTGAATCAGCGTGATCTGCACAGCTTTGAGGTGAATCCCCAGCACGCGGCCTCGGTCATCTCCGCGCTTCCGTCGAACGTCATCACCGTCGCCGAGTCGGGCATGACCTCCGTGAAGGACGTAGAAGATGCGGCGGCGGCGGGCTTTGACGCCGTCCTCGTTGGTGAGACGTTCGTGCGATCTGATGCAACCTACGAGACGGTGCGATCGTTCGCCACGATTGCCAAGGTCGCGCGTGGTTGACCTGCACACCTTGCCCTACTTCGTGAAAATCTGCGGCGTCACCTCGGTTGATGACGCTCTCGCGATTCACGCCCGTGGAGCAACCGCGCTCGGTCTCATTCTCGCGACGTCCAAGCGCCAAGTATCGATCGTTCGCGCGCGCGATATTGCCAACGCGACCGAAGGTCTCATCTTGAGAGCGGCGGTGTTTCGAAACGACCCCACTGACTTCGTCTGCGAGGTGGTTGACGAGACCGGCGTCGAGATTGTCCAAATTCATGGTCACCTGAAGGCTGATCTCTTGACGGCGCTCAGACGGCGAGACGTCACGGTGGTGAAGGCCCTGGCCTTGGGCGAGAAGGACTTTGGGGACTTTGACGAGGGAACGGTCGACGCCGTACTGGTCGACGGACCGATACCGGGCTCCGGAGAGGGCCATGCATGGACTGAACTGCTGTCGCGCCGATTCAACGTGCCGGTTATTGCCGCTGGCGGACTGAGTCCTTCGAACGTGGCGTCGGTCATCGAGGCCGTTCGGCCTTGGGGTGTTGACGTTGCGACCGGCGTGGAATCCTCACCGGGCGTGAAGGACCTCTCGTTGGTGACTAGTTTCGTGGAACTGGCCCGAAAATCATTTATGCAGCGAGAGGAATGAAGTGAGCGATCCGCAAACCTTTATGTCGGCACCGGACGAACGAGGACACTTCGGCAACTTCGGAGGAAGATTCGTTCCCGAGGCTCTGATGCCCGCGTGCTTCGAACTCGAAGCGGCGTTCATCGAAGCGTGGAACGACGTAGCCTTCACCGACGAGTACCACCAGGTGCTGCGCGAGTTCGGTGGGCGACCGACGCCCATAACACCGCTCACTCGGCTTTCGGAGCAACTGGGAATTCGACTCTTCGCCAAACGCGAGGACCTGGCGCACACGGGATCGCACAAGATCAACAACGTCGTGGGCCAGACGTTGCTCACCAAACGAATGGGCAAGAAGAGGGTCATCGCCGAGACCGGCGCCGGCCAGCACGGTGTCGCCACCGCCACCGCCGCTGCTCGATTGGGCCTCGAATGCACGGTCTACATGGGCGAGGTCGATACCGAACGCCAGGCGTTAAACGTGTTTCGAATGGAGTTACTCGGGGCGACCGTGGTGCCCGTAACGTCGGGCAGTCGCACGCTGAAGGACGCGGTCAATGAGGCCATGCGCGAATGGGTCACGTGCGTCGAAGATACCCACTACTGCCTGGGTTCGGTCATGGGACCTCATCCCTTCCCCTGGATGGTGCGAGAGATGCAGAGCATTATCGGGGTCGAGGCCGCCGAACAGTTGAGGGCCCTCGGCATTGACCCACCGGACATGGTGGTGGCGTGCGTCGGCGGTGGGTCCAACGCCGCGGGTGTCTTCGCTGGTTTCGCCAACAGTTCGACACGATTGGTGGGCATCGAAGCCGCCGGAGGCAGCGCGGTGGGCAACGGTTCTCCCGGAGTTCTGCACGGTATGAAGTCGCTCCTGATGCAGGACGAGTTCGGCCAGATTCAAGAGGCGCATTCAATCTCGGCGGGACTCGACTATCCCGGGATTGGACCCGAGCACGCCTACCTCGCCGAGAGCGGTCGAGGCGAATACTTCGCCATTGGTGACAGCGACGTCATCAACGCCCTTCAAGTCTTGAGCCTGACTGAAGGAATCATTCCCGCCCTCGAGACCGCTCACGCGGTGGCGTGGATACTGCAAGAAGCCGGAAGAGAGATACCGCTTGGTTCAACGGTGCTCTTGAACTTGTCGGGCCGCGGCGACAAGGACGTGGCCCAGGTGCGAGAGATTCTGCGAGCTCAACGATGAAGTCGCTCGAAACGTATCTTCGAGCCCTGCGCTCAACCGGCCGCAAAGCGCTCGTACCGTACTTTGTCGCCGGTGTCACGCCGGACTGGACCCAGCACGTCGAGGCGGCCGTGCACGCGGGTGCGGACGCCATAGAAATTGGCATACCGTTCTCCGACCCGATGATGGACGGCGTCGTCATTCAAGAGGCTGCATATCAAGCCCTGGAGGCGGGCACCACGTTCGACACTTTGTGCGCTGAGCTCGCGACACTTTCGACGTCGGTTCCCTTGATCGCCATGACGTACTACAACATCTTTCACCACTACGGGCTCGAGAGATCCACGGGACAACTACAGGCGAGTGGAATCTCTGGGGCCATCGTGCCGGACCTGCCGTTTGAGGAGGCGAGCGACTGGATGAAGGCAAGCAGTGAGCATGATGTGTCAAATATTTTCCTCGTGGCTCCGTCAACACCTCCTGATCGGATGGGTAAACTGGCGAGCCTCACCGAGGGCTTCTGCTACGCCTCGGCTCGAATGGCGGTGACCGGCAGATCCTCTGACCACGGCGACGGAGGCCGCGTTGTCGAGGGCATTCGCAAGTTCTCCGACATACCCACGTACATCGGCATTGGTATTTCGACGCCCGAACAGGCCCGCGACGCCGCCTCCGTGAGTGACGGCGTGATCGTTGGCTCCGCATTGGTCCAGATTATTTTGAACGGCGGCGGTGCCAATGACGTCGAGAACTTTGTGAGTTCGTTTCGAAGGGCCATTGACTAGACCAGTAGCGCAGGCGCCACCACCTTCCTCTTCCCTCTTGTTTCCTATGATTTGAATGAAAATTGCGATGAGAGATCTGTTTCGATCGTCCCTTTTGTGACTCGTTTCACAATTAACACCAAGAATCCATGCGCCAGTCGTTTCGGGGGTGTTAAATCATTACTGAGTTGTCAACCCGACCACTCGCAGTAATCCAATATTGGGGGGTTTTAAATGTCTGAACAAAATGTTGCTGATCCAGGTCCGCTAGGACTCGCTGGATTTGCCATGACCACGTTCTGCCTGAGCACTCACAACGCAAATTTATGGGCTGGCGCGGGTGTGTTGGCGGCTCTGTCACTGGCACTGATCTATGGTGGCGCCGTACAGATTGCCGCGGGAATGTGGGAGTTTGCTCGAAAGAACACGTTCGGCGCCACGGCGTTCACTTCGTACGGTGCGTTCTGGATTGGCCTCTACCTGTTATTGAACGTGCAAGCTGGTGGCGGAACAGCTGACGCCGTGGGAATCTATCTCCTGGCTTGGACAATCTTCACGTTGTACATGACGGTGGCGGCGGCGAAGATCAACACGGCGTTGTTCTTGCTCTTCGTTGTGCTGACGATTACCTTTATTTTCCTGACGATTGGCGCCTGGGGCGCCGGTCACGCGGATATGACCAAGATCGGTGGCTGGCTTGGTATTTTGACGGCGTTCATTGCCTGGTACACCTCGGCAGCGGGCGTCATCAACGAGACCCACGGCAAGGTGGTCCTACCAGTCGGCCCGCGCGGCTAACGTACGAGTCACTGGTGTCTTGACACCGGACCCAACCGCCAACAGCGCCCCTGCCTTTCGGCAAGGGCGCTGTTGGCATTGCTGGGCCAAAGAGATGTCCCGTGCAGAAATATGAGGTAGAAGTAGAAGTGGTTTAAATGCGCAGTTCGTTCTCGTGACAGAGGTCGCTTGAACGCTTGAGTGGGGGGAAATTATGACCGAAGCAAAGCTTGAAGCCTGGCTAGATGAGACTCGCAGTTTTGCGCCGAGCCCGGAGTTCGCAAAACAGGCCAATGCGCAGCCATCCATTTACGCCGAAGCGGAAGCCGACCCCGTTACGTGGTGGCGCAGGCAAGCCGATCGTCTGGTGTGGCACAACGAACCAACGAACACACTCGAATGGGACCTGCCCTTCGCCAAGTGGTTCAGCGACGGCACCTTGAACGCGAGCGTGAACTGCGTGGACCGTCACGTTGCCAACGGCAAGGGTGACAAGGTCGCCTACCACTGGGTGGGCGACGCCGAAGGCGAAGCGCGCACGATTACCTACCAGGAGCTGCAAGACATGGTGTGCCAGGCCGCCAATGCACTCACCGAACTGGGCGTGAAGACCGGCGACCGCGTGGCGGTATACATGCCAATGATCCCAGAAGCCGTGGTCGCGATGCTCGCAATCGTCCGTCTCGGAGCGGCACATTCTGTAGTGTTCGCCGGTTTCTCCGCCGAAGCTCTCTCGAGTCGGATAGTCGACTCTGACTGCACGTACGTCGTCACCTCTGACGGCGCTTTCCGCCGCGGCGCCGCCAGTCCGCTGAAGCCAGCCGTTGACGAAGCACTCGAGTCGTGTCCGAACGTGAAAGCNNTTGGTGGCACGAGACGGTGGATCACCAGAGCACGAGTCACACCCCGGAGTTCTTCCCCTCAGAGCACACGATGTTCATCATGTACACCTCGGGGACCACCGCGAAGCCCAAGGGGATCTACCACACCACCGGCGGGTACCTGACCCAGGTCGCAACCACCTACAACCACGTCTTTGACGTGAAGCCCGACACGGACGTCTGTTGGACCGCCGCGGATATTGGATGGATCACCGGACACAGTTACATCATCTACGGGCCACTCATCAACGGCGTTACGCAGATCATGTACGAGGGCCTGCCGGACTCCGGCGGAAAAGACCGGTGGTGGAAGATCATTGAAGAGAACAANNAAGGCCCACGACTTGTCGAGCCTGCGCCTTCTCGGTTCGGTCGGCGAGCCCATCAACCCCGCAGCGTGGATGTGGTACCGCGAGAACATCGGCGGCAATCGCTGCCCGATCGTTGACACGTGGTGGCAGACCGAGACGGGTGCAATCCTGATTTCGCCTCTACCCGGCATCACCGCAACGAAGCCGGGCGCCGCCATGAAGCCGTTGCCGGGCATTGGAGTCGACGTCGTCGACAACGACGGCAACTCGGTGGGTAACGGTGAAGGCGGTTACCTGGTGATCACGCACCCCTGGCCGTCGATGACGAGGGGGATTTACGGCGACCCTGAACGCTTCAAGGAGACCTACTGGTCGCGTTTCCCCGGTAAGTACTTCGCGGGCGACGGAGCGAAGCGCGACGAAGACGGTGACTTGTGGCTGCTCGGACGAATCGACGACGTGATGAATATCTCCGGTCACCGACTCTCGACCACCGAAGTCGAGCACGCCCTCGTAGGCCACCCCGCAGTTGCTGAAGCTGCCGTCGTGGGAGCGAGTGACGACACCACCGGTCAGGCGATCGTGGCGTTCGTGACCCTGAAACTCTCGGCGGGTGACGAGGAGAAGGACCACGCCTCTATGATCGAGGAGCTGCGCCAGCACGTGGCCAAGGTGATCAGTCCCATTGCGAAGCCTCGTCAGATCATCTTGACGCCGGACCTGCCCAAGACACGATCGGGCAAGATTATGCGCCGACTACTGCGCGACGTCGCGGAGAATCGTCAGTTGGGCGATGTGACGACGCTCACCGATCCGACCGTGGTCAACATGATCTCTGAACTGATGGATACCAGCGTCAGCGGCGACGAGTAGTAGTAGAGACAACAATGCCCCGGTCGCCAAGACCGGGGCATTGTTGTCTCTAGGAATCGAATCCCAACCCGAAGATATCCAACAGTCTGAGCCAGAGGTTTCTGCTTCCTTCATTGCGGTCGGCGCTCTTCAGCGCGGCCTGGGTCAAGTGGATGAAGATCCAACGCAGGGGCTCTGGCGGAAAGGGGAGGGGCTTCTTTTGCACCATCGCCAACTGCGTGCGTTCAGTATCCAGACCATCCAGGAGGTCCAACATGGTTGCTGCTCCGAACCTGGTTGAAGCAACACCGAGACCCGTGAAGCCGAGCACGTAGGCGACCTTGCCGCGATGTGAGGTTCCCCAGAACGGCGAGAAGCGCGTGCAGGTATCAATGGCCCCACCCCAGGCGTGCGTGAATTTGATTCCGGCGAGTTGGGGGAAGGTCTTGAGAAAGTGTCCGGCCAGCGTGGCGTAGGTGTCGGCGTTGAACTCGTAATCCCGTTGCACCTTTCCGCGAAAATTGTAGATGGCGTCGTAACCACCCCAGAGGATGCAGTGATCCTGGGTGAGCCGGTAGTAGTGAAACTGGTTGCCGGCATCGGCGACGCCCTCGCGGCCCGACCATCCAATGCTGTCCAGTTGCTCGCGCGTGAGGGGCTCGGTGACAATCTGGTAGTCAAAGACCGGCACCACGTACTTTCGGGCTTTGCGAATAAGCGAAGGAAACACATTGGTCGCGAGTGCCACGTGCGCCGCGGTGACCGCACCGTAGGGCGCGTGGATTCGAACCGCGTCATCCACGTCTTCGAGCCACTCAACCTTGGAGTTCTCGAAGATCTTGACGCCGAGCGAGAGGCAAGCCTTCTCGAGTCCCCATACCAAGCGCGCGGGATCAACCAGTGCCGTGCCGTCGCTGTCGAAGAGGGCCCCTTCGTAGAGCGGCGAATGGATCCGCGCGCGCACCTGCTCGCGGTCCAGAACGACGACGTTGTCGCCCATCTCATTGCGCAGTCGAGCTTCTTCGGCCATATCACTGCACTGCCAGGGCGCCACGGCCACACGCAGTTCACCGGTGCGCTCCCAGTCGCATTCGATGTTGTAGCGACGAATCGTCGCTTCAATCTCGTTGAGGTTCTCCCGGCCCAGACGTTCGATCACGGGCATCTCGCTCGCGAACCGGTGCATCCCGTTGGCGAATCCGTGAGTCAGTGACGCCGAGCAGAACCCTCCGTTGCGGCCCGATGCGCCGGCTCCGGTTTCGTACTGTTCGACCACAACGACAACCCGATCGGGGTCACGTTCCTTCGCGAGTAGAGCGGTCCACAGGCCCGTGTAGCCAGCGCCCACGACGCAGAGGTCGGCGCCGATATCGCCAATGAGCGCAGAGTGCGAAGCGGGTTCCAAGGGGTCTGAATCGAGCCACCATAGATCGGGCTGCAACTCGGCTAGGTGGCGTAAGACGAAGGGATCCTTCTTCTCCATACTGTGTCCAACCGGTGGCTGGAATCACCCTCTCTTGGTTTTTCTCTTTTCGCGTCAATCCATTCGCGAACGCCGGTTCTCACGCCGGTCTCTAAGGTTGCATTGTACCCATAAGGCCCTAGCGAACGACGTTGATGGTCGGATCGTTCGAGCTCGGTCCAACTGCGGGGGCCACGCCACGACTTCGCCGAGCTCTTCGGCGGCGTTGAGCGCCCAACGGGGATTTCGAAGCATGGCCCGAGCCAGCATCGTCGCGTCGGCCTGTTCGCTCATGATGATGTTCTCGGCCTGTTGGGGTTCGGTGATCAGGCCTACGGCGCTGGTCGGAACTTGCGCCCCTGAGCGGATCTTCTGGGCGAAATCGACTTGATAGCCCGGATGCAGGCGAATCCTGACGCCGTGGACGTTGCCACCCGACGAGACGTCAATGAGGTCAACACCCTTCGTCTTTAGGACGCGGGCGAGCTCAATCGACTGCTCTAAATCCCAGCCACCTTCGACGTAATCGGTCGCCGAAATACGAACGAATAGCGGCATCTCGGTGGTGATAGCCCCGCGAACGGCAATGACCACGTTTACGAGTAGACGAATTCGGTTCTCGAACGATCCGCCGTACTCGTCCGTGCGTTCGTTCGAGAGGGGTGAGAGAAACTCGTGCAGGAGATAGCCGTGCGCGGCGTGGATCTCCAGCACGTCAAACCCCGCCCGGACGGCCCGATCGGCGGCGTTGGCGAACGAAGCCGTCAGGGTGGCAATCTCATCGACGTTCAGTTCGTGCGGCGTAGGGTAGCCCTCAAAGGCCAGGGGACTCGGGGCGAGCGTCGTCCATCCACCTTCCTCTTTCGTCGCAATTAGGTGGTCGTCCCATGGAGTCATGGTGGAGCCCTTACGCCCGGCGTGAGCCAGTTGAATTCCGATCTTGGTGTCCTGGGAGTGGACGAAGTCGGTGACGACGCGCCATGCTCGCGCCTGTTCCTCGTTCCACAGACCCGGACAGTGGATGGAGATTCGACCCTCGGGCGTGACCGCCGAGGCCTCCGCCATGACGAGACCGGCGCCTCCAGTCGCGAACGATCCCAAGTGCACCAGGTGCCACTGGCCAACGACACCTTCGTTGGCCGAGTACTGACACATTGGACTGACCCAGACCCGATTCGAAAATGTTGTTCCGCGAAGAGTGAAAGGGCTGAAGAGGGCAGACAAGATATTCCTTCAAACTGGAGAGGCAACAACCAAAATTAGCGGGCCATTGGCGAACCTCTGCACCGCCCGGACATCGCTGCCTCACTGGCACGGATTGTGCGGCGCGTACAATCGCACAACAGCCAAAGGCAAACCAGCCCAAACAGAGGAGAATGATGCGACTGGCCAATTTAAACGGAAGAGCAACCCTCGTCACCGACGATGGTCTAATTGACGTTGAAAAGGCCTCGATGGGCGCATTCTCGAGTGACACCGACGTACTCGTGGGTCAGCTCGACTCCCTCGCGCAGTGGCTGCACGACACATCGCCCGACGTCACCGATATGACCTCGCCCGCAGCGCTTGTGCGTGACACGGGACTCGGTCCGGTGATCAGTCAGCCGGGCCAGGTGTTTGCGATCGGACTCAACTATCGAACCCACGCCCTCGAGATGGGTCTCACGCTGCCGGTCAAGCCGATGGTGTTTACGAAATTCCCATCCTCGGTCGCGGGCGCCAACGCAACCTATCCCATCCCATCGGCCAAGACCGACTGGGAAGCCGAACTCGTGGTGGTGATTGGCAAGCGAGGGCGCAACGTTGGTGCGGATGAGGCGTTGACGTACGTGGCGGGCTACTGCGTGGGCCAAGACCTCAGTGACCGCGAACTACAACTTCTCGGGTCACCCGCACAGTTCTCCCTGGGCAAGTCGTACGAAAATTTCGCACCCATCGGACCGTGGCTCACGACCACTGACGAGGTCGCCGATCCAAACTCACTGGAGATCACGTGCGAGGTGAACGGTGTTCTCCACCAAGACTCGAACACGAGTGACATGGTCTTCACCGTGCGCGAGCTGGTTGCGTACGTTTCGTCGATCTGCGAGATTCGACCCGGCGACATCATGTTCACCGGCAGCCCCCACGGCGTCGGGCAAGGTCAGCACCCACCGGTCTTCTTGAAGCCAGGCGACGTTCTCGACACGGCGATCGAAGGACTTGGTTCGATTCGAAACGTAGGTCGCGAACGATAATCACGTCGACTCGCGACCTCGCTTTGGCAGTCTCCGACTAGGGGAGCGGCCCGCCGCGCAGGAGAAAAATGACCATTCTCCTGCGCAGGATGGAGTTCTGTCGAGTGACATTGTCCTCTAATCCGACGCGGCCATTTGGGGTGATAATGCTTATAGCCGCTTAGTTCCTATCCAGTGGAGTGTGACATGGAATACGTACGTTGGTTTGAAAATATTCGACTCTCTGACGCCGGATTGGTCGGAGGAAAGGGCGCGAATCTGGGCGAGTTGACCATCGCCAAACTGCCCGTGCCTCCCGGTTTCGTGGTGACCTCGGATGCCTACCGTTACGCATTGGAGCACGCAGGAGTTAATCAGCAGCTCGCCGTCCTCTTCACTGGGGTCAACGCCGATAGCACGGCTGATCTGAAGAGGGTCGCCGATGAAGCGCAGGGACTCATCCAGGCGATCAAGTTGCCCGACGATCTCTCGGCGGCAATACTCGAAGCCTTCCATCACCTGGGTACGGGCATTCGTGTCGCAGTGCGTTCGTCGGGCACGGGAGAAGACGCGGGGGATACGTCATTCGCGGGCATGAACGCGACCTTCACGAACGTCGCCGGGGATGATCAGCTGCTCGCCAAGGTCGTCGCCTGCTGGGCCTCGTTGTACGGAGCGCGCGTCATCTCCTACCGCATGACCCGATCGATCACTGACGTTCCAGCGATGGGCGTGGTTGTCCAAGAAATGATTCCATCCGAACGATCCGGCGTCATGTTCACCGCCGATCCGTCGACGGGTGACACCAATCGAATCGTCATCGACGCGGCCTTTGGTCAAGGCGAGGTGGTCGTGAGCGGAGAAGTCGAATGTGACACGTACATCGTTGCGAAATCCGGCCCCTCGCTTCTCCAAGTGCGTGTCGGGACAAAGGACTTCAAGTTGGTTCGAGGTCCTGATGGCAACGATCTTCACGTCGATCTCACCCCAGAAGAGGGCTCTCGACGGGTGCTCTCCGACGAAGAGGCCGTCGAGTTGGCCCGTTTGGGTTTGGCAGCCGAGGCGCATTACGGAGCGCCCCAGGACACCGAGTGGGCAATCGCCGATGGTGTGCAATATCTCGTGCAGTCGCGTCCGATCACCACGCTCGGTGGAGCGGCCAAGGGTGAAGCCTCACAGGTGGCGCTCAAGCCCTTGCTTCAGGGTTTGGCCGCATCGTCGGGACGAGCGACCGGTTATGTTCGTGTGCTCGACTCACCAGATCAGGGCGACGAGTTGTTGGCGGGAGAGATCCTCGTGGCTCGCATGACAAGCCCGGACTGGGTGCCAACGATGCGCCGAGCCGGTGCGCTCGTCACTGACGGCGGGGGCACGACGTGTCACGCCGCCATCGTGTCTCGTGAGCTCGGTGTTCCCTGCGTCGTAGGAGCTCGGGTGGCGACGACGGTCCTGCGCACTGGTGAGCTGGTTACCGTTGACGGAGGCGAGGGCACCGTCTACGCCGGCGCAATCGAATCGAACGACGGCGCAGCGAAGCGGACCGACGGCGCAGTCCAGGTGAAGAATGGCGAACCGGCGAGCGTGGTCAAGGAGCGTGGGGCGTTGCCCTTGGCGACGCGCCTCTACGTCAATCTGGCCTTCGCCGAGCACGCCGAAGAGACAGCCGCCCTCGACGTCGACGGGGTGGGGTTGCTTCGCGCAGAGTTCATGGTGACTGATGCGCTCGGAGGAGTACACCCGAAGTTGCTGATCGAACGAGGGGATCAGAAGGTCTTTATTGACAAAATGGCCGCCTCGTTGCTGCGCATCACGAAGGCGTTCGGCTCACGACCGGTGGTATACCGCAGCATTGACTTTCGTACCAATGAATTTTCCAACCTCGAGGGCGGTGCGAAGTTCGAGCCAACTGAAGATAATCCCATGATTGGCTACCGAGGCTGTTACCGTTACGTCCGCGACCCCGAGGTCTTTCGACTCGAACTGGACGTGTTGGCCAAAGTGCTCGAGCAATCTTCCAACCTCACGTTGATGATTCCCTTCGTTCGAACGAAGTGGGAGCTTGAGGCGTGCCTGGATCTCGTGAACGAGAGCCCCGTCGGGGGAGAGTTGCCCGTGTGGGTTATGGCCGAAGTCCCCTCGGTGGCGTACCGGATTCCCGAGTATGCGGCGATGGGTATCAAGGGTGTCTCGATTGGCAGCAACGACCTTACGCAACTGGTCCTCGGAGTCGACCGGGACTCCGAGACTTGCGCGGATCTCTTTGACGAGTCCGACGACGCCGTGCTGGACACGATTGAGAAGATCATCACTCAAAGCCACACCGCCGGCATCACGTCATCACTTTGCGGGCAAGCTCCTTCGAACCACCCCGATTTCGCCGAGCATCTTGTCCGCTACGGCATCACATCGGTTTCGGTGAATCCCGACGCCGTGGACGCAGCCCGACGGGCGATTGAACGCGCCGAGTGGCGAATGATGCTCGAGTCGGCCGATCCAGAACATCGCCGTTGAGTCGGCGCGGCGCCAAAGTAGTTGCGACGTCCGTTGTAGTTTCGCTGCGGCCCGCGTTTGGAGGTCGCGTTCGGCCGGAGTCGAACAGAACGAAAGCTACCGATAGATAGTTGGAGGGCTCGAGGTTCGTGATGTTTCAAACATTGAAACCTGCTGACGGAGATTGGCCTTCACGTCCTCAAAATGGTGCTGTCCACCGACAACCTGAGCCCGACCTTCATGGACAACTGGTAAGAAGAGAAAGCGGTTGACATCATGCAAATAGTTACCGACGCAGAGATCGGCCAGCATCTGGCAGCTTTGCCGGGGCTCGAACCAAGAGTTGTGGTGTCGGGAAACTTTGCGACACCGTGGGAGTTGGTTCGAATCCTTGACGCCACACTCCCACGGTGTCGGGCCTTCGTAATGAACCCCCAGACGGGATGGCCTGTTCGCGACGGGTTCATGACAGAGTCACCCTTCCTTGGCCCTGGTGTGCGCCACGATCCTTTCCTCGATTATCTACCGATGCGACTATCGCTCGTTCCGCGACTCTTTGCCCTTAATCGTCCTCCGGACGCCGTGCTGGTGCAGACGTCAACTCCTCGCGGCGGAAAAGTCTCGCTCGGCATCGAGGTGAATATTCTTCCCGCGGCGATCGAAGAGGTTCGCCGCCGCGGCGGACTCGTCTTTGCGCAAATGAATCCCCATATGCCCTACACGCGCGGGGACGGTGAACTGGCCGAAAACATCATCGACTATGCGATTGAGGTTGACCAGCCGCTTCCTTCACCAAATGAACGACCGCCTGACGACGCCGCGAAGGCAATTGGTTCGTACGTCGCGTCCCTCGCGAAGGACAACGGCACACTCCAGATGGGTATCGGACAGTTGCCCGACTCGGCGCTCTCGCACATGTTCGGGCTTCGCAATATGGGAGTGTGGTCCGAACTAGTGAGCGATGGCGTCATGCATCTCGAACACGCTGGAGTGCTTGACCGATCACGTCTTGTAGTCTCAACCTTCCTCTTCGGCACGCCCGAACTGTACGAATGGGCCAACGACAATCCCCGCCTGTCGATGCGTCGCACCGAAACGGTCAATGATCCGGCGCGAATCGCTGAGCATCCCTCGATGCTTTCGATCAACACGGCGATCCAAGTCGACCTCTACGCCCAAGCCAACGCCAGTTACGTCCGCGGGAGGATCTACTCGGGTTACGGGGGTCAGCCCGACTTCGTGAGTGGTGCACTGCATTCGGCGGATGGTCAATCAGTTCTCGCCATGCGCTCGTGGCACGACAAGAGCGACACGTCCAATATTCTGCCGCTGCTGCATGATCCGATATGTTCGTTTCAGCATTCAGTGATCGTCACCGAGCAAGGTATCGCTCCGCTGTTCGGGCGAAGCCAGCACGCGCAGGCGCGCCTCTTGATTGAAAAGGCCGCACACCCCAGGGCTCGCGCGCAGCTGCACGAAGCAGCAACGCAACTGGGGCTTCTACGAGCAAGCGACGTTCACTAACACTGCGAGTCAATCGTGCCGTCCACTGATCAGGTTCAGGTTTGGCCCCATGTATCGCAGTGTGAAAGAACTACCTGCAGATCGTTCACTTCATTGAGATTTTGACCTCGGCACTGCACTTCCATCATCGGTCCTTGACACAAAGAACTCGTCTGGTTAGTATTAACTACTATTACTAGTGATTAACTAGCAATTGACGAGGAGAAACTGAAAATGAAGTCGTATTCCAGAAAGTGGTTGAAATTACTGGCGATTGGAGCTACCGGGACCATTTCCTGCATGTCCTTCGTGCTGCCGGCGAGCGCCGCGACCACGAACGTCAACGTCGTTGGCTATTCGGTGGTCGGCCCCGCGTACAAGGCCTTGGAGGCCGCGTTTCAAGCCACACCAGCTGGTCAGAATGTCACGTTCACGAACTCATTTGGCGCCTCGGACACCGAGACCAACAATGTGGTTAACGGTCAGGCGGCCGATATCGTGAACCTCTCCTACGAATCAAATATCGCCACGCTCGTGAACGACAACCTCGTTCCAACCAACTGGACCAGCCAGGAATCGAGCGTTGCCGGCGTACGTACGGCCCTCACCGGCAAGAGGCAACAGACCACCTACAACACCCCCGGTATCGTGACCGACTCTACGGTGGTGTTCATTGTGCGAGCAGGGAATCCGCTCGGCATCAAGGGGTGGAGTGACCTCATCAAGTCCGGTGTTCAAGTCGTGACGCCGAATCCTGAGACTTCTGGCAGCGCCAAGTGGAACCTCCTCGCTGGCTACGCCGGTTGGATTGCGCTCAAGCACACCCCTAACCAGGCGCAGAACTATCTGAAATCGTTGATCAAGAACACGATTGCTCAACCGACGAGTGGATCTGCCGCACTGTCAACGTTCTTGTCAGGCACTGGCAACATCTTGCTCGACTACGAAGACGACGCCCTCGCCGCGGTGGCCGCCGGTGATCCAGTCCAGATTGTCGTTCCAGCCCAGACACTGCTTATCGAGAACCCCATCGCACTTACCAACACCGGTGTCAATAACCCGGGTGCCAATGCCTTCTATAAGTACCTGTTCTCCGCCGCCGGCCAGGGAATCTTCGCGAGTCTCGGCTACCGCTCAGTCCTGAAGACGGTCTGGAATCAGACCAGCGGCAACTTCGCGGCCTTTAAGAAGCCAACGGACTTGCTCACCGTCGAGAATCTCAACAAGAAGGGTTGGCCCGTTGTCGATCCCGAGTTCTTTGGCACGACCGTGACATTCCCGAAGAGCGATCCGACTCACCCCAATGCAGGAATAGTTACCTATCTGGAACAATTCGCCGGTGAAACTGCTTAACAGTTCACCCGCAGCAGGAGTCGANNAACGCGGCGGTCGCTTCGACCTGCTCTGGCCTTGGAAAGGTCACGAACCGTCGTGGCGAAAGGCGTGGCACTCGGCTACATCAGCCTGTTGGTCTTGATCCCGCTCGCCGCACTGTTGACCAACGCCTTCAATCACGGCCTCGGCGCCTTTTGGAGCGCGGCGACCGGCACCGAATCGCTCGACGCCCTTCGTCTGACGGTCACCTGTTCACTACTGGCCGCGATCTTCAACGCCGTGGCCGGCACCGCCACGGCGTTCGTGCTCGTGCGCGACAACTTCTGGGGCAAGGCGATGCTCAACACGATCATCGACTTGCCATTTGCCCTGCCGACCGTGGTCGCCGGCGTGACCTTCTACACCCTTTACGGTCCACTCTCTCCGTTTCACGTGAACATCACCGGCAGCTGGGTGGGCATCACGGTCGCCATCATGTTTGTGACCCTTCCGTTCAGCGTTCGCTCGGTCCAGCCCGTGCTCGAGTCGCTCTCACTCGACGCCGAGGCGGCGGCCTCAACGCTGGGCGCGTCGCCGTTTCACGTCTTTCGCACGATCACGTTACCGGCCATACTGCCCGCATTGTTGACCGGCACGGGACTCGCATTCGCGCGAGCACTGGGCGAGTACGGTTCCGTCGTCTTCATTTCCAACAATCTTCCGTATCGCTCTGAAGTGGCCAGTTCCTACGTCTACTCACTTGTTTCGTCGGGGCAGGTTTCGAGCGCGGCGTCGGTCGCGTTCGTTCTCTTGAGTTGTGCTCTCGTGGTCCTCATCGCGAGCAACGTCATTGCCCGGCGCCTGGCGAGGCGGCGAGGATGAAGCGGCCCTCACTGGCTCTACGATGCCTCGTGCTGCTCTACGTCGCCGCCCTGCTCGGCGTTCCCCTCGTTTTCGTCTTTCAGCAGGCCTTCAGTCACGGTTGGGCCGCTCTCTGGGCGGCGCTGCACGACCACGCAATGGACGAGGCGATCCTCTTGACGGCCAAGGTGGTTGTTCTTGCAGTACCACTCAACGTCTTCTTTGGCATTGGTGCTTCGCTGTGGATCGTACGTCATCCTTCTCGAATAAGCCACGTACTTGACGTGCTCATCGATATTCCGCTCGCCATCTCTCCGATCGTTGTGGGTCTCATTCTCGAACTGGCGTACGCCCAAAATGGCTGGTTTGGATCGACCTTTTCAAAACTCGGCTGGAAGGTGATGTTCTCGCTGCCCGGCATTGTCGTGGCCTCTATTTTCGTCTCGTTGCCGCTGGTCTCACGTCAAGTGATCCCCTTGCTTCGCGAAATTGGCGACCACCAGGAACAGACCGCCGCGACTCTGGGCGCCAAGCCGACTCGTATCTTCTTTACTATCACGTTGCGATCAATCGCCTGGGCTTGCGCCTACGGTGTCACGTTGACGCTGGCTCGTGTCATTGGAGAATACGGCGCCGTGCTGATTGTTTCGGGCAACATCGCCATGCTGACTCAAACGCTGACGCTCAACATAGGCGCCAATTTCGAAAACTTCAATGGCTACCAGGGCTTCGTCGGCGCCCTCTTGCTCGCTCTTGTTTCAGTACTCGTGCTCGTCGTCATCGGAGTGGCCCGGCACCGCCTAGAAAGGAAACGTCATGACAGTTTCGCTTGACGGAGTATCCAAATCATTCGGTCATCTTCTCGTCCTCGATGACATCACCGATGTCTTCGCAGAAGGCGAGATGACGGCCCTGCTCGGACCTTCGGGTTCGGGAAAGTCAACCCTTCTGAGGATCATCGCGGGACTCACGCCCCTGGACAGCGGTCGGGTCCTACTCAGCGGCCGCGACGTCACGAAGGCGCCGGCGAGGGATCGCCATATTGGATTCTGCTTCCAGGACTATGCGCCATTTCGCCATCTCAGCGTCTTTGGAAATATCGCTTACGGACTGAAGGTCCAGAGAATCCCTCGCGCCCAGCGCAAGGCGCAGGTCGATGAACTGCTCGGCCTCGTTCGCCTCGAGGAGTTCGCGGACAGGTATCCTCACCAACTCTCCGGTGGCCAGCGCCAGCGTATGGCCCTGGCCAGGGCTCTGGCGATCAAACCAGACGTGCTGCTGCTCGACGAACCTTTCGGGGCCCTGGACGCTCAGGTTCGTGGTGAGCTTCGAAGTTGGGTCCGTTCACTGCAAAGGGAACTGGGGATTACGACAATTCTGGTGACGCACGACCAGAGCGAGGCAATGGAGATCGCCGATCGGTTGGTCATCTTGAATGACGGGAAGATCGAACAGGCCGGAAAGCCCTCGTTCGTCTACGACCACCCGGCCACGGATTTCGTGGCCGGTTTCCTGGGACCGATTACCACGCTCTGGGGGATTGATTATCGACCGCACGAGCTCGAACTCGCCCTCGACGGCGACGAGGGGGAGAAGGGGACCGTCACCGAGGTTGTTCGACTCGGTTTCGAGGTTCGAGTTGTTCTCACCAATCAAACCAGCGAATCGACGTGGGTCCAACTGACGCACGATCAGGCCAAAGCCCTCAATCCCGTCGTGGGACAAAAGTTCGTCGTCCGTCCTCGGGCCCAAAACCTCGTCCACAACGACGCGACGAGCCGCGAGGCACGACCAATCGACTGAATGAGAAGCAAACGGCTCTTAGACGGAACGCAGGATGGGCCTCAACGCCTCGAGAGCGGCCGGGTTGTCAATCGTTGAAGGCACCGGAATATCCACGCCGTCGGCGATTGAGCGCATGTTCTTGCGCAGCACCTTGCCCGACCTGGTCTTGGGCAGGGCGGAAATTACGTCAACCTGTCGCAGACAAACCACCGCCCCGAGTTGGTCGCGAACGCGCTGCACCAACTCAGCGGCGATCACCTCATGATCTCGATCCACGCCCGCCTTCAGCACAACGAGGCCCCGGGGAACTTGGCCCTTAAGGTCATCAACGACGCCAATCACCGCGCACTCCGCGACGTCAGGGTGCGAAGAAAGAATCTCCTCGACCTCACCGGTTGAAAGCCGATGGCCCGCCACGTTAATGACGTCATCGACTCGGCCCATGACGAAGAGGTAGCCGTCCTCGTCGAAGTGACCACCGTCACCAGTCAGGTAGTAACCGGGGGAGTGGCTCAAATACGCGTCGAAGAACTTGTCGTCGTCTCCCCACACCTGTGCCATGCAGCCTGGAGGGAGAGGGGTGCGGATCATGATCAAGCCTTCTTTTCCGGTCTCCACTTCCTCGCCGGTCTCGTCGAAAATCCGCACATCAAAGCCTGGTACCGGCACCGTGGGCGATCCGGCCTTCGCTTCCATGGGATCGAGGCCCATGTGGTTCGAAGCAATGGGCCAGCCAGTCTCGGTCTGCCACCAGTGATCTATGACCGGCACACCGAGCAGGTCGCTCGCCCACGAGTACGTTTCAGGATCGAGACGTTCTCCCGCGAGGAACAGGTATCGGAATTTCGACATGTCGTACTGGGCGAGCAGCGCGCCGGACGGGTCCTCTCGTTTGATGGCGCGAAAGCCAGTGGGAGCGGTGAAGAGCGTTTTCACGCCGTATTCGGAGATCTCCCGCCAGTAGGCACCCGCATCGGGAGTCCCCACGGGCTTGCCTTCGTAGAGCACGGTCGTGCAGCCAGCGAGTAGTGGCGCGTAGACGATGTAAGAGTGCCCCACAACCCAACCCACGTCCGAGGCGGCCCAGAAGACTTCTCCGGGATGGGTGTCGTAGATGTGCGACATGCTCCAATGCAACGCAACCGCGTGTCCTCCGTTGTCACGCACGACGCCCTTCGGACGTCCCGTGGTCCCAGAGGTGTAGAGGATGTAGAGGGGGTCGGTCGCCGCGACGGGCACGCACTCGGCCGGCGTTGAGCGATCCATGGCCTCAACCCAGTCGACGTCGCGCCCGGGCATCATCGACGAAGTGGCCTGCGGCCGTTGAAAGATCACGCAGTGCGTGGGCTTGTGCGTTGACTCGTCGAGCGCGGCGTCGATGAGTGGCTTGTACTCAATGATCCGATTAACCTCGATGCCGCACGAAGCGGAAACCACGATCTTGGGTTGAGCGTCTTCAATGCGCAGCGCCAGTTCGTGCGCGGCGAATCCTCCAAACACCACCGAATGAACCGCACCAAGGCGAGCACACGCCAACATCGCAATGGCGGCCTGGGGAATCATTGGCATATAGATAACGACCCGGTCGCCTTTTTCGACGCCTAGGGCCTTCAACACGCCCGCGAAGTGGGCGACCTCGTCGAGTAGTTGATGGTAGGTATAGGTGGACTTGGTGTCAGTGACCGGGCTGTCGTAAATGAGGGCGAGCTGATCGCCGAGACCATTTTCTACGTGTCGATCGAGGGCGTTGAAGCAGGTGTTCAGCATTCCATCGGAAAACCAGTGGTAAATGGGTGCCGTGGTGTCGTCCAAGATGACTGTGGGCTCGCGGTACCAGTCAATGCCCTTGGCCGCTTCGCCCCAAAAGCCCACCGGATCGTTAATGCTTCGTTCCCAGACATCCTTGTAAGTACTCATAGTTTCCCCCGATGAATTTCGCCAACTTCGGCCACTGTACAGTCGCAAGTATGCCTCGTGCATCCGGCAGACGGACCTCGTCCAGTCAGGTATTTAGTCCATAATTAGAGAATGTGCGGTGCTGGCTTGGTCGCACGCCCGGTCAGTACTGACGACTCGGCCGGAATGGGTAACGACTTCCCAGCGACGCCCTCGCCCTTCCAAGAGCGTTGATGCTCATGGTGGCTGTTCGCAGTAAACCCCGACTGCGAAGTTTTCCGATCTTTTAGGAGGACTCGATGCCTTAAAAACGGATGACTCCACTACGCAATATGGCGAGCTAATTCGAACGATGCGGCGTTGGGGTTCACGTCGGACCTCCGACACTAGCGATCTCAAATACATGTTTTTCGCTTTTCGCTAGGCGATAAACAGCGATTCACTGGAAGGGTTGCCAGCTGCTCACTTTTTGCTGGCCCTACTTCGCAGTTTGTAGGCCAAGTCGATGACATGCCGTCACTCCCTTGACGAGCGCGCTTCTCATCGCTAGGAAGCTCTGCTCACGCGCCGCCGCTGAAAAGTCTCGAGCAGCACTCTCTAAGGCGACGCTGCCTGACCTAGAGAGTGCCGAAAGAGTTGAGTCGGGCAGCGATATCGCCTCGAATGCGCCTGGTCCCGGTAATGGCGGAACTGAAATTTGAAGACAGGCGTAAAACTCGAATTCGGCCTTTGACGTCGCGGTTGAGTGCCCAAAGGACGTGGTGTTAATGATTTGGAACAACTGAGACGATTTGAATTCTTGGCTGAGTTGCGATGCGTTGTGGTGCGATGCGCTTGACCAAAGAACGCAAGTGATCAGATAAGGAGCTGGTCCTGGGTTGGCACAACGTTGCAACTCATAGAATCCAAGAATCGGCGGGCCACTCACCGCATTGACCTTCCAAAGTTTCTTGAGAAATTTCGATATCTGGTCTTGCTTCGTGTTCGAATTAGCCACTGCAACGACGGCCAGACACGTTGAGGTATTTGACGTGGCCAAACAGATTGTCGGAGATGTGGTCGAAGATGAGGCCCACAATTCACTGGGAAGAGAGTTCGCTAGAGCCGGGCTCGACACGAAAATCGATGCGCAAGCAATTGCCGCGCAGATGATGCAGGCCTGCCAACGATAGAGCGGGACTGTTCTCATATCACTTCACAGTATCCCCCACAAATTGATGTGCTTCGTTACCGCGACTGATTCGCATTCTCGATTCTCACAGCCAATGCAAGGTTGCACTTCTG
>PLKM01000076.1 GCA_003141095.1 Acidimicrobiaceae bacterium | reverse complement strand
TGTCGGAGCGGGACTCAACTCCCCAGCAGTACATCGAAGTACAGATTGACGAGGAAGCGATCACAATGACAACTCCAACTACGACGACATGGCTTCGCCACCGCGTCGCGAACGGCCCGCTGCTCGTGCTGCCCGGAGTCGCGAACGCGTTGGGCGCGCGCATCGTCGAGGACGCCGGCTTCGAGGCGCTCTACGTCAGCGGTGCCGGCATCGCCAACACCTTCTATGGGTTACCCGACATCGGCCTCGTGACGTTGACGGAGGTCGCGGCCCACGTTGCGGCCATTCGTGACGCCGTCGCAGTACCGATCGTCGTCGACGCCGACACCGGCTTCGGGAACGCCCTCGGTGTCGCGCACACGGTGCGGTCCCTCGAGCGCGCCGGGNNCAAGGACCTCGAGCCCGGCAAGTCGGTCGAAGGAGCCACCTGGGCCGGACGCGAGGCGGCCGAGCTGGAGATCGAGCGGTCCCTCGAGCGCGCCGGGGCCGACGCCCTGCAGCTCGAGGACCAGGTCTCTCCCAAGAAGTGCGGCCACTTCGAGGGCAAGGCAGTCATCCCAGTTGACGAAATGGTGCAGAAGATCAAGGCGGCCGTCGACACGCGCTCGAAGGAGATCGTGATCGTGGCGCGTACCGACGCCCGCGCCCTCGACGGTCTGGACGCCGCCCTGGAACGGGCTCAGGCGTTCATGGACGCCGGCGCCGACATCGTGTTCATCGAGGCACCCCAGTCACGCGAGGAGCTCCTCTCGCTACCCCAACGACTGGCGGTGCCGCACGTCGTCAATTTGGTGGAGGGCGGCAAGACGCCGCTGCTGCCGATCAGCGAGTTGGGCGAGTTTCGCGTTGCCCTCTTTGCCAACCTCACGCTGCAGGCCTCGATGTTCGCGATGCAGCAGATCCTGAGTGAGTTGAAGACCGAGGGGCGGATCACGCCGCGCATGCAAGGCCACATCACCGGCTGGGCGGAGCGCCAGCGGCTCGTGCGCAAGCCCCAGTTCGACGAGCTGGAACGCCGCTACGCCGCTACGCCCGAGGCGCGTTAGCCGTGGCGGATTCCAACGACGTCGACGTCCTCATCATCGGCGGCGGACTCGCCGGACTCTGCGCCCTCGACGCCGTGTTGGAATCCGGGCGAAGTGCACGGCTCGTCGAGAAGACCACCGCCCTGGGTGGCAGCACCGTCTTGAGCAGCGGTCTCGTGGCATTCGCGGGCACCGACGAGCAGCGGAGCTGTGGCATTGCGGACTCGTCGGCTCGGCTTCGCGAGGACCTCGCGTCGACGGGGCTCGCCATGAGCGATCCCGCGCTCCTCGACCTCTACTGTGGCGAGCAGCTGGCGACGTACCGTTGGCTGAAGGACGTGGGCGTTGTCTTTGGTGAACCCCACGCTGGTTCGGGTCAATCAGTGCCGCGCTCGCACCCTGTTGATACGTGGGCTCTCGTAACGGAGCTCGCGCGCCGCGCCCGGGCGAAAGGCGGCGTCATCGATCTCTCGACATCGGCCGTCAGGCTCTTGATCGAGGGCGAGCGCGTCGAAGGGGCAACGCTCCGTACAGCATCGGGCGACAAGAGGGTGCACGCGGGCGCGGTGATCTTCGCGTCCGGTGGTTTCTCGCGAAGCGAGTCGATGCTGAGACGCTTCGCGCCGGCGATGGCGCACGCGCTGCGCGCCGGCGGCGAGGGGAACACGGGAGACGGGCTGTTGATGGCGGCGAAGATCGGCGCCGGGCTGGCCGATCTGCCCTACATCAAGGGAACCTTCGGCATCTTCCCGTTTCGTTCGTCCGCCGAGGAGGGGACGGGCATCCTCGTGGTCTACAAGGGAGCGATCGCCGTCAACGGTCACGGTGAGCGATTCATCAACGAGTCCCTGCCCTACAAGGTGCTCGGTGACGCCTGCCTGGCGCAGCCTGAATCGCTCGCGTATCAGATCTTCGACGAGCAGGCGATGGCGCAGTCGGAGTCCGCCGTGCCGATCTACGACTTCCGACGTCGTCTCGAAGCCGGCCAGATCCACCAAGCCGACACGCTCGAGGATCTCGCCAATGGACTGGGCATCGACGTCGAGGCGACGCTCGCGACGGTGCATGCCTATAACGAGGCGATTCAAAACGGGACGTCGGACGCCTTCGGCCGCACCACGCTGTGCGGTGGCGTGGGTACGCCGACCCCAATTGTCCGTGGACCCTTCTACGGCTTTCCCTCGACGACCGTCCTGCTCGCGACGTACTGCGGGATAACGTTCGACACCGAGACGCGGGTCACCGACGTCTACGGAGCGGTAATCCCGGGCCTGTACGCCGCCGGGGAAGTGACCGGCGGCTTTCACGGCAACGGCTACGTGACGGGCACGTCACTGGGCAAGTCGTCGATCTTCGGCCGACTCGCGGGCCAACGAGCCGCGCAGTTCGTCGCGAGCGGCCAGTGAGCGAACCCGACCTCTTCTCGTTGCGGGGTCGCTCCGTCCTCGTGGTCGGCGCCGGCGGCGATCTCGGCCGGCGCGCGGCACTGGTGTCGGGACGATGGGGTGCGCACGTGAGCGTGGCTGACCACCCGTCGGCGCAGGCGAATCTCGACGAGACCGTCGCCATCCTGCGCGATGAAGGTTGTGCGGTGAGCCCGCTCTCGTGCGACGTGACGAGCGAGGCGTCGGTCCACGCGTGCGTGACGTCGGTGGCCCGCGACCACGGGCTCGACGTTCTGATCAACGCCGCCGGCGTCATGCTGCGCAAAGCCGTCGCCGAGACCACCCTGGAGGAATGGCAGCGGGTCCTCGACGTGAATCTCACCGGCACGTGGCTGCTTAATCGGGCCGCGGGCCGGGTGATGACCGCCGCCGCGCACGGCAAGATCATCAACTTCGCCACCGTCTACGCCGAACGGGTGGGCCCCGTTCCCGAGTCGGCGTACTACGCCTCGAAGGCGGGTGTCGCCAACCTCACCCGTTCCATGGCGAGTGAATTCGGTTCGCACGGCGTGCAGGTGAACTGCCTCGCGCTCGGCGTCTTCTACCCCACGAACATGACGGCTGCATTGAAGGACGCCCCGGACACCCTGCGCTGGATGGAAGAGCGCACCCTGCTCAAGCGACTCGGCGATCCCGCCCGTGATCTCGACGGCATCATCAGCCTGCTGGCGTCGAATGGATCCGACTACATCACTGGACAAGTTCTCTATGTCGACGGCGGTTGGTCGGCGTGGTGAGCACAACGAAGGACATGAAATGACCGATACCGCCGTCTTGATGCTCGACTACCAAGTCGCCCTCTGTGAAGACGGGCCCCACTGCCGATTGCCGGCACTGGCGGCGCAGATCACCGAGCGAGGTGTGCTCGAACGCGCCGGTCGCGTCCTCGCCGGCGCTCGCTCGACGTCGACACCCGTTGTCCACGTCCGGCTGGCCTTCGATCCGAGTTACGAACTGCGCACCAATCGCTCGGCTCGTTTCGACACCTACGTCAACGAGCGGGCCATGCTGGTCGGCTCACCCGAGGCGGCCTTCGTCGCCTCGCTCGCACCGCTCGAAAGCGAACCGATCATCTCCAAGGGCGCCGTGAACGCGTTCGTCGGTACGCCGCTGCTCGAGATGCTGGCGACGCGGGGCCTTCACCGGCTTGTCCTGCTCGGCGTGGCGACGAACCTGGTCGTGGAGGCGACCGCACGGCACGCAACGGACCTGGGATTCCAGGTCACCGTGCTCGAGGACTGCTGCGCCTCGTTCCAACCCGAACTCCATACGTTCGCCATCGAGCGGATCTTCCCGCTTTTCTCGACGGTGCTGTCGAGCGAGGACTTCCTCGCGCAATTGGAAGGAGCCGGCTGATGAGGGAGCTTCACGCCGACCTGATCGTTGTCGGGATGGGAATTGCTGGTCTCAGCACTGCGCTCGCCGCCCACGACGCCGGCGCCGAGGTGGCCGTGATCGATCGCGCACCGCGTGGCGTGAGCGGCGGCAACACGCGCTACACCGAAGCCTTCATGCGCATGAAATCGATCGACGAGCCCGCAGAGGACCTCGCGGGCGCTCTCCTCGGCGACTTCATGGGGCATCCCGACCCGAGCCTGCTCATGGAGACGCTGAACGACCGAGCCTCGTGGTCCGCTCCCACGAGGACGCTCAACATCGTGGACTTCAACTACGTCGAGACGCTGGTCGCCCAAGCCGGTCCGACGTTGAACTGGTTGAGTTCCTTCGGCGTGCGCTTCGACAGCCTGCCCACGCCATTCCTCACGACGTCCACGACTCGGCTCTCGCCCGTCGGCGGCGGCTTGGCGCTCATCGAGTCCCTGACCGGCGCGCTGGAGGCGACGTCGGTGGCCGTTTCCTACGAGACCACAGCCCGCTCGCTGGTGGTGAGCGACGGGATCGTCACTGGTCTCGAGGCGCTCGGACCCGACGGAATGCTCACCTTGCACGGTCAGGTGATGCTGGCCTGCGGTGGTTACGAGGGCAACAGTGAAATGCTCAGCCGCTTCCACGGACCCCTCGGCATGCTCTGTCGGCCCGTCGCCGTTGGTGGCCACTACAACAAGGGCGAGGGCATCGAGATGGCGCTCGCCATCGGCGCGGGAAGCGCCGGCAACTTCGCGNNCTTCGCGCTCTTTCACGCGGAGCCGATTGACCCACGTTCCGGCGTGCCCGAGGCCGCCATCTTCGCCTTTCCTTACGGCGTCCTCATCAATGGTGAGGGCGAGCGTTTCGTCGATGAGGCGCCCGGGCCGGTGGACGCCTTCTACGAGCGCATCACGCGGCGCATCCAGGCCCAGACCAGCGGCGTCGCCTACCTGATCCTGGACGCGACGGGCCAGGGCGTGCCGAATATCCGTACGGCTCTGCGCACCGACCAGCCACCCATCGTTGGCCAGACGTTGGCCGAGCTCGCGGGTGAACTCGGTGTCGACGCCGTGGTACTCGAAGCGACGATTACCGCCTACAACGCGGCCTGTGGTCCCGAAACATTCGATCACACGAAACCCGACGGTAAGTCCACCTGCGGGTTGGCGCCGGCGAAGTCGAACTGGGCCACGCGCATCGAGCGAGGTCCCTTCCACGCGTATCCCATCATGGCGGCCAACGTCTTCACCTTCGGCGGACTGCGCACGAACGAGCAGGCCCAGGTGCTCAATCGCGACGGCCGGGCGATTAAGGGCCTCTACGCGGCGGGCGAGATGACGGGCCTGTACTACTCGAACTACACCGGATCGACGTCCGTTCTTCGCGGGGCGGTCTTCGGACGCATCGGTGCCCAGCACGCGGTTGGAACCTCGAAATGAAGATCTGGTACCAGAGTTTCACGGTGCTCGATGACGTGGGCCCCTACTTCCAGACACTGCGGCGCCACCTGGAAGGTCAAGCCTCGCCCGGCACGCAGCTCGACTATCACGGCATGGCTAACGGGACGTATCCGACCTCCTACCCGGGGACCCACATCGGCTACACCTATCTCGCGGGACTGCACAAGAACCAGTTCATCGACAACGCGCTGCGCGCGGCGCGCGAGGGTTACGACGCCGTGATGATCGCGACAATTCCCGATACGGGATTCGAAGAGGTTCGCACCCTCATCGACATTCCCGTCGTTGCCTACGGCAACGCTTCAGTGGCGTACGCGGCGACGCTCGGCCCCAAAGTGGGCATCGTGAACTTCATCGAGGCCTTGCAGGATCAGCTGCGTCGCAACATGATCCTTTACGGTTTCGGGGATCTCGTGGGCCCGATCGTGTCGATCGAACGAGAGTTCGGTGACGTCCTAAAGGGCTACGAGGATCCGAAGGCGCTGAAGGAGGCCTTCGTCGCCGCCGCTCGACGAGCCATCGAGCAAGGGGCCAAGGTCATCGTGCCCGGTGAGGGTCCGCTCAACGTGCTGCTCGCCGCTCATGGTGTCACGCGCGTCGACGACATTCCCGTGATTGACTCGCTCGGCGTCACGCTCGCCACCTGCGAAGACCGTGTTCGCCGTTACCAGCGCACGGGTTTGTATCCTGCGCGTAAGGGCTTCTACTTCGCCCGTCCCGACGAGGAGTCCGTGCAGCACGTCAGGTCGCATTATTTCGGCGAGCGCTGACCCTCGCCGCAGGGCCCTAGGGAGCGGCAGTTGGCGTATCGAACGATGAATCAAAAGGTCGCCGTGAGCGTGGTCTATGTCGCGTCGATGTTCATGGCCGTCATGGATGGAACCATCGTCAACGTGGCGTTGCCCACCATCGCTCGGGACTTCCACACCACGCCCGCCGCGGCCGCGGCCACCGTCATCGCATTCCTGGTCAGCCTGGCCGTCTTCATTCCGTGCTCGTCGTGGTTGGGCGATCGGTTCGGAGCCCGGCGGGTCCTGCTCGGTGCCATTGTCATCTTCACCATCGCCTCAGCGCTCTGTGGACTGGCGTCGAACTTGACCGAGCTGGTGGCGTTTCGGGTGCTGCAGGGGGCCGGTGCCGGTTTCATGACGCCGGTCGGGCTCGCCATGTTGTTCCGGGTCTTCCCGCCCGAAGAGCGGATACGTGCCTCTTCGATACTCCTGCCCGCGTCGGTGCTCGCCCCCGCCCTGGGCCCGGTGATCGGTGGTTTCTTCGTCAGTGAACTGTCGTGGCGTTGGGTGTTCTACGTGAACACACCGATCGGGGCCTTCGCCATCATCTTCGGCCTGATCTTTCTCGCCGAGCAACGTCCTGAGTCCGTTGGACGCTTCGACGTACCGGGTTTCCTGCTCGCCGGGTTGGGCCTCGGCCTGCTCATGTACGGGATATCGGAAGGGCCGAACGTCGGCTGGACCTCGACGCGCGTGCTGGTCAGCATTGCCGTTGGCCTCGTGCTGGCCGTGGCCATGGTGATCGTGGAACTACGCGCCTCAGACCCCATGCTGGATCTACGGCTGTTTACGAATCGACTCTTCCGGTCCACCGTCCTCGTGATGAGCCTCGGGGGATCGGCCTTCCTTGGCGTGCTCTACCTGCTGGCAATTTTCTTGCAGGACGCCCTGCACCTGAGCGCCCTGCACGCTGGCTTGAGCGTCTTTCCCGAAGCCCTCGGTGTAATGGCGGGAGCACGTCTGGGTACCCGTCGCGCCCTTCGCGTACTGGGCCCACGTCGCGTCATGCTGGCCGGACTACTCGTGGCCGCCGTGATGATGGGTCTCCTCTCCGAAGTCACGTTGGGAACCAGTTTGTGGTGGGTCCGTGCGGCGGTCTTCGTTCTCGGGATTGGCATGTCCGGAGTGTTCCTCCCGTCCCAGGCCGTGGCGTTCGCCACTATTGCCAAGGACAGGATCGGACACGCGTCAACCATCTTCAACGCCCAGCGTCAGATCGGTGCGGCCATGGGGGTGGCTATCTTGACCACGGTGGTCGCTGCCCTGCATCCGGTGCACGAGGTGGCGGGCCAGAGCGTCGTCAACATGAACGCCTACCGGGTGGCCTTTCAGATTGCCGCGGGAATCGCGGCGATCGGTGCGTTCTGCGCGCTCAGCATCCACGATGAGGACACCGTCAAGACCATCGTGCGCCGCCGGCGTGGAGAGGGCGAACGAGCGGTCACCGCCGAGACCCTCCAGCAAACCCGTCGCGAAGCAAAGGGTGAGCTGTGATCAAGGATGGTCTTTGTTTTAACTGGGATCGTGTCGTTACCTGTCGGCCTGGTTTCGTGGTGTTGGAGAAAAATGAGGTCTGTTCGGCCCGTTACGTCGAACCCTCGTAGTTTGCCCGCCTTACCTAAAACACGCAGCGATCTTCAGATGCAGAACCTGAACCCGGAACCTGTCATATCGCCGAGTCGGTGCTCCATGTCCAGTTCAAGTTGGAGCCTTACGTCAAGCCGCCGACTCCTCTAAGCGACAATCAATGGTCGTAGATTAGAGGCATACGTGCAAGACGAGATCGACCGATGAGCGCTCGGACGTCTTTGCGGTCGGTCCCCACTCAGAACAAGGAGATGACGTGGTGCGCAAGTTAGTCGCCTACCAGTTATTGTCTCTTGACGGTGTTGCGGAGCATCCGGACGAATTCGTCACCGATTTTGATGACGTGATGCGAGAGAACCTCGGCCGCGTCATCGCCACCCAGGACACGGTGCTCCTCGGGCGTCGAACCTATGACGACTGGGCCGACTTCTGGCCGACCAGCGACATCGAGCCGTTCGCCAGTTTCATAAACGGCGTCGAAAAATTCGTGGTGACCTCGACGACGCTTGGAGAGACCTGGGCGAATACCACGGTCATCGCTGGTGGTTTTCTCGAGTTCGTGACCGAATTGAAGAGGCGGTCCGGTGGCGATATTGGGGTCCACGGGAGCATCGCACTGACCCAAGCGCTGCTCGAGGGCGGCCTGGTTGACGAATTGAGGCTCGTCGTCGCCCCGGCACTGCAGATGCACGGACGAAAGCTCTTCGAAAAGGGCTCATCGAAGCGGCTGACGCTGACCAGTAACGTCGCCTCTCCGTCCGGTTATCTTCTGCTCGACTTTCAAGTAGACACCTAACCCCGAACTTCTGCGCTGCTTCGGTGACGGTGAAGTCGCCATGCATGACCGCGTTCACCGCGTCATAGCGTCGTTCCATCTTGCTGATCTCCATGGGTACTCGGGCCACCTCCTCATTCCTTGAATTGAGGTCATTGGCGGCAGAGTGTCACAGATCAACCGT
>PLKM01000018.1 GCA_003141095.1 Acidimicrobiaceae bacterium | reverse complement strand
TCGTAGTCGTAACTATCGGGATCAATAGCAACACCACGAAGATCACCGTCGTCAGAATCGTGAAGACCGCCGCAGCGACACCGCTGTTGCCCCTGACGTGGCACTCGGTGAATCGGGCCAAAACTTGGCGCGGTGAGCGTAAGGAAGAACCACGCGTACGTCTCACCATCGGGTGGATCAAACACCCCCGAACGAATTATCGCCGCCCAGTCCCCAACCACAATCTTCGAGCAGTGAGCGCAATAGCTAGCATCTCTGCTTCCGCAGCGAACAAAAACCGGACGCCCTCGTGGACCGGGGACTTGGAGAGGGTGCGCACACTCGACATGAGAGAGAATTTCGATGAAGTCGACCGCCATGAATTGGCGGAGATACCTTCGGAATTAAGTCCCCCCGTAGTCCCCCGAGCTTCACGAACCACCAGATTCGACACGTCCTGCCGACTCGTCGTAACGCTTTGATCAGGAGCTGCGGAATTAGAGGCGGACTGATAATGACGAGGTCGTAAGTTCGATTCTTACTAGCCCCACCAGGAGGGATTTGGATAATTCCCCCTCAAACGTTCGGACAAACGTTCGGACAANNCCAAACCCTCGAGGAAAGCACAAACGAAATCGGTTTGGTTCGCGGGCCGAACACTACCAAGCCTGTCGATTGACGGGTACTTGGCGGCACAGGAGACTTTCTCTTGGGCCTCAGTAGGCTCAGGGCGCAGTAACGGGCAGTACGACCTGACAAGGGGATCGACGTGGACATCGCGGAATACGTGGCGCTGGAATTTGGAACACTCGACGACCTGTTCCGGATGCGCGCATCTGAGCATCCTTCTCGACCGGCGGTGATCTGCGAGGACCGCCAGATCTCATACAAGGATCTGGACGTTCTAGTGGACCGCGCCGCGGCGTCGCTACAGCGCGACGGCGTCCAGCCAAGGGACGTGGTCTCGATCTGCGCGTCGAGCTCGGTCGAGTACGTAGCGCTCTTCGTCGCCATCCTGCGCGTGGGGGCCACGGTCGCGCCACTGCCCCCGTCAGCTAGCCCCGAGCAATTGTTGACCATGCTCGACGACTGCGGTGCGACGCACCTCTTCAGCGACGCCGGCGTCTCGAGCCATCTCGCGCCGGTGTCAACCGCAATCTCCGCGCGCCGGATCGCTCTCGATGCCAATGCCGAAGGCGACCGATTCGATCGTTGGCTGGCACCCGAGGGCGCGACACCGAAGCCGATTCCGATCGATTCCGATCAGTCTTTCAATATCATCTACTCGTCGGGCACCACCGGCACTCCCAAGGGCATCGTGCATTCGCACCGGATGCGCTGGGCGCACATCGTGACCCTTCTGCCCGCGGGCTACGGACCGCAAGCAGTCGTAATCCTCTCCACACCCCTCTATTCCAACACCACACTGGTCAGTTTCCTCCCGGCTCTCGCGGGCGGTGCCACCTGCGTACTGATGCCCAAGTTCGACGCCCGCGGATTTCTTGAGCTGTGCGAGCGTCATCGGGTGACGGTCGCGATGCTTGTTCCGGTGCAGTACCGGCGCATCCTGGAGGTGCCAGAGTTCGACAACTTCGACCTCTCCAGTTTTCAGATGAAGTTCTCAACGTCGGCGCCCTTCCCCGCCGAGCTCAAGCGCGAGGTGCTGTCACGCTGGCCGGGCGGGCTGTTGGAGATCTACGGGATGACCGAGGGCGGCGTCTCGTGCATGCTGCTCGCCCACGAGCACCCCGACAAACTGCACACGATCGGCACCTGGCCCGCTTCCGCAGATCTGAAGGTGATTGACGATGAAGGCCGGATCCTCCCGCCCGGCCAGGCGGGCGAGATCGTCGGTCGATCGGCCGCAATGATGGACGGCTATCTCAATCAGCCGGACAAATCTGCCGAAGCGGAGTGGTGGAGCCCGGACGGCCTGCGCTACATCCGTACCGGCGACATCGCGAGCGTCGACGAGGATGGCTTCGTCACACTGGTCGGGCGCAAGAAGGACATGATCATCTCGGGCGGCTTCAACATCTATCCCATCGACCTGGAGACCGCCCTCAGCGATCATCCGGCCGTCGAGGAGGTGGCCGTGATCGGCAAGCCCTCGGACCAGTGGGGTGAGACTCCCGTCGCCTTCGTTGTGTTGAAGGTGGACGCCGAGATCGAGATCGAGATCGAGGTCGAGACGCTTCGCTCCTTCGCGAATGATTCGCTGGGCAAACACCAGCGGATCTCCGAAGTACGGATTATTGACTCGCTCCCGCGCAGCGCCATTGGCAAGGTGTTGAAACTCGAACTCAAGGACTTACTGGCTCCGAAAACAACGTAGGGCTAGAGGCCGCTGCTCATCGTGCAGCAAGGACCTCTTCTTCACAATCTCGCGAGCCTTCTCGCGCCATGCCCAGTCCAACTACGGTCGACCGCGTTGAAGCTCTGCGAGCCGGAGCGTTTTCCTGGTGAACGAAATCGGCCGCCCTGGTATTGCTCGAGAAATCTGCCCTCCGCCCCGTTCGAGCGCCCTTTGCCTCGTTGAGCGCTTCTCTTTGTCCGAACGCCACCAGAAGTTCTTCGTCGAAACCGAGGTAGGACCGGAGTCTCTACGAGCCAACCCTCCCCTCGCCGCCGCTGGCGGACATCGGCCTCCGGCTCGAGTGCGTTACCGTCTCTGGTAGGAACTTTAAGGACGTGACATGGCGAACGATCGCTCCACATTGACGAGCCTCGAGCGTGAGAAGGCTTCAGTTTTTCACTCGTGGTCTGCTCAATCCACACTCAACGCCTTTATGGTGAAGGACGTCACCGACGAGGACGGAACCGCCTGCCTGGACTTTTCCTCTCAATGGGTGAACACCAACTTGGGCCACCAACATCACCCAGTGGTCAGGGCCATTCAAGACCAGGCGGCGCTGCTGTGTACCTTCGCTCCCCAGCACGGCTACCAGTCGCGCTACCGCGCCGTCGAGCACGCAGTGCACACGGCCCGGCTGGACCGCGCCCTCGGTGTGGCTGCCAAGTACCACGTCGGCAACTAGTGACCAACGAAGACCGCCGCATGAAGGCCGCCTCGCAATTGCGAGAACTCGGCCACGACTTTGTCGCTCACGATCTCAGTGAGGATCAGTTCGATGAGTTGAGCCGTCGCCTGGGCGAGCTGCTTCTCCTGGTGCGCTCGTCGGGACTTCGCCAGCGCACCCTTCCGAGCGGCGTCCTCGGTAACTTCAAGATGTCGGTTCCCGATGAAGGCCAGGTCGAACGGCACCAACTCTTTTCGGACTCGATCGTTTCGGGCGGCGCGAACCCGATGGGACTAGGTGGCTATCTCTGGCGCGAGGGCGACGTGGCGGTCATGGAGGTGACCCTGGGCAAGGCCTTCGAAGGCGCGCCGGGTCGGGCGCACGGCGGAATCGTCGCGGCCCTCATCGACGAAACCATGGGACTCGTGCTCGCCATCAACGATCTGTTCGCGTTCACCGCCCAGCTGAACATCACCTACGTCGCACCGACACCGATCAACGAGCCAATTTCCGCGCGGGCGTGGCTGAAGGAGCAGAACGGGCGAAAGCTCTCCATTGAGGCCCGCGTCGAGGCGGGTGACAACGTCATTGCCAAGGCCAGCGCGCTCTTCATCTCCGTCGACCCCCAGACGTTCCTCGAAGACCTCGCCATTCTTGACCAGTAGAGCGACGACCGCAATGCCACTCTCACTGCAACGAAAGTTCCGTTCCAGCAAAGTTCCCGACGTAGATGCGACGTTCTGGTTTCTGAAGATCCTCACGACCGCTATGGGTGAGGCGACGTCGGACTTCTTCGTCCACAGGTTTTCTCCAGAGGTCGCGGTCGTGGGCGGTGGCGTCGTTTTTGCTATTGTTGTCTACTGGCAACTACGGAGCCCTCGCTTCTTCGTCGTCAACTACTGGTCGGCCGTGGTCTTGGTGAGCGTCTTCGGCACCATGTGCGCCGACGTCGTGCACGTAGGTTTCGGGGTTCCCTACATTGTCTCCGCGTTCGGCTTCGCCGTCGCGCTGACCGTGGTTTTCGTGGCGTGGCACCGTTTCGAAAAGACGCTCTCCATTCACAGCATCACGTCCACTCGCCGCGAGCTCTTCTACTGGGCCACCGTGACCACGACATTCGCTCTGGGAACGGCAACGGGCGACATGACCGCCACCACCCTGCACCTGGGCTACTTCAGCTCGGGCCTGCTCTTCATCCTCCTGATCCTGTTGCCCGCTGTGGCATTTCGGTTTTTCAAGGCGAACGCGATTGGCTCTTTTTGGACGGCCTACATTCTCACCCGTCCGCTCGGCGCATCATTCGCCGACTGGATGGGCGTGTCGCACGCCCGCGGCGGCCTCAATTGGGGACCCGGCAACGTCTCGATGCTCTTCAGCGCCGCCATTGTGCTGGGGGTCGGCGTCCTCTACTTCCGAGAGCGCCGGAACTAGTACTCGCCGACGCCATTAGCGTATTTGAATGCCTGCCGTCACCGTAGAAAATCCATTGGAACTCCCCCGCGTCGTTGCGCCCAAGCCCGAGGACCGGGCCCGACGCGTGAAGTCGATCACCACCGCCCCTCGAGGACTCGAGGGCGAGGGGTTTCCCGTGCGTCGCGCCTTCGCCGGAATCGAAGTGGCCGACCTTGACCCCTTCGTTCACTTGGACCAGATGGGTGAGATTGACTACGGCCCAGGCGAGCCCAAGGGCACGCCGTGGCACCCACATCGTGGCTTTGAGACGGTGACCTACATGATGGAGGGCACATTCTTGCACCAGGACTCCATCGGTGGAGGTGGCATGATCGAAAATGGCGCCACCCAGTGGATGACCGCGGGCGCCGGAATTTTGCACATCGAGCGCCCACCGGACGCCCTCATCGACTCCGGGGGTCTCTTCCACGGAATCCAGCTGTGGGTGAACCTGCCGTCGAAGTTGAAGATGACGAACCCTCGCTACCAGGACATCGGTGCCGGAGCGGTGACGTTGTTGACCAACGACAACGGCGACGCGATCATTCGTCTCATCGCTGGATCCCTGGGTGACGTTGAGGGCCCGGGAAGCACCCACACACCCATCACCATCGTGCACGCCTCGCTCCTCCCGGGCGGTCAGTTGGCGATGCCGTGGAACCGTGAGTACAACGCGTTGACGTACGTGCTCGCCGGTCAGGGGGCCGCCGGTCTTGATCGTCATGCGTTAGGCGAGGGGCAGATGGCCGTGCACGTTGACGGCGACACGATCGTTCTCTCGGCCGATGAAACCCAGGACTCGCGCACGCAAGCGTTCGAAGTGCTGATTCTCGGCGGTGAGCCAATTCGCGAGCCGGTCGCGGCCTACGGTCCGTTCGTGATGAACACGCAATCCGAGCTACAGCAGGCCTTCGAGGACTACCAGGCGGGCCGACTCGGCCAGATTCCCGCCGACCATATTTAGCTCACCGGCTCGGCGCGGTGCACGAGGAAGGTGCCCGTGGCCCGACTGACGAGCTTGCCCTCCGCGTTGGAGATGGTCGCTTCGGCGTAGGCGATCTGTCGGGTCAGTCGAACCACCTCGCCACGCAGCGTGTACTTCTGGTCGAGCATGGCGGGTCGCATGAGCTCCGTGGTCATCTCGATCGTGGCGTTCGTGCGGTCCCTGCCCTGCAGCGCGCTGTTGATGGCGAAGTTCATCGCGGCGTCGAGCAGTACGGAGTGCACGCCCGCTTGCACCGAGCCGTGGGGATTGCACGCGAGTACCAAGGGCACGAAGTCGCCCGTCACCCAGCCCAGGTCCTCGCCGTCAACGCCGTAGCCGTTGAACGAGCCGCCGACTGCGCTGATGATGGGCATTCCGCCGTCACCGAGCCAGCGGTCCATATTCTTCTTGTCGTCACCCACGTCTGCGACGATAGTGCCAACCGCGCGTCTAGGCTTCGCGCGGTGGGATTTCCCACGCACGAGGAAAGGGTATGCAATGCCAATAGCGGTCATTGTGGATGCCGTTCGCACCCCTGGGGGCAAGCGCAACGGAAAACTTAGGAACTGGCACCCGGTGGACCTTGCGTCCGAAGCTCTACGCGCCATTGCCAGTCGAAACAATCTCGATCCGGCGCTCGTTGACGACGTCATCATGGGCTGTGTCTCCCAGGTCGGCGAACAGGCGTTCAACGTCGGACGAAACGCCGTACTCGCGGCCGGATGGCCCGAGTCGGTACCCGCGACCACCATTGACCGCCAGTGCGGATCATCCCAGCAGGCCCTGCACTTCGCGGCCCAGGGCGTCATGTCCGGTGCGTACGACATTGTCGTCGCCGCGGGCGTTGAGGTCATGAGTCGGGTCGCCATGGGATCGTCCATTGGCAAGGACTCGGGACTCCCCATGGGACCTCGCGTCCATGCGCGCTACGAACCGGTGGGCGGGCTCAAGAACCAGGGAATCGGCGCGGAGATGATCGCTGATCAATGGGGCATCTCACGCCAAGACCTTGACGCCTTCTCGGCCGAGAGCCACCGTCGCGCGGCCCAAGCCACCGCCGAAGGCCGCTTCGAGCGGGAGATCATCCCGATCTACGTACGCGACGAGAACGGTGAACCCACCAGCGAGCTCATGACCGCTGACGAGGGGATTCGTCCTGACTCGTCGGTGGAAACGCTCGCCAACCTGAAGCCCGCCTACAAGGAGGACGGCAAGGTTACGGCCGGCAACTCGTCGCAGATCACCGACGGCGCGTCGGCGGTCTTGATAATGAGCGAAGAGAAGGCGCGCGAACTGGGCTACACGCCACGCGCGAAGTTCCACACGTTCGCGCTCGCCGGCGTCGACCCCGTCACGATGCTGACCGGTCCAATCCCAGCGACGACCAAGGTGCTCGAGCGCGCCGGCCTCACCCTCGACGACATTGACCTCGTGGAGATCAATGAGGCGTTCGCGTCGGTCGTGCTGGCGTGGCAGAAAGAGCACAAGGCCGACCTCTCGAAGGTGAACGTCAACGGCGGCGCCATTGCGCTGGGCCACCCGCTCGGTGCCTCGGGCGCGAAACTGTGCGCGACGCTGCTCAACGAACTCGAACGAACCGGCGGTCGTTACGGACTGATCACGATGTGTGAGGGCGGCGGACTCGCCAACGCCACGATCATCGAGCGTCTCGGTTAACGACTGTTCAACGGCCCCCGTGGTTCGCCACGGGGGCTTTGTCGTCAGCGGTAACGCGTGGCCAGGTAGAAGGCGCTGAACATCGAGACCAGTCCGATCACCAGATACCACGATGACGTCGAGCCCGGCAGCACCTGCAGGTAGTTGAGGGTGATGACCAGCATGCCAAAGAGCAGCAGGTCAATGAGCAACCAGCCGTACCAGTGGGGGCTGTGGTCGGCGCCCACGGGGCGGGGCGCGGTTATCCGGCCCCGCTTCTCAGCCGACACGTAGCGTCCAACCGTTTTCGCCTTGCTCTGCTTCGATTGGGACTTTGCCATAGGACTTGATGTTAGCGAACGAGCGCTGCGCTTAACCGCTGGTGGGCTGGGTGCTGGCGGGCTGGGTGCTGGCGTCACAGACCGCTATGTTGATCGTCGAGTTGTAGGGCACTGACGAGCCCGGCGACGAACCTTGGGAGATTACCGTCCCGACCTGCGCCGGCGTGCAGAGGGTGGGGTCGGCCGCAGAGGGCGACGTCTGAAGGCCATCGCCGGTCATGGCCGATTGGGCGGCGCCGAGGGTGAACCCCGTGACGTCGGGGACGACCACATTGCAGACGCCCGATGACGTGATGAGTCGGATCTGGGTCCCGGCGTCCACCTCCGTGCCCGTCGCGGGCACGGTACTTAACACGAGTCCGGACGCAATGGTGTTTGAGCATTTCGACGTCGTTGTCGGACTCACCGAGAGTCCGTCACCCACGAGTGTTGACGTGGCGCCCACTTCACTCTGGCCGACCACCGATGGGACCGGATACGTTGTCAGCGGCGCCATGATGTACAGGATCACCGTATCGCCGGTCCTCGATTTTGATCCACCGGCTGGTTTCTGCGACAAAATCGTGTTAGGGGTTGCGCCAGCCGGAGCCGTGGTGGTCTGATCCACCTTGTACCCCAAATGCTTCAGTCCCAAAAGGGCTTCCGCCGCACTGAGCGACTTGCCGATGGTATTGGGGACGGTGACGGGCGTCGTCGTCGTGCCCGAGCTCACCTTCAGTGAAACCGACTCACGACTCTTCACCTTCACCCCGGCCTTGGGAACGGTGGAGACGACCGTCCCCTTCTTCTCGGCTGACGAGACTGGCTTTACGGAGCTCACGAAAAGGTCAGCGCTACGCAGCGTCTTCAGCGCTGTCGAAGTTGATCGGCCCACAACGTCGGGCATCAACGTCACCCCAGGCTTTCCGGCCACCAGGAAGTAACTAAGGCCCGCGACCGCGAGCAGGACAATGACCACCGCTGAGATGATTCCGGTGTGGTTGCTGCGCCGGCGGCGCACGTCGGTGCGGGGCCCCGTCATCACCGGCACCGCCTGGGTTCTCTCGCCGCCAGGTACTGCGGACACCGCTCTCGTCGCGTCAATGCCGAAGAAGGCACCGCCGTAGCCGGCGGCCCGCACCGGCTGACCCTCACTGAAACGAATGAGATCGGCGCGAAATTCGTCGGCGGACTGGTAACGCTGCCCCGGTGACTTCGCCAACGCCTGCATCACGATCGCTTCGAGGTCGCGCGGAACGGTGTCGTTGAACTCCGACGGCTTCGGCACGGTGCCGTGCACGTGCTGGCTCGACACCGCCACCGGTGAGTCGCCAATGAACGGAGGTCGTCCAACCAACATCTCGAAGAGCACCACGCCCAACGAATAGACATCGCTGCGACCGTCGACGGATGCACCTTCAGCCTGCTCGGGTGAGAAGTACGTTGCGGTCCCCATCACCGACCCCTCTTCAGCGAGGTGGTCTTCGCTCGAGATCGCCTGGGCAATGCCGAAGTCGGTGACCTTGACCTGGCCGTCACTCGTGATCAGGATGTTGCCCGGCTTGACGTCGCGGTGCACGACACCGTTGCGGTGCGCGTAGCCGAGCGCGGCGGCGACCTGGGCGATGATCAACGCCGAACGCGACGCCGTCAGGATTCTCGAGCCGCGAAGGACATCTGCGAGTGACGTTCCGTCGATGAGCTCCATGACGATGAAATACGTTCCGCCGTCTTCGCCCCAGTCAAACACCGGCACGATGTTGGGATGCGAGAGATTCGCGGCCGCTTGGGCCTCGCGACGGAACCGCTCCACGAACAACGGATCGGCGCCCAGCTCGGGGTAGAGAATCTTGAGGGCAACCGGACGGTTCAGCAGCAGGTCCTGCGCACGGTAAACCATCGCCATCCCGCCGCGAGCAATCAAGTGCGTGACCTGGTACCGATTTGAATAGATTCGGGGGTCGCTGACGGGCTCCATACCTTCTCTAGCCTACGCTCTCGACCTTGTCATCACGATGCGCTAACTCGCGCACGTCGTGGAGGTACCGGTCGTTGGCAGGCCCGCTTGCAAGGCCAGCGCACCTTCAATGAGACATTTGACGATGGGCCCAGCAACAGTCGCGCCATAAGCCGACTGCGCTTGGAATGGCATGACCACCGCGACCGCGACCGTCGGATGCGTCGCCGGGGCGAAGGCGATCATCCAGTCATCGGTGTTCTTCAGGCTGTTGCCGGTCTGGGCGGTGCCGGTCTTCGCCGCGACGTCGTCAGCCGCCAGGAAATGAACCGTCGTGGCCGTCCCGTCTTTCACGACGTTTTCCATCAGGGGAACAATCTGCGCGGCCTGCGCCGACGTCAGGGGCCTCTTCCACACCGAGTCCTGGAAGCGCTTGAAAACTGCGCCGTCCGGTGAACTGATGGAGGACATCAGATGAGGCGTCATGATGGCGCCCCCGTTGGCAATTGCGGCGGCCACGAGCGCTTGTTGCAGAGCCGTGGCGCGCACGTTCTCCTGTCCAATCGCCGAGTAGGCGAGGCCCGCGAGGTTGGTGGTGAACGAGGCGGCCGACGGGAAGTAACTGGGCACGATATTTGGAAAATCAAGCGGTGGCACTTCGTTGTAGCCAAACGAGTTCGCGGTTGACGTCATCAACTTGGCCCCAACATCGAGCCCGACCAACGCGAAGCCCGGGTCGCACGAAGCCGGCAGCATCACGGCGATGGTTCCACCACAACTGGTGCCACCGTCGTTGTACAGCAGTTTGTTCGAGTCAGGAAGCGTCGTGAAGGACCCGTGGTGATAGGACTTCTGCAGTAGATCCGGTCGCCCCGCGACGACCGCGGCTGTGGTGATGACTTTAAACGTCGAACCAGGAGGGAACGTCTGTTGGGTTGCGACGAGACCCAGCGGCGGGAACCCGTGCGCGTCGTTGGTGGTGTACCTCTTGAAGGCGGCGAGGACCTCTTTGGAGTTCGTCGATTCCAGCAGCGTGGGGTTATAGGTCGGGTTGGAGTACATTCCGAGCACCGAACCCGTGCGAGGATCGATGACGACCGCGGCACCGTCTTGTCCGGTCATGTTCGCCGCCGCGATCTTGTTCAGGACCGGCTCCAATGTCAGCGTCAGACTGTCAGCTGCGCTCGTCGGTGCGAGAAGCTGCTCGAAGCTCGACGCGGGCTGCGTGTGCGCCGTCAGGTTGCTGTTGTACTCGGCCTCGAGCCCCCAGGGCTCGGTGAACGGTGAGGTGAATCCAACGACGCCGGCGGTGAGTGATCCCAGTGGGTAACTGCGCAAATAAGGGTAGGCGCTATTCCCCGTTCGAACCGACTCCGCGAGAATTGTTCCGTCCGCGGCGACAATTTCGCCCCTCGGGTACAGCGTCGAGTTGGTGTGATTACGCGGATTCAGATTCGAGGCGTCGAGCGCCGGCGCTCGAAGGAACTGAATGGACGCCGCCTGTGCGGCCACGAGCACGAAGAGCACCAGAATTATCGAAGCAAGGATGCCGAGTCGGCGTGACATGAACTATCTCTTCTTCGCTGTGGTCGTGGTGGCGCGCACCGTGGTCGTAGTGGAGCGCACCGTGGTCGTGGTGGCGCCCACCGACGTGGTGGTAGTGGTGCTTGGCTTCTGGCTCAGCTTCCAGGCGCTGTGAAGTGCCCTCGCGTACTCTCGTGCGGTCTCGAGTGTCGGCTCACTGATCGTGGCACCGAGGGCGATCTGGTCTGACACTCGAAGCTGAGCGGATAGATACCCGGTATCGAGAACCTTGACTGGCTTGAACCAGAGCACGCCCGACGGCTGGCCTTGGTAGATGGCAATAGTGCCGCTGTCGTTGCCCAGGTAATACGTTGAGTAGGCGTACCAGTGCAGCACCGCGTAAGAACCGCCCACAATCGCCAAGAAGAAGGCCGTCGCCACCCACAACCGCCACGTGAACCGGCGACGGCGACGCGATGGCTTGGCACTCGTCCTCGCGTCCTGGGCCACCGGTGGCGCCAACGAGCTCACGGTCTTCCTTATTGGCTTCGCCGCGACATCGACTTGGTCGAACTCCAGCAGCACAACCGAAATGTTGTCTCGCCCTCCCGCCTGCTTCGCCGCGTCGACGAGCCCACTCACCGCGTCGTCCAGTGGGATTGGCGAACTCGCGAGACGGGCGATGGCCTCGTTTGAGAGTTCGTTGGAGAGTCCGTCACTGCAGAGAAGCAGGCGGTCGCCGGGTTGCGCATTGACCGACATCACGTCGACGTCGATGGCTCCATCCACCCCAACACCCCTGGTGAGTTGGTGTCGACGCGGATGGGTGAGCGCCTCGTCCGGGGTCAGCCGACCCATCCGGACCCACTCTTCAGCAACACTGTGATCTTCACTCAACTGACGAAGCGCTCCGTCGCGAAGTTGATACGCGCGCGAATCACCGACGTGAAATATCGTGGGCGAGCTGACGCCGGCTTCGTCGCGCGTCAAACCAACGGCGATGACTGTGGTGCCCATTCCGAAATGATCGGGATTCTCACGAGCCCCTCGCAGTACTGACGTATTCGCGGCTTCTATGGCCGCCTGCAGTCCAGCCACTGTTGGATTTTTGAGAAATCCCTCATACACCGCGTCGATGGTCATCGCCGAAGCGACCTCCCCCGCCGCGTGACCACCCATCCCGTCGGCGACAATCGCGAGCGAATCGTCAACGAAGATCGCGTCCTGGTTCGTTTCGCGGACCAGTCCGGTGTCACTGGCAGCGGCGTAACGCCAACGCGTCAACGAACCACCTCGAATAAGACCCCACCCACCTGAACGATGTCGCCGCGTTCGAGGTGCATACGACCCTTAACCAACTCTTGATTCACGTAGGTGCCGTTCGTCGAGCCGAGATCCTCAATTGACAGATCTCCGCTGTCATTAGCGACGCGGGCGTGACGCGACGACAGGTAGTTGTCTTGAAGACTTACGTCGCACTCTGAACTTCGACCGATGGTGATGGCGTTCTCTATCTCGAGACGCTCGCTGGAACGATCGGCCGGCTCGATAAATTCGAGCGCTAACTTGCCGCCCTTTCGGCGACGGCCGGATGACCCGTCATCAACTGGTCGAGCTTCGACCTGGGCCGCGCGAAGCACTCTGGCGAAGAAGAGCACCGCTATAAGCATCACCAGAACCTGCAGCGGGCGAACCACCGCGGCGTAGTTGGTCGACGCGACGAGAAAACTCAAGCGAGCTCAATTCGAAAATGGAGCGTTCCCACCGTGATGTCATCTCGCGGCGAGAGCGACACCGCGCTAATGCGGTGTCCGTTCACAAATGTTCCGTTCGTTGACTGCAGGTCACGTACCGCGACACCTTCACTCGTTCGCCAGACTTCGGCGTGGCGCCGAGAGACGTTGGTGTCGTTGACAACTACTGCCACATCAGGACTTCTGCCAATGATCAGCGGGTGTTCGCCGACCGGGAAAGAGCGGCCATCGCTCGCGATAAGACGCGGCTGGCTCTCACCCCCCACGAACTCGGTCTTGACAGCCAGATCGCCGATCTTGATATCGTCGTCGATAAAGATCTCAACGACAACTGGCCCGACGAAGCTGTACCCCTCGCTGACCGCGTGCTGACGTACGGTCTCTTCTAACTCGCTGACCAACGCTTTCTGGAAACCCTCGAAGCGGGCTGCGTCAACGGGTCCAAGCCATAATCGAATTTGATTGGGTGAAATAGGGCCCTGGCTGGAGAGGCGTCGAGTGAGATCGACTTCTCGAACAATTCGAGTACCGATCTCGACCGGTTGCAGGGCGTTCTTGAAGGGTCGCGAAAGCGTGCGCTCGAAGAGTCGCTCCAGGCGATTTTCCACTTTTTTCAGAACCATGACACCTTCAACTGTACCGGCAGGCACCACGCTTGATCGGGCGCAACTATAAGGACCCCATTGTTGGACTATTGTTGCAAGGTCTCAGGGCGAGTGGCGAAATTGGCAGACGCGCAGGCTTCAGGTGCCTGTATCCGAAAGGATGTGGGGGTTCAAGTCCCCCCTCGCCCACGAGCTGAGGTCCAAATGGACCCCAACGCTCTCGACGACGCGCACTCTGAGTTGACAGCATCGTCATCAACGTCGTCCGCTAAAACAATCTGTGACACGATCGCGCCTCTGTTTGTAACTCGATCTGGTGCCAAACCCAAAAAAGTTTTGGAAAACTTCGAAAACTTCAATTTATAGAGGCCGCGAGTGCCCGGGGTACCTGAGTTTCGTGTGATCTCTCGGTGCACACTGGAAGGCGCACGTCAGAGCTCACGAGCAATCGCCCTGATGCTGAACCCATCGCGACGGCGCAGCTCGATCGCCGCGCGCTCAGTAATGCACAAATGCTGGTACTCGGTACCGTCTGTCATGGCCGGGGTCCTCCCACTGGTGTCTGAACACTTCAGTGATAGAGGTCGCCGGTTCGCAACTTCGACTTAGAATGCACCTTTGCTTTTGGCCGTGCGCAATTAGGCAGACGGCAGCGCGGGGTGTGACGTGATAGAGAGCACCAGATTTCCGGTGGTGATGTTGAACTCCTCAACGGTGTTGATACCGGGGTCGGCAACAAGGAGGTGGTGTCCGCCGAGCGCCGGCAGCTCGCCACCCTTGAAGGTACTCAGCCGCTTCGCGTGCATCGTGTGCACCACGGCACCGCTGGCCGCATTGACGTCGACGATTCCCTTGACGCCAGAAATGAAGACGTCAGGCCCGCTGGAAACCACCGCTCCGGCAACGCCGAAGCCGTAGGACTTGGACGTCAGCATCCGCACAAATGCTCCGGTAGCGACGTTGAACTCGGTGACCGGGCCCGGTGGCGCGTTCGGTGCCCCGCCGGCATCGGTGTTGACGACAAAGCCGTGAGTTCCGCTGATGGCGACGGAGTCAGGCCAGTTAAACCCGTAGGCCTTGGCGGAGAGCACCCGCACCACGGTCCCGGTAGCGACATTGAACTCAGTGACCGAATTGCCACCGAAGTTCACCACGAAACCATCGCCCCCTGCGAATGTGATAGCCCGCGGCCCGGAGAAGTCATACGACGCCCCCTTCAGCACCCGCACCAGAGCTCCAGAGGAGGCGTTGAACTCGGTAACTGACGCAGGAGTACCGGCTAGGCCACCCCCGAAGTTGGTCACAAAGACGTCCGGGCCATCCACTGCGAGGGCCGTGGCCAAGAAACCGTAGGACTTAGCACCCAGCACCCGCACCAGTGCTCCGGTAGCAACGTTGAACTCGGTAATGCTTGGCGCGCTGTCAGCGGCCACGAAGGCGTCGGCTCCAGAGATGACGATCATGCCGGGCTCGCCGAAGTGGTACGCCTTGCCGCGCAGAATCCTCACCAGAGCGTAGGTGTTGATATTGAACTCGGTGATTGAACTGGCCCCGGAGTTCACGACGAACGCGTCACCACCACTGATAGCGATGTCCTCGGGATAATTCAGGCCGTAGTTGGTCGCCGCACCCGCCGGAGCAGCCGCGTACACGCTCGTGGCCACCAGGCCGGCAGCGGCCAGGAGCAGCGGTAGGGATGTACGAAGTCTGATGGGAATCTCCAAATCGGTGCCGGGTGGGGCCGTCAGTTACCGTACTAGCGATCGTGTAATAGGCCCGAGGTGGGTACCCTCCCTCGACATACCCCCCTTTCACCCGAGCCATTGGTCCTACCGATCGAATCCGCGTCATCGTTGGCGCCGCCGTTTTCGAAAACTGAAAGTGCTGCGAAGTTACCGCCTCGGGGTTCGCCGAGGTTCGCATATTCAAACTGGCACCATGGTCACACCAGAGTTACATTGGCACAATGACTGCACCACACCCCAACAAGGTGCGGCAGTCGCCGAAAAGTCGTAAGGCGTCCAAAGGGACGCCTGAGAGTGGGTCAGTCCCCCCTCGCCCACCATGTCACCGAGTTGGCGGGTCGACCTCGACCTTGGGCTGACGGGTCGGAGCACGACGCATTCGACCCGGAAGCGCCTTGGCGCACCTGTCGAGTGTCCATGATCTCACCGAGAGAACCATCCGTAGGCGTAGGGGGTCGTCGAGACCGCCAGGAGAACGCCTGTCACGAGGCTCCATGCGAGCGCCCATTGGCGCGTCGTGGCGCCCGCGACTTCCCGTCGAGACCGGCGAAGCCAGTCGCGAGACCCGAGCCTCATAGTTTCACCCAAATGGCCGAGCACGTGCACGGACATGACGACGAGCCACAGGATGAAACTCGCGCGGTGCACGAAGAACAGTTCTTGACGAAATGACGCCGGCAACAAGACAAGACCGACCCCGGACGCAAGCAGCACCACCGTCAGGGCGATCACCACCGGTCCCAGGAGTCGAAGAACAAGCACCGGCGGACCCTTGCGCCGGTAGTTGGCGTCTCCCCCGTAGTACTTCACGAAACGCCAGCCGGTCGAGGCGATCTTGACCACTACCACCGGAATCAACATGACTCCGATGAACACATGTTCACTGAGCAGGTTGCCAATCCTGAGAATGGTCACGCCTTCAATCGCCAAAAGGGCGAAGAGTGTCGCGGCCACCGATGCCGTCAGTCGAGCGTTACCCTCCACCCCAGCCCGTCGACGCCCCGACATCTTGTCGGGGGCCACACCCTCGCAGTGAGCGTCAATTGTCCGACCAAGGAGGGACGGGCGATTACGGTTCGCCACCTCACCACGAATGCGCTTCTTGTGCCCGTGCGTCTCACCGTGATCCATGAATCACCTCTACGGACGAGCCGTAGCTAGTTCAGTCTCGCAAGCAGCGACCGTGCGATCGGGTCCGTTGGAAGTTTCGGGTATCACGATGAATGGCTCCTAGAATCTAGAAAAGCTTCTCCGTGGTCTTGATGAATGAGAGCAGCGGCTTCGACGGCGTTGTCGACACGGGGGCAATGAACGTCAAGAAGATGTACTTGCCCGCGACCCAGGCGTCCAGTCGGACGCTTCCAGCCTTCGACGTCGAACCGAGACCGTCTTCCTTGCCACTCCCGAAGTCAAGAAAATCGCTGACGCCAGCAACGGGCGTCTTGACCATGGCTCCAGCGGACTGCTTCACCTGGTACGCCATGTACTGGGTAGCGGTCATCGGCGGCTTCGACGATCCATGGGCGATGACCGATAGCTTCTTGATGTCCGAGGGGCTCACACATGCCACGACCAGAGCCTTGGAGCCGAAGTCGATGGTCGTGCCAAGGGAATTGGCTGGATTGGCTGAGGACGTCGTGTAGTTGTACGGGGTGACCTTGGGCGTCGTCGCGCCGGTGAAGCCATCAGCAACAATGACCGACTTCGTGATTGAAGCGCACGAGACGCTGCTGCCCGCGGCGCCGGCACTCGTCGCGATGGTGGAGCTCAGGGTGAGTGAACCCAGCAGCGCGAGGCCGGAAACCGCAGAAGTTGAGAGCGGGCGAAGACGCATGAAGATACCTTTCGAGGAGATGAGGAAGTCGGTGGCTTTCGCCATTCGGCGACAGGACAGTATTGGCCACGCAGACAAGGAACCCGTGAACAAATCATAAGAAGAAAGGAAGTTTGTGCTTCCGAACGCACGTGCGGCCAGCGCCGCGCAGTCACCGATGTCGGCGTCCGAGGCGCTCTATACCGTCGGCGCCATCACGACCACCATGCGGAACAAACTGCTTCATTGCGTCAACCCAGAATCCCGACACCATGCTTGCGGAGGCGCTCGGACATCACACGCAACGCCCACCATCGCGGCCATGACAAACCACACCCCTTCCGGGGTGCGGGATAGTCGGAAGGTGAGCAAGGGGGTCCGTTTGGACCTCAGGAGACTCTCAAGTCCCCCCTCGCCCACCAGTGTGATGTCCCAAGACAACGTAGACAAGAGATCCTCCGGCACGGGCCGACGAGCCTTTTCCGGCATAAGAACTTAAGTGGCGGATAAATTCTCCCTCCAGACTGATGGTCTGCGCGTCGCAGTTCGAGGCGAAAGCGCCGCCGCCGGAACCGTAAACCGTCGACTCACGCCGACGTGGTGGCGCCCTCAAGCGTGGTTGAGAAGCCACCTAGATATTTGGAGTCGAATTTGAAACTCCAGTCCCTAGGTCGACCCCCGAATCCGGTTCTATCCAATTCACTCGCGCCCGACGTAGGGACCATGAGCCGCGAGTTCGTCGGGTTCAAATTCAGATCTCAGGCGACCGCCTTGCGGAACACTCGAGTCGCCCAGAGGAGTACCACTGCGCATAGCGGCACAAGGACCGCGAACGCCTGCCAAACCGCCGGACTGCTGAACGATCCGACCGCGAGAGCGCGAGAAGCCTGGACAAGGTAGTAGAGCGGGTTGAAGTGCGCAATGACGCGCATCCACAGCGGTCCAAGAGAGATTGGGAGAAGGACTCCGGCAAGGAGTAGCAGCGGCAGGTTGATCCCATTGATGATTGCGGCGAAGCTACTGATGTCCTTGGTCACCAGCGCGGTGGCGATTGAAAACGCCGCCATCATCCCTGCAAGTATCCCGAGCAGCACGGCGAGCAACAAAAGTCCGAGCCAATGCACTTGGAAACCAAATCCGTAGCCAACTGCGACGACGACCGTGTCGAACACCATCATCATCATGAGCCCCGAGAGGATGGGCCCTATGAGGATCGCGAAGCGACTCGCCGGAGTAACTCGGAAGCGCTCAATCACGCCGGTCTGTAACTCAAAGATGGTGCTGAATCCCATGCTGCTTCCGCTCGCAAACGCCAAGAGGGAGAGAATGCCCGGCAAAAAGACGTCAAGCACGCTGCCCTTGGGGAATCCCGGCACACCGGCAAAATGCTTCAGCAGCGGGGTGAACAGGGCCAAATAGAGGATCGGTGTTGAGAACCCGACGAACAACCACACCGGATTACGCAGCATCTGGAGCGTGTAGCGATGGAACAAAAGTCCGATGTCTCGGATGGTCTTCATGCAGCATCCTCCTTACTGTTGGTACCCGCATCACGAAGCGAACGGCCCGTTTTCCTCAAGAAGACGTCGTCGAGCGTTGGCTCGGACAAGCTGATCGACTTGATGGCGATCCGCTCGCTGTCGAGCAAGCGCATGAGTTGTGGCAGCGCAGTGCTTCCGTCTTCGACGTAGAGGCGCAGCCCATCGCCTTCGACGCTTACCTCGCGTACGTACGGCTGCTCCGTGAGAAGCGTCCGAGCGCGAGCAACGACGCTGTCGCTGTCGTGAAGATTCAGCACGACGGCGTCGCCGGCGACTTCACGCTTGAGGTCACGCGGGGATCCCTCGATCACAATCTGACCATGATCGATGATCATCAGTCGATCACAGAGCGCATCGGCCTCTTCAAGGTAGTGCGTTGTCAAGAAAATCGTCGTACCGCGCGCTTGAAGCATCCGAACGTGCTCCCAGAGGTTTGCCCGGTTCTGCGGGTCGAGCCCGGTGCTCGGTTCGTCCAGAAATAACACCTCCGGCTCGTGCACGATGCCCAGCGCGACATCGAGACGTCGACGCTGGCCACCCGAGTACGTCTTCACACGCCGGTCCGCGAACTCGGTGAGATCGAGAATCTCCATCAGCGTCTCTGCGCGTGCCGTCACCGACGCGAGGTCGCCTCCGTAGAGGCGGCCTTGCAGAATGAGGTTCTCTCGGCCCGTGGCGAGATCGTCCGCTCCACCGAGCTGACTGACATAGCCAATGCGAGCTCGAACCAGCTTCGGCTGGCTCGCGACGTCGACGCCGGCCACCGTTGCGCTTCCACTGTCGATGGGAAGCAGCGTCGTCAACATTCGCAGCGTCGTTGTCTTTCCGGCGCCGTTCGGCCCGAGAAATCCGAAAATCTCTCCCCGTCCCACCTCAATGCTGATTCCACGGACCGCCTCGATCGGGCCACGTTTGGACCCAAAGCTCTTTTTGAGGTCCGTCGTCGAGATAATGGTGTTCACGCTGCTCTCTCCTTCGTGAGGTGGCTTCACTCTTGTCCTTCCACGGTTGACTCGTCGCGGATCGGCTGGGCAAGCCATACTGGATTGCCGGTACCCTCGTGCACCTCACGCCACCATTCAATCCCGTCCAGCGAGCCGGACGCGATCTCGACAGAGAGCCTGCGCACGTAGGCGAGTTCGGCTTCGCGAAGCACCATTCGGAACTCCGCCTCGACCCAAAACAGCCGTGGGAGCCGCTGCTTTTCGACGAGTTCTCGCGACGAACCCATCTGGGCGATCTCAAGCTCGAGGCGCTGGGCTCGCTCGTTCAAGAGTTCGACGACATCGTCAGGAGGAAGCGCCGGGAGAAACGAGAGTGCGGCTTCGAACTCGGTGTAATCCTTCACCGGCGTCGAAATGAGTTCGGTCAGCCAATCATGCGTCTCGATGCGGCCGGCTTCCGTGAGGTCGTAGATGGTGCGTTCGGGCAGTCGACCGGAGCGTTCGGTTCCTTGGGGGATGATGAGGCCCCGTCGCTCGAGCGATTCCACCACCGCGTACAACGACCCGTAGTTGAGCCGGACGCTCTCGTGCTTTTGGCGCTGACGTAGTGTCGTCGCCACTTCGTATGGATGCATCGGACGTTCATAAAGGCTGATCAACACCGCTAAAGCCAGCGGGTTACCCCGGTTGCGTGCTGCCACATTCACCACCTCTGATTGTATTACTCTGAACAGAGTAGCAGAAGCAGAGGACTCTGAATTGTTCACCGATTTCCGTTGATTGACTCCGCTCGCCGGAGCGTCCGATCAGGGTGCTGCTTCGCGCTGCACCATCGAGCCATGGCGACGACACGATCCAGCTCTTCACTTTGATTGCGCAGTCCAACCAAGCCCACGACGACCTCACCATTGCGCGCGAGCCACCAACTCGCTTTGAACGATGAGTTTCTCGCCCCAAGAGTTCACGTGGCGCAACGACGTTGCTCGGTAGGCTTTGCGCTGTGAAGGGCGCGGCATTTCCCTCGCGAGCAGGATAAGACGGTGGCCATGAGAACAGTGCTTGATGAGATCGAACGCTGGCAGGCGGGCGGACACCGCGTCGCACTCGCCCGCGTCGTAGGCGTGACGGGATCCGGGCCGCGCGATTCAGGTGCCGCGATGGCGGTGAATGATGACGGCGAAGTCGCCGGCTCGGTATCGGGCGGCTGCGTCGATGGCGCCGTCGTCTCGGCGGCATTCGACGTGCTGTCCTCCGGAGAGCCACAGTTGTGCGCTTTTGGCTACTCGGACGATGAGGCGTTCTCCGTCGGCCTCACCTGCAGCGGCACGGTGAAGATTTTCATCGAACCGCTCGACTGATGCGAAGCCTCGGCTCATGATTGGCCCTCTGGCTGTCGTGCGCGACTGCCTGCGCGCGGGCGAACCAGTGGTGCTCGTCACCGTCGTGGAGCTCTCACCCCTAGATCCGGTCTCCGATCACGCCGTCGCGCCGGACACCTCTACCTCGCCGGCGCTTGGCGCGAAGATCGTCATCCGACTCGGAGCCGATCCACTGGGTTCCTTCGGCGAGCCGACGCTGGACGAGACAATCGCGCGCGACGCACTCGACGCACTCGAGACCGAACGAAACGCCCTTCGCAGCTACCCGCCCAATCGCGCCCTGCACCGCTGCGGCGTCACCGCGTTTTACCAGGTGTTCGCACCGCCGAGGCAAATGGTGGTGGTTGGCGCTACCGATTTCACCGCCGCGCTCGTGCGGGTGGCCAAGGTACTGGGCTATCGGGTTACCGTCTGTGACGCCCGTCCGGCCTTCGCTACTGCGCTGCGATTCCCAGAAGCGGACGAGGTGGTCACCGACTGGCCGGACCGCTACCTGGCGACGGTAGCCGCCCATCTCGGCCCGCGCGACGCAGTGTGCGTACTCAGCCACGACCACAAGTTCGACGTGCCGGCCATCTTGGCCGTGCTCGACACCCGGGTTGGCTACATCGGAGCGATGGGCTCGCGACGGACCAACGCCGAGCGGATCGAGGGGCTGCGCCGCGAAGGTGTCAGTGACGAGGAGCTCGCGCGCATCATGGCACCCATCGGCATCGACATCGGAGCGCGGACGCCCGAGGAGACGGCGATCGCCATCGCCGCCGAGATCATCGCGCTACGAGCGAACAGTCGAGTCCCGTCGCTGCGCGACGGGTCGGGTCCGATCCATCAGGCGCGCGAATGACCGCGGGCATACTGCTCTGTGCCGGGAATTCGAGCCGCTTCAGCGCAGACTGCCCCAAGCTCCTCGCCCCATTTCGAGGCCGACCGTTGGTCGCATGGGCACTCGAGCACATCGGCGCGGCGGGGCTCGACGAAATCTTCGTGGTGGTGGGTCCTGTTGAACTGCGCGACATGCTCGGGACCGAGGTGGTCGTCCACAACCCCGATTGGGCGTCGGGCCTGGCATCCTCGCTTCACGCCGGCGTCGCCGAGGCCGAGCGGCGGGGCCACGACGTGGTGGTGGTGGGACTCGNNCACCCCACCGGTCCGGCTTGCGCGCGACGTGTGGCCCTTGCTCCCGAGCGCGGGTGACGTCGGCGCTCGTGAATTGATACGTGCTCGACCAGATCTGGTTCGCGACGTCGCGTGCGACGGTGACTCCCTCGACATCGATACCGTTGAGGACCTGGCCGCCTGGAGCTGAGCGCCGGCGGCCAGGTCCCACCGAAACCTCAATGTCGGAAACGCACCGAGCCCTCGGCGCTGAGCGGTAGTGATCGCAACCGGATCCCCGAGAGATCGAAGACGGCGTTGGCAATCGCTGGAGCGACGCAGATCATCGGGGTCTCACCCGCTCCGGCGGGCGACAAGTCCGGACGGTCGATGAGCACGACGTCGATGGGAGGAACGTCACTGATCCGTGGAACGCGATACGACGAGAAGGATCCGTTGGTGATGACACCGTCGGTGAAGTGGATTGCCTCGAACAGGGCTCCACCGAGGGCCATGATCGTGGCCCCTT
>PLKM01000057.1 GCA_003141095.1 Acidimicrobiaceae bacterium | reverse complement strand
ATGCAGGGGTCGTGGTTGCGCACGGCCTGCTCGCAGCGCCACTGGAGATCGTGATCGCTGAGGTTCAGTCCACCCTCGACCACCCGACGAAGGTCGTCTTCAATGGTGAGCTGGTTCTGAGAGGTCGGCGGCATGATGCGCGCGTGCAGGATCGTTCCTTCGGCGTCTATCTCGTATTGGTGCAGCAGCAGCCCGCGAGGAGCCTCGGTCACGCCGGTGCCTACACCCGCCCGCGCGATCACTTCGACCGCGGGCTCGTCGGGCGGTTCGTACTGTTCGACGAGCCGTAACGCCTCGTCGCAAGCGAAAACTAGTTCGACCGCACGCACGACGATGCTTCGAAATGGGTTCGAGCACACCGCGCCGAGGCCGGCGTCGCGTGCGGCTTGGGCGGCGAGGGGGGGCAGCGACGCGGCGTTGAGCGCGTAACGCGCGAGTGGTCCGGTCAGGTAGTGGTCGCGGCCGCCCAACGTTGCCTGCAGCGCGGTCGAACGGGCCACGTGCTCTTCAACCGCCAGATCGGCGAACTGCGAAGGAGCGAGATCGAACCCTTCGTACGACCCCGGTCGACCCTGGTCGAGTGCGTAACACCCGGGTTGGCGCAACGCCACGAAGCGGTACTGCCCGTTGACGTCGGGAAAGTCAAAACCCGCCACCCAGGACACCGTCGCCAGCGCCGCGTCGCGGGCGCGCCGTAGCGGCTCGGCGAGCGCCGCGATGGCCGCGCGATCGGGTGACCGGTAGAACCCTCCCACACGAACGTTGACCGGATGAACCGCTCGCCCTCCGACCGTTTCCATGATCAGGTTGCCGGTTCGCTTGATATCGAGCCCCCGCTCGACGGTGCGCGGGTCGCGTTCGGCCAACTCGACCGCATCCGAGCAACCGAGGAAGTCCGGAGCGTGCAGCAGGTACACGTGCAGTGCATGGCTCTGGATCCACTCCCCGCAGTAGAGCAGGCGCCGCAACGCGGTGATCCGATCACCAACGGAGACGCCGCACGCGTCCTCCATCGCGGCACAGGCCGACATCTGGTAGGCAACCGGGCAGATGCCGCAGATCCTCGCCGTGATGTCCGGGGCCTCGCGGAACTGGCGACCAACGAGCATCGCCTCGAAGTAGCGGGGTGGTTCGAATATGTCGAGTGCAACCTCGGTCACCTCTCCGTCACGCACGTGCACGCGCAACGAACCTTCGCCCTCGACGCGCGAGATGCCCTCGGCGCTGATCGTGCGGACGGACTTCGCGCCGTGCGTCATTGCTCTACTCCGCTCTTCGATTGGCCACCAGATCGCGCGAGCCTCACGGGTGTCGAGTGAATGGCCTCGTCACGAAAGGCGGGCGCGGCGGCATTGAAGGTCTGCAACAGCCGCACCAGGTCATCGTCGGACGTGCCGAGGCTGCGCAACCGCGCAGCCAGTGACGGCGTGTTGGCACTGTCACTGGGACCGAAGCAGCCGAAGCAGCCGCGACCTATCGAGGGACAGAGCGCGCCGCAGCCGGCCCGGGTGACGGGACCCAGGCAGGCGGTCGCGTTGGCGACCAGTAGGCAGACGGTCGCGCGCGCCTTGCACTCCTGGCACACCGAATGCCCCGCGATGACCGGCCGTCGCCCGGCCAGGAAGGCGAGCAGCACCTCGAGCAACTGACCTCGATCAATCGGGCATCCGTGCAGCTCGTAGTCGACGGGCACGTGGGCGGAGATCGGCGTGGAGGTTTCGAGGGTTTGCAGGTACTCGGGGTGGGCGTAGACGATTCTCGCGTAGCTTCCCGGCTCAGCGAAGTTGCGCAACGCCTGAACTCCCCCGGTCGCCGCGCAGGCGCCGATCGTGACGAGGTAACGCGAACTCGAACGCACCTCTTTAATGCGCTCGGCGTCGTCGGGCGTGGTGATCGATCCCTCGACGAGGGAGATGTCGTACGGACCATCGACCGTTGCCCGCGACATCTCGGTGAAGTGCGCAATCCGCACGGCCCCGGCGAGGGCGAGCAGCTCGGACTCGCAGTCGAGCAGGCTCAACTGACAGCCGTCGCAGGAGGCGAACTTCCACACGGCGAGCGTGGGCCTGACGTCGGCGCTCGACGACGAACTCATCGCTCACGCTCGGTCAGTAGCTGACTCACGATGCCGGCGTACGGTACGACGGGTCCGTCGCGGCAGAGAAGAAATGGCCCGAGTTGACAGTGCCCGCACCACCCGAGGCCGCACTGCATGTTGCGCTCGAGCGACACGAGAATGGCCTCGGGCGCGACGCCCATGTCAACGAGCGCGCGCGCCGTGAACCGCATCATGATCTCGGGTCCGCACAGCAGCGCTCGGCAGTTCGCCGGATCGAAGCCGGCGTCGCTGAGCAGTGCGGTCACGAGCCCCACGCGTCCGTGCCACTGCGGCGAGGCCCGATCCACGCTGACCAACACGCGAGCGCCATCACGGGCCCACGCCTCCATGTCGTCGTTGAAGACAAGCTGGGACGGTTCTCGAGCACCGACGAGAAGAAAGACGCGACCCCCGCCGCCGTGGCTCGCGGCCACCAATTCGTGCACGGCCCCGCGCAACGGCGCGAGCCCTATCCCTCCGGCGATGACGACCGTGTCACGTACATCCTTCACTGCGGTGCCGACGGTGCGTTGCGGCACTTGCCAATCGCTTCCGAACGGTCCGCGCACACCGATCAGGTCGCCGACATCGCGCTGGCAGAGCGCGCGCGTCACCGCCCCGACGTCGCGCACCGTATGGCGCAACGGGCCCCTGTCGCCTGGAGCACTGCTGAGCGATATCGCGGCCTCACCCACGCCGAAGGCGCTCAGCATGTTGAACTGGCCGGGCCGGAAGTCCATGCGCGCGCCCGTCACCGGTTCGAGGCAGAGGGTTGTCACGTCGTCGGTCTCTTGAATCCGACCAACGACCCGGTGCACGACGGGCGTCATGGCGCCGAGTGGCCGTTGCGTTGTCGCGTCGTCGCACCGAGACAGTTCGCCGATCGGGCTATCGCTCACTGTGGTCCCCGTAGAGGTCCAAGAGACGCATGCGGGTCGCCTGCAGACGCGCCAGCAACTCGGTCGAGACCCTCGAGAGCAGTGCGAACCCGAGAGCCGGATCGGCCCCGGCTTTGTTGCGCAGACACGCACCGTCAATTGCGATGGCGCCCACCGGATCGCGGGCTCGGGCGTCAAAGGTCCAGCGGTAGGGGGGCACGAGCCAACTCCACCCGACGACGTCGCCGGGTCCCACCGTCTCGATGACGATCGAACCGCGTCCGGGTGCGTGCACATCGATCGAAACCCGACCCCGACGGATTAAGTAGAACGTGTCGGCGCTGGCGCCCTCGACACAGAGCAGATCACCCGGTTGGAAGACCGTGTTGCGCGCGCAGCCCACCACGAGCGCGAGATCGTCGGCGCTGAGTCCGGCCATGAAGGGGTGCGACGCCACCAATTCACCGATGGTCGTGCTCACGGGGCGCTCGCCTTCGACACGGCGTTCGCGGGCGTGGCGCCGTCCGACGCGGCGATGAACGCCGCCTCCTCGGTGATGTCGATGCCGACGGGGCACCAGGCGATGCACCGTCCGCATCCGACACAGCCCGAGGTGTCGAACTGATCCCACCAGGTCGAAAGCTTGTGCGTCATCCACTGGCGATAGCGCGACGACGCGGACGTCCTCACCGCACCGCCGTGCAAGTACGAGTGTTCGAGGTCGAAGCAGGACGACCAGACCCTACGTCGCTCCAGCGTTCCGTCAAGATCCGAGGTGTCACGCACGTCACTGCAGAAACACGTGGGACAGACCAGCGTGCAGTTCGCGCACGAGAGGCAGCGCTCGGCCACGTCCGCCCAGCGCGGATGCTCCACGTTGCGAGCCAGCAGGCTCGCGAGACCCTCGGTCTGCAGTTGGCGCCCCATGCGAGCCGCCGCCTGATCCAGCACTCGCCCTCGGGCCTCGAGGTCCTCGTCGAGCGCCTCCTCGTGCGCCAACACTGACAGGACTTCAACTCCCGCGTCAGAGCCCGCGCGCACCACAAAGCGGTGGCCTCGGGCGTCGTCGATCTCCGTGAGCGCCAGATCGAATCCTCCCTCGATACCGGGGCCGGTGCCCATCGACGAGCAGAAGCACGTCGATGCAGGAGTCGCGCATTCGACCACGGCGACGAACGCTCCCTCGCGCCGATCGGCGTAGACGGGGTCGCGATGTGCGCCGTCTTTCAGCACCCTGTCGAGCACGTCCAGAGCGGCCGTCTCGCAGGGCCTCGCGCCGACGATGGCGAGCGGCGCCAGCGGCGCCGACTCGGTGAACTGCATCGAGTCACCGACTTTGACCGCGCGCCACACCTCTTGACTCGGGGGGAAGAACTCGGCCTTCCACGAACCCGGGCCCACGGCCCAGTCGAAGAGTCGACCGTCATCGCCCCGGGTCAACCGGTAACTCCCGGGTGCCTGTTCGTCGTGAACGCCGACGGGAAGATCGGCGACGCCCGTGATCGGACCCGGCACGACCGCCCCGTCGCGCACGACCGGCCCCTTGGTCTCGAATCCGAGTGCGGTCAGTCTCGCCACGAGCGAGTCCAGCCCGTCGAGACGCAGGACCACAACCTCGCCCAGTTGCACCTTTGAGCTCACTGAAGGGTTATTCGACTTGGCCATGGTCCGGGCGTTCTGAGCCGATCGATTCGAGGAGCCTGCGCCGCTCGACACGCGCGACACCGGTCGGGCGATTTAAATCAAACCAACGAATGAGTTCCACGACTCCGTCTCCGTCCAATATTTCCGAACACGAAAGAATTTTGCCCCGTAACTGCGCTTCGCTACTAGAGCAGAATGTCACCTCGTCCGATGGGTCGGTGCCACGTCGTGCGCTCTCGTCGAACTCGAGTACCGCCACCACCACAAAAGGACTTGCTCCCCTAGTCGTGAAGAAATCAAGTCCTCACGGCGAGGTCATACTTGGGGCAATTACCTCGTGGGGCGTTCTGGCGGTACTAGCGGCGCTGCCCGACGAGGGCCTCGAGTGGAGGTGGTCGATGATGCGCACCGTGTTCGTGAACCCTGAACGGTGTATTGGTTGCCTTCAGTGCGAGGTTGCCTGCGCCGTAGAGCATTCGGCCAGCCAGGATCTGGCGTTGGCCTTTCGTGAAGCGCCGCTTCCGCGCAAGAGAGTGCACGTCCAAGCCGGTCCGGTGCCCGACACGGCCTATCCGAACAAGTGCCGCCACTGCGATCCCGCGCCGTGCCAACGCGTATGTCCGACGGGGGCGATCAGCCGTGACGCCAGCGGTGACTTGGTATTGATCGACGCGAAGCGGTGCATTGGCTGCGCCATGTGCGCGGTGGTGTGTCCCTTTGACGTGCTGACCTTCCACCCGCTCGCGGGCGCACTGACCCCCGAGGTCGCGGTCGCAGTGAAGTGCGACGGCTGCGAGCAGCGCGTTGGTCGAGGCGAAGTGCCGGCCTGCGTCGAGAGCTGCAAGGTCGATGCTCTCGTCTACGGCGAGATCAACGAGCTCATGGCGGCCGGACGGCTACGCGAAAGCGGGGCGGTGTTGGCGGCGATGGGGTCAACTCCGACCGTGACTACCAACGGCGATCCACTGGCGGGCTGGCGCTCATTTGGCGCCGCCCGGGTGAGCGTCAATGACACGGCCCAGGGCGCGTGGCTTCGTCGCCGACGCGAGGCCGGCGCGCGCGCGGATCAGAACGGGAACGGCGAAGTCTCCCAGGCAATCGACGGCACGACAAGAGAGGAAGGAACGTCATGAGCACGACCTACGATGGCGGGCGGCAACTCGGCCGACTCACGATTCACGACGACGCACAGCAGATGATCGATCGAGCCCGCGAGGAGGGGATCGAGACCGTCTGGGACCGGTTGCGCGCCCAAGAACCGCAGTGCGGGTACTGCCAGTTGGGCTTAAGTTGCCGCAACTGCGCAATGGGCCCGTGTCGCATCGATCCCTTCGGCGAGGGACCCCAAAAGGGAGTCTGCGGCGCTGATGCCGACGTGATCGTGGCCCGCAACCTGGGTCGCGCCATTGCCGCGGGGTCGTCGTCGCACTCGGACCACGGGCGCGACATCCTCGAAGTCTTCAGTGCAATGGCCCATGGTGAGACCAGCGGCTACCAGGTGACCGACGAGGCTAAGTTGCGCCGGATCGCCGAGGAGATCGGCATCGCGACCGAGGGTCGCAGCGTCAACGAGGTCGCGATTGATCTCGCGGACGAGTTGATGGCGAACTACGGCACCGCCAAGGGATCGCTCTCCTTCGTCGAACGCGTTCCCGCGTTGCGACGTGAGAAGTGGGCGGGTCTCGACATCACGCCGCGCGGTATCGACCGCGAGAACGTCGAGATGATGCACCGCACCCACATGGGCGTCGACAACGACTACGTGAATCTGCTGCTGCACGGTCTGCGCACCGCCTTGGCTGACGGATGGGGCGGGTCGATGATCGCGACCGAGCTGTCCGACATCATGTTCGGCACTCCGACGCCCGTGATCTCAGAGGTGAACCTGGGCGTGCTCGAGGTCGATCAGGTGAATATCGCCATGCACGGGCACAACCCGCTGCTCTCCGACGTCGTCGTCACGGCGGCCCAGGACCCGGAGCTCGTCGAGCTCGCCCGCTCCTACGGAGCTACCGGCATCAATATCGTGGGCCTCTGCTGCACGGGTAATGAGATGCTCATGCGCAAGGGCGTCCACATCGCCGGCAACCACCTCATGCAAGAGCTGGTGCTAGTCACTGGCGCGCTCGAGGCGATGGTCGTCGACTACCAGTGCATAATGCCCTCGGTCGTCGACGTCGCCAAGTGCTACCACACCAAGGTCAT
>PLKM01000049.1 GCA_003141095.1 Acidimicrobiaceae bacterium | reverse complement strand
GCCTCGAATCCGACGAGCGTAAGATCCTCAGCTACGTAGACAGGTTGATAGACGAGTCGGGAGCCTTGCCGCTCCGGCGCGCGGTGGAGCCCACTGGCCGTGGCGAAGCGGACCGGTTAGGTGAACTGCCCTCCACGGTGACAATCTTGTTACGTCCCGTCTTCTTGACCGAGTACATGGCCGCGTCGGCCTGAGCGAGGACCTCATCTGTATGGCATCCGGGTCCCTCAACGACGGCGATCCCGATACTGATAGTCATGCGGAGATCCTCTCCGTTCACCCTCACTGGCTCTGTGACGATGGAGTGCAGGCGCTCGGCCATCTTCTGGGCAGCATCTAACGGATCGGACAGATCTCCGAAAATAGCGACGAATTCGTCACCCCCGAAACGGGCGACGACATCCTCGGGACGCATCTGGGCGGCCAGACGTGATGCCAGCTCGACGAGCACTTCGTCCCCGCATGCGTGTCCGTACGCATCGTTCACGTCCTTGAAGTTGTCCAAGTCCATGAAGGCAACGACCAGCCCTCCCGGATGCCGAGCCAATCGAGCAATCGCTCGGTCGAGCCAATCGACCAGCGTGGCCCGATTGACCAGGCCCGTGAGCGAGTCGTGGAGCGCAAGATTCGACAGCCGCTCGTAGAGGGATTCGAACTCCGCGTCGAACTGCTTTGCCATGCGCACCAAACTCGAGTGACAGCTCTTCACCACCATGTCGCAGGCTTCGTCGAGCGTGGCCGTGCTGATCTTCAACCGGGCGGCCTCCTCAGCCAGCACTGTACGAGTCGCTTCGCTCCACCAGAGGTTGAGCCTGGTGATGAGAGCGACCGACAGCTGGAAGCCCGCGCCCCTATGCGGGTTGGGTCGGGAACCGGACTCAACATCGGGTTGCTCGCTGACGCGGGCCGACAACACAGGTTTCTCTCGCTGCTTTACTGCCGCACTGCCCAGCGAAGCAATCTGTTCGCGGTCAAGGCGATCGGCCGAAGCACCGCTCTTGAGCCAGTTGGCGATCGAATGCACCGCCAGGGATGTGGTCTCCCACGCGGACCTCGGCGCAGCCACTTCTTCGAAGGTGGCTCCCGAGTGCTTCACGAACTCCAACTGACACCAGCGCACGATGTCGTCAGTTCGCTCTTCGAGTGCATTTCCGAGTGCGAGACGCTCGGCGGTTCGCTCCGTTGGCTCGAAGCGTCTCGCTGCACTCCCTTGCGGCTGCGATTCGCCTGTCGAAACTGGCGGATCTACGCCACCCGTCATAATGAGAACAATCGTCGTCGTAGGAATAAACTTGAGAGATAACCCATCAGGCTGCAGGCTATATCACATCCGGACCGCCAGCACCGACCAACGTCGAGCCTGCGGGTTTATAAGCACCGTTACCGAGATTTGGACTGACTTGTTGAAACCAGGTGAGCCGCGTGTACCACAGCATCTGCAAAGTGTATTGGTTGGGTTCCATAAGGCTCGCGAGATAACTACGCAGGCACAAGATTTTGTAGGTAGCGCTCGTCACCGCTAACCAGCACTTATGTGCAAAACTCCACGTGGGGGTCGCCGCGGTCGACCACATTATGTGGTCGTTGCGCAGTTATCTCGCGAGCCCTTTGGTTCCAATTCACGCTTGAAGCCGCCACCGCGATCGTCCGAGAATTGAGCACTCAGATTCCGTTGGTGTCGGAGGCCCGACGCAACAGGTGTGCAACCTTGCACTGGCTGTGAGACTTGTTTAGACCGTGTGGGTTCACGACCGTGGCCCGACATGTCAGGTCTGCAACCCTTCACTGGCGACTCTGACAAATTCCAGATTGGTCGTCCCTGAAACAACAACTGCCTTAAGGTCATAGCGAGAAGGTCAAACGTCTTCAATGGAGGGGGCTTCATGTCTTCGATTTCAGGTGCAATCCTCGGAAGCGATGCGGTGGTATTCATCGCAATCATGTTCCTGCTGCTCATTTCGGGCGTCGGATCGATCATGACGTACGTCATCATCGTGATCGCCAACCGAGCAGACCCGGACCCGTCGGGTAAGCGGCCGATGGCCGCGTACCTGTTCGGCGGTTCTTTCCTCTCGCTGTGGATCGCCTACATGGGTTCGATCATCATCGTCGAGGCGCTGGTAAGCCTGATGCGCTCCAACGCCCCTAGTTCCAACAGCGTTGCGCGAATGGTGGTCGTCGGATTCCTCATGGTTCTGGTCAGCGGCGTCGCCCACATGCTGCACCGACAGCGGGGTTTGGCCCTTTCCGATTCCGAGACGGATCCATCCAGTCCGACCAAGCGAGTCATGCGGAGTTACGTAGCCGCCGTCAGCTTCATCTCAGTGCTCATCGTCCTCATCTCGACCATGGTCCTCGGGTACCTAATTTTCCAGCTCGCGGCGCCGGGCGTTTTCGGAGCGACCGGATCACGTGTCGACACGCTGTCGTCGATTATCGATTTGGTGTACATCGTCGGTGCGACGGCGTTCGTATTCTTCGCCCATCAGGTGCTGGCGCCGACGGCCCTGCGACTTCTTCCGCGCGGTTCGTCGACGCCGAGCGCCACAGGAAACGTCGAATAGTAACGATGCGGGTGACGCGGGCGCTGTGTCGTTGCCTTCTTGCTTCGCAGTGACTGTAGAAAAGGCGCTACCTTCATTGAATTCGCCTCCGCCCAGATGGCCGGTGCAATTGTCTAGATCCTTCGCCTTCAAAAGAGTGAGACCTACGGAAGGCTGCAAACCCGTGATGTCAGAGGCCCAACGCAACAGGTTTGCAACCTTGCACTGGAGACTTGATGGCAGTGAGGTCTGATTGGTGTCGGAGGCCCGACGTGAACCCGCACCTGATTACCGCGACACACGATAACCCGCGTATGTCGAAGGTACGGCTGCTTCTTCACGCACAGACTGCGCCGCCGGGAACCCATGTGGTCACCGGCGGCGCAGTCCTCGTATTGAAACCTCATGTCACCTACTGCAATCCCGATGTCATTTCACTGAAATATTGGAGTCAATCCCACTGAAGTCTCGGAGTCACTTGACATCAACTGCAGCCGCTCGTCGCTCCGCAGCTCGAACAGACGTAACACGAGCCCGCACGCTGCATTGTGTTGCCGCACTGATAGCACATGGGTGCGTCACGCTGCTCGGAACGGTGCAGCAGGTTGGGCTGCTGGGGCTGGTTCGACCTTCCGGTCATGTCGACCAACGTTGGCTGCACGCTCAAGCCGACGTTCGGCGTCGCCTGTTCGGCAACTTCGGGCAGCGTCGGTTGGATGCGCTCGCTCGTTGAGAGTACGCCCAACTCCTCGCGCTCACTCGGGCTTAAGTAGTCCAGCGCCAAACGACGGAAGATGTAGTCCACCAGCGACGTCGCGATGCGAAGGTCGGCGTCGTCCGTCATGCCCGACGGCTCGAACTTCATGTTGATGTACTTGCGAACGTAAGTGGCGAGAGGCACACCGTGCTGGAGGCCCAAGCTGATCGAGATCGAGAAGGCGTCCATGATGCCCGCCAGCGTTGAGCCCTGCTTCGAGACCTTGATGAATGCTTCACCGGGACGGCCATCCTCGTACTCGCCCACCGTGACGTAGCCTTCGCAGTCCGCCACGCGGAAGGCGAAGGTCGTCGACACTCGACGACGGGGCAGGCGCTCGCGCACGGCGCCGACCACCACGTGTGATCCTTCGCTCTTGGCGAGTTCGAGCGCCGCTTCGAGCTTGGTGATCTTGGTGTACAACTCCGCCGCGACCGAGTCGGTGGCCGTGACCGATGACGTCGATTCCTCGCCGCCCTTCTTCGCGGTCGAGAGTGGCTGGCCCACCTTGCAGTTGTCGCGGTAGATGGCGACGGCCTTCACTCCGAGGCGCCAGGCGTCCATGTGCAGGTTCTCGACGTCTTCGATGGTGGCGTCTTCGGGCATGTTCACGGTCTTGGAGATCGCTCCCGAGATGAACGGCTGTACCGCACCCATCATCTTCACGTGGCCGAGGTAGTGAATCGTGTTGTCGCCCATGGAGCAGGCGAACACCGGTAGGTGCTCGAGTTTGAGTCCCGGAGCGCCGAGGATCGACTTGTTCTCGTCGATGTATGCCTCGATGGCGGACACTTCATCCTCGCTGTAGCCGAGGACGCGAAGCGCGCGCGGCACGGTCTGGTTCACGATCGACATGTTGCCGCCGCCCACGAGCTTCTTGAACTTCACGAGGCCGAGGTCGGGCTCGATGCCGGTCGTGTCGCAGTCCATCAACAGACCAATGGTGCCCGTAGGCGCGAGCACCGAAGCCTGCGCATTACGCACTCCGTGACGGGTGCCGAGATCAACGGCTTCCTCCCACGAACCCTGCGCCGCTTGGAGTATCTCCTCGGGCGCCTTCGAACCATCGATTTGGTACGAAGCGTCGCGGTGCATGCGAAGCACGTTGATCATGGGCTCGGCGTTTTCGGCGAAGCCCTCGTGCGGGCCCATGCGTCCCGCGGTGCGGGCGCTCGTCACGTAGGCGTGACCCGTCATCAACGCGGTGATGGCGCCCGCCCAGGCGCGGCCCTCGTCCGAGTCGTAGGCGAGGCCTGAGGCCATCAACAAAGCACCCAGGTTCGCGTAGCCGAGTCCGAGCTGGCGGAACTTGCGCGAGTTCTCGCCAATCTTCTCGGTGGGATAGTCCGCGGCGCCCACAATGATCTCCTGCGCGGTGAAGAGCACCTCGACGGCCGACTTGAAGGCGTCGACGTCGAAGCGACCGTCCGAGCGCAGGAACTTCATGAGGTTGATGCTCGCGAGGTTGCACGCCGAGTTGTCGATGTGCATGTACTCCGAGCACGGGTTCGAGCCGTTGATGCGGTCGGTGTTGGACGAGGTGTGCCACTTATTGATCGTGGTGTCGAACTGCAGACCGGGGTCCGCGCACTCCCACGCCGCGCGCGCGATCTGGCGCCAGAGCTCGCGCGCCTTCACGGTCTGCACGGTGCGCCCGCCGTGGCGAGCGGTGAGGTTCCAGTCCGTGCCATCGATCACGGCTTGCATGAAGTCGTCGGACACGCGAACCGAGTTGTTGGCGTTCTGGTACTGGATGGAATGAATGTCCTTGCCGTCAAGGTCCATGTCGAAACCAGCGTCGCGAAGGACGCGGGCCTTCTTCTCTTCGTTGGCCTTGCACCACACGAACTCGGCGATGTCGGGGTGATCCGCGTCCAAGATGACCATCTTCGCGGCGCGTCGTGTCTTACCCCCGGACTTGATGGTTCCCGCCGACGCGTCGGCGCCGCGCATGAATGACACGGGCCCGCTCGCGGTGCCGCCGCCTTCGAGCATCTCGGCGCTCGAGCGGATCTTCGACAAGTTCACGCCCGCACCCGAGCCTCCCTTGAAGATGATGCCTTCTTCGGTGTACCAGTTAAGGATCGAACGCATCGAGTCCTCGACGGCGAGGATGAAGCAGGCGCTGCCCTGCTGGGGCACGCCCTTCACGCCGATGTTGAACCACACCGGTGAGTTGAACGCGGCCTTTTGCGTGATGAGCAGATGCTTCAGTTCGCCGGTGAAGGTCTCGGCCTCTTCCTCGTCGACGAAGTAGTCGCCCTCGATGCCCCAGGCGGTGATCGTGTCGACGATGCGGTCAACGACCTGCTTCAAGCTGGTCTCACGCTCTTTCGTGTTGAGCGTGCCTCGAAAGTACTTCTGGGCGAGGATGTTGGTCGCGTTAAACGACCACGACGCTGGGACCTCGACGTCCAGCTGCTCGAAGGCAACCGAGCCGTCGCGAAAGTTCGAGATTCGTGCGTCACGACGATCCCACACCACCTCGTCGTAGGGGTGACGATCTTCCGTGGTAAAAAAACGACGAAGTCCAATTCCTAGGCGCTGAGGTGCGATGGCCATTTCAATTTCTCTTTTCTTCCCGATTCCGACACTCGAACATGCTTCAAGCGCCGTTAGGGCCGGGGGTACGAGAATACTGGTTCTCGGCCCCTTAGCCACTATATGTAGTGGTTGAGCCACTACGCGTCGCAAGATGCTGTGTTATTACAGCACTGTAATTACAAGAAGTCAACTCTTTTTTGAACCTTTTGCCAACAATTCTCTTACCGGAAACCTTAAGCCCAGTAACCGCCCCGAAACGCTCACTAGCCTCGGGCTGGTGGATCTCATTCTCGCCCTCGACGCTGGGACCACCGGAGTGCGTACGGTCGCCTTCGACGACGCCGCGAGAGTGGTCGACAGCTCCTATCGAGAGCTGACCCAGTACTTCCCGCGACCCGGCTGGGTCGAGCACGACGCCAGCGAGATCGCCGACCTGGCGGTCGCGACCCTGCGTGAGGTCGCCACCCGGGCCCGAGAAGCGGGACACCACGTCGTGACCGTCGGCATTACCAACCAGCGCGAGACAACGGTCGCCTTCGATCGAGAGTCCGGACATCTTTCACACCGCGCGCTGGTCTGGCAGGATCGGCGCACCGCCTCGATCTGCGAGGAGTTCGAAGCGCAGGGCCACGGTGAACTGGTCAGGTCCACCACCGGTCTCGTGCTCGACCCGTATTTTTCTGCGTCGAAGATGAAGTGGCTCCTCGACTCGGGGGCACTGGACACCGCCATAGCGCCCAGCCTCGCCACGATCGACACCTGGCTGTTGTGGTGGCTAAGTGGAGGAAGTGACGGTGGCGTCTATTTGACCGAGCCGTCCAACGCCTCGAGGACGATGCTCATGGACCTCGACACCCTCGACTGGTCGAGCGCCATGACCGCGCTCTTTGGCGTGCCCCTCGACATGCTCGCGGACATTCGACCCTCCACCACCCTCTTCGCCACCATCAGCGCCGACGTGGTGCCCGAGTTGGGCGGGGTCCCGGTGACGGGCGTGCTCGGTGACCAGCAAGCGGCCCTCTTCGGTCAAGCCTGTTTCAGCTCCGGGGTCGTAAAGGCCACCTACGGTACCGGTGCGTTCATCCTGGCCAACGCGGGCGACAGTTCGCCGGGGGTCTTTCCCGGTCTCGTGACGACCGTCGCGTGGGACCTCGGCGCCTTCGGACCCGCCACCTACGCCGTCGAGGGATCGGCGTTCGTCGCCGGTGCCGCCGTGCAGTGGCTGCGCGACGAGTTGGACTTCATCGTGACCTCCAGTGAGCTCGAAGCGCTCGCGTCGAGTGTCCCCGACAGCGCGGGCGTGCAGTTCGTCCCCGCCTTCAACGGACTCGGCTCGCCCTTCTGGCGAAGCGACGCGCACGGCTCGATCACCGGGCTCTCGAGGGGCGCCGGCAAGGCGCAGATCGCGCGGGCCCTCGTCGAAGCGCTGGCCTACCAGGTACGCGCGATGACCGAGGCCTTTCGAGACGGCGGCATCGAGTTGCGCGAACTGCGCGCCGACGGAGGGGCGGCGTCGATGGATATGTTGATGCAGCTCCAGGCCACGAACTCACGACTCGAGGTGCTGCGCAGCCGCTCCCTGGAGGCCACCGCGCGAGGGGCGGCGACCGTGGCGGGACTCGAGATCGGCGTGTGGCATTCGCTCGAACAGTTGAGCGAGTTGTGGGAGCCGGACCGACGGTTCAGCCCCACCGACCCCGTCGCTGTGGACGCGGGCTACCAGGCGTGGCTTCGAGCGTGCGCTCACGCCTAACCGCTATGTTTTGCAGGGGGACTAGGGGGAACAATGGATAACTACGTATCCACGGTGATTCGAGAGGGACTTTCGTTCGGCGAGGGGCCACGATGGCACGAGGGGCGGCTCTGGTTCGCCGACTTCTATCGTCACGGCGTCTACTCCATGGCGAGCGACGGTTCCGACGAGCGCCTCGAGCACACGGTGCTCAACCAGCCATCGGGTCTCGGGTGGCTCCCGGGCGGCGATCTGCTCTGCGTGTCGGCCATCGACCAGCGGGTGCTCCGCTTCAGCGACGATGGCGAATCAACCTTCGCCGACATCAGCGGGTACTGCGGCTTTTGGGCCAACGACATGATCGTCTCCGCCACGGGCTACTCGTACGTCGGCAACTTCGGCTTCGACCTCGACACGATGCTGATGGAACTGGGTGTCGAGGGTTTCCTCGCCTCCTCGCCGCCCAACACGAATCTGGTGGTCTTGGACCCCGAGGGCAACGTCATCCAGACCATTCCCGAGATGGCCTTTCCCAACGGATCGGTGATCACGCCCGACGGAAAGACCCTCATTGTCGGCGAGACCATGGCCTATCGCCTCAGCGCCTTTGACGTCAGCACGGACGGGACATTGAGCAATCGCCGGGTCTGGGCCCAGCTCGAATTCGTCGCCACCGACGGCATGTGCCTCGACGCCGACGGCCAGATCTGGCTCGCGAACGCCCTGACCAGTCAGTGCCTGCGCGTGAAGGAGGGCGGCGAGATCACGGGCGAGGTTGCGACGACACAGAACGCGTACGCGTGCATGCTGGGCGGCGAGAGCCGCACGACCTTGTTCATCATGACCGCGCCGTCGAGTGACCGATTCAAGATCGCCAACGCCAACGAGGGCAAGATCGAGTCCGTCCAAGTCGCGACGCCCGGCGCCGGACTGCCGTAGCAGCAGTCTCGCTGGCGGCTGGTGACGGTGGACTGATGGAGAGAACGCTCAATCCCGACGAGTTGGAACGCATCGCGACCGAGGGCTACCTCTACTTCTATCCAATGGTCTTGATGGAGATGACGCGACGCGTGAGCACCAACACGGCCCACGGCGAGAAGATCGCCCGGGGCCCGATGGGCGCGTTCGTGCACGCCCGCGCTTTTCCCCCGGGGAATTTCCAGACCGTCGTGCGTCCGAACTTCGACACCCTCTACTCAACGGCCTGGCTTGATCTCGCCGCCGAGCCCTACGTCATCTCGGTGCCCGCCATGGAAGGCCGCTTCTTCATGCTGCCCCTGTACGACATGTGGAGCGAGGTCTTCGCGTCACCGGGCACGCGCACCCACGGCGAAGGTCCCCTGACCTTCGCCCTGTGCCATCCGCAGTGGCGAGGCGAGTTGCCGGCGGGAATCGAGCGCATCAACGCACCCACACCGACGGTGTGGGTGATCGGGCGCACCGAGACGCACGGCGTCGGTGACTACGCAGCCGTGCACGAGCTGCAGGATGCGATGCGCCTCGCACCGCTCTCCACGTGGCCCGACTTCGCGCCGATGCCCTTCGTCAAGGACGAGGGCATCGACATGAAGACGCCCCCGATGATCCAGGTCGAGTCCTTGAGCGCGCGCGACTACTTCATGTTGGCCAGTGACCTCGTCGCGAAGAATCCGCCGCACCCGACTGACTGGGGGATGCTGGCGCGGCTCGCGCGTACCGGATTCGTCGCGGGCGCCCCGTTCGATCTGGACCTGGTCGAGTCGACCGTGCGCGAGGCGTACGAGAAGTCCCGCACGCGAGCGGCCGAGCAGATGCGCCGAAGGTTCGCCACCATCGTTCCCTTCGTGAACGGGTGGGCCTCCGTTGCCGACATGGCCGTCTGGGGCAACGCCTATCTGAAGCGGGCCATGATCGCGCTCGCGGGCCTCGGGGCGAATCCTGGCGAGGAGTCGCTCTACCCCAACCTGCAGCGAGACGGGAACGGCGAGACCCTGCGGGGAACCTCCCACTACGTACTGCACTTTGACGCCGGACAGTTGCCGCCCGTCGACGCCTTCTGGTCGCTCACGGTCTACGACCCGCGCGGCTACCAGGTCGAGAATGAACTCAGTCGCTTCGCCCTGGGCGACCGGGACGAACTCGTCTACCGAGACGACGGCTCGCTCGACATATTTCTCGCGAGCGACCATCCGGGTGACGCGCAGGTCGCCAACTGGCTGCCGGTTCCCGAGGGGAACTTCGTCGTCACGATGCGCCTCTACCTGCCCAGGGACGAGGCCCTCGACGGACGCTGGAATCCCCCGCCGGCCCGGCGCCTCGACTAGTTCAGTTTCGTCAGGGCCCGGCGCAAGTTCCTGATCGCCTGATTGGTGCGTAGTTCATTCTCGATCAGCGCGAAGCGGACGTGTCCGTCGCCACCCTCGCCGAATCCCACGCCGGGACTCGTCGCGACGTCCGCCTCTTCGATCAGGTACTTGGAGAACTCCAGGGAACCCATCTCCCGATAGGGCTCGGGAATCGGTGCCCAGACGAACATCGACCCCTTCGGCGCGGCGACCTCCCAGCCGATTCGATTGAGTCCGTCGACCAGCAGGTCGCGTCGAGTTTGGTAGATCGCGCGAAGTTCATTCGGATAGTCAACGGCTTCGTTCATCGCGACGATGGCCGCGATCTGCACGGGCTGGAAGGTGCCGTAGTCGAGGTAACTCTTCAGCTTGGTGAGTGCCGCCACGATCTCGGCGTTCCCGACCAGGAAACCGACGCGCCAGCCCGCCATCGAAAACGACTTCGTGAGCGTGTAGAGCTCGACGCAACACTCCTTGGCGCGCGGCACCTGGAGGATCGACGGAGGTTTGTAACCGTCAAAGCCCAGGTCGGCGTAGGCGAAGTCGTGACAGACGACCACGTCGTGCTCGAGGGCGAAATTCACGAGACGCTCCATGAACGACAGGTCCACGCACGCGCTCGTGGGATTGTGCGGGAAGGAGCAGATGATGACCCTCGGCTTCACTTCGGCCCGGTCCCACGCCGCCACGAGCCCGTCGAAGAAGTCGTCGCCCGGATCGGTGACGCTCGTGCCGGGGTCGTGGATGGGCACGGTGATGACCGTCGCACCGGCGAATCCCGGCCCGGCCAAGTGGATCGGGTAGCTGGGACTCGGCACGATCGCGGTATCGCCCGGTCCAAGCAGCACCCACATCAAGTGCGTCAAACCCTCCTTCGCGCCGATGGTCGTCACCACTTCGGTATCGGGATCGAGGTCGACGTCGAACAGGTTCTTGTAGCGCGTCGCCATCGCGAGACGCAGATTGGGGATCCCCCGACTGGCGCTGTAGCGGTGGTTCTTCGGGTTGTTGGCGGCCTCGGCGAGCTTGGCGACCGCGACACGCGGACTTGGCAAGTCGGGATTACCGAAACCGAAGTCCACCACGTCGCGCCCGGCCGCGCGTGCCTCGGCCTTGAGGCCGTTGATCGTCGCGAAGACGTAGGGGGGCAGGCCATTGATTCGACGGAATTCCATCAAGAAAACCTACTTAGTTCGTTGGCGTCACGCCACTCTTTCAATCGATCCATTGCCACTGGGGGGCTCAGTACCGCCCACGTGGCACCCGCGTCGCGTAGCGCATCCAAGGTCGGCGAGAACTCTTCGGGCACCGGACCAGCCCAATTGGTGGGTCCGGACCGTCCCACTTCAACGAGACGCTCGGGTGAAGCGTCCCACAGATTTATCGCAACCCCGAGCGATCGCGCGAGCTGATTCGTCGCGTCGCTGCCGCCGCCGAACCATATCGGCATCGAGCTGGCGAGCGCGGCGGCGGTGTCGCGCAGCAGCCCTCGTCGCTCGGCGGCGCTGAGCGCGGGGACGCCGTAGGCCGTGTTCTCGTCCATCGAGAGCCGGTCACCCGTGCCGAGCGCCGCGATCACCCGACCGGGGGCGAGCGCCTCCAGGGTGAGGAACTGTTCGACCAGATGATGGGTGCCCACGAGCCCGACTCGAGCCACGAGCGGCGCCACCACGAGCTTCTCGTGGCGCCGAGCGACCGCGGCGAGCAGCGCGAAGGGCGCGAGTGACGGCCGGGTGGGTGATCCCATGGGCCACAGATGGTCGTACGCGAAGACGCCGTCGAGGCCGGCGTCGGCGGCCTCGCGGGCCAACGCCATCGCGTCGTCGGCGCCCTCACGAAAAGTCGGCAGCATGAGTCCGATCTTCACGAGTTGCGCTCGAAGGCCACGAGCGCCGCACCCATGGCACCGGAGCGCGGACCGAACATCGAGGTGGTGACCGTGATGGCGGGTCGAGCGTCGTAGCCCTCGACGAGATCAATCAGGTGCTCGCGAGCGAACGGCAACACGAGATCCGAGGCGCTCGAGAGGCCCCCTCCGATGACGAAGTGCCCACAGTCCAGGATCGCAACGAGATTGGCGAGGCCGAGGGCTAGCCACCAGCCGACTTCTTTCAACAGGTCGAGGGCCTCTTCGAGACCATCAGCCGCCGCCGCCGTCACGTCTTCGGCGTGCACGGCCTCGACGCTCCCCAACCTCTGGACGAGCGTGGCGAGTCGTCCCGACTCTGCCGCCTCGCGGGTCAATCGACCGAGTCCTCCCCCCGAGGCGTAACGCTCCCAACAGCCGTGTCCTCCGCAGAGGCAGGCGGCGCCACGAGCCTCCACGACCATGTGGCCAATCTCTCCGGCGAAGCCACTTCGTCCCCGTACGAGCTGGCCGTCGGCGATGACGCCGCCGCCGATGCCGGTGCCGAGGGTCACCATGACGAAGTCCTCGATCCCTCGTCCCGCTCCCCACTCGTGCTCGGCGAGCGCCGCGCAGTTGGCGTCGTTCTCGCAAAAGACCCGGGAACTGGCGAGCGAGACGCCGAGTAACGCGCCCAGGTCCGAACCGTTCGCGGACTGAAGATTCGGAGCAAACGCCAAGTGACCGTCGCGGCGCATGAGTCCGGGCAGGCCAATGCCCACGGGTACCTCGCTGGCGTCAAGACCGTGCATCGAGAGCAGTTCGAGTATCTGCTCGGTCAGCACCGAGGCCGTCGCCTCACCCGCGGCCTGATCCGTGTCGTGGGGAGTCTTGGACTTCACCTCGCCCAACACGCGTCCATCACGGGCCACGATAAGCGCGAGCGCCTTTGTCCCCCCGACGTCAACGCCGATTGCGACGTCACTCATGCCAACAGCTCAGCCTGGGCCTTCAGGTCATCGAGGGCTTGGGTTTGAATGCGGTGAGCGGCTCGTGACTTGATGAACGCCGGTATCGGAACCAAGAGCTCCACTTCCAGGTCGTAGGTAATCCTGGTTCCCGTGCCCGTCGCTTCAAACCGGTACTGGCCCTTCATGGTTTCGGTGATGTCACCATCGGTTTGAAACCAACTCAAGAGCTCGGGCGCGCGGCTGTAGTCGTAGCGCAGCGTGTAGGTGGTGGACCGGCCGAAGGCCGCCGCGCGGAACTCGATCTCCAGGGGACGTCCTTCGCTGTCGCGCTCGAGAATCTCTATCTTCTTGAGGTCGCTCACCCAGTTGATGTAGCTCGCAAAGTCGGTGACGACGCGGTAGCAAACTTCGGGGGCTGCGTCAACCTCTATTGAAACTGTCGCTCGTTGCGCCACGGCACCTCCCTCGTTGTACACCCTAGAACAGTTAGTTCTCTTCTTTGAAGTGGTCGAACGGCTGAAGTCCCTCGCCGAGTCGTTGGGCGAGCCGGTCCCATTCGAAGCACGTCACGGCGAGTTCACGGGAGTTCGCGCCGAATTGACGTCGCAGCTCTGGATCCGCCAGAACCTCGCTCATGGCGCTACTGAGCGCTCGTGCGCTCCTCGAGTGAGCCACCACCGTGCCCGTCACGCCGTCGAGGACCGCCTCGTGACTCCCGCCTGAACGTCCCGCAATCTGCGCCACCCCGGTCGCGGCGGCTTCGACGAAGACAATTCCGAAGCCCTCCTGCTCGAGCCCTAACCAACGGCTTCGACAGTCCATCACCATGAGATCACTCGCGCCCAGCCAGTCGCTCAACTGATCGTCCGGGACTCGGCCCAAGAACGTCACCGGAGCATCGAGCTTGCGGGCCAGCCTTTCGAGTCGAGCGCGGTCGCGACCAGCGCCTCCTATCGCGACATGTAAGGACGGAAACTCGCCGACCAAACGCGCGCTTGCTCGCACGAGGGTGTCCATACCCTTTCGCGGCACCAGGCGAGAGTAGGAGCTCACGAGGAGCGAGTCCTCGGGCAGACCCAAAGAACGTCGCACCTCGACGCGTCGGGCGGGGTCCAACGGTTGGAAGCGGGTGGTATCCACGCCCGGTGGAACCTGCACCACCGGCGGCATGAACTCAGCGGCGTTACGGCGCGATTCATTCTCCGGATACGATCCCGCGCACACCGCCACGCTCGCGTGGCGAAGGACGTAACGAAGCGACGACGCGACGAGTGGAATCCGACCGGGGATGCTCACTTCGGACCCGTGCACGATCACCCCGTAGGGTCGAGAGAGTCGCGGGCCCAGCAGCCCGAGTGGCCACGCGGGATCAAGCAGCACGAGGTCGGGCTGGTGTCGCTCTATCGCCGCCTCGATGGCCGCCAGGGCCTTCGGCGTGGGAAGATACAGCGTCGACGTTGGCACGCGCTCAACAACCACGTCACTTTCCTCGTCAAAACTCACGGTGTCTTCGTGCGATGACGCCGTGAGCACGGTGGCCCGACCCGCGTCGAGACGCCGCCAGAGTTCGTGGAGATAGACCTGAATACCACCCGTCTTTGGCGGGTAGTCGTTGGTCACCAGAAGATGGCGCGCCATAGAACCACGTTAGCCAACGGGTGCCCCCGTCACTACACGTTGGGAGTTGAGCGATGGTGAAACTTGAGCCGCGGCAGCATCCCCTCGGCCGTGAAGAGTTGCACCACGTCCGCTTCCGCGGACGTCATCACGAGTTCATCGGGGGTCTCGCCCACGATGAAACTTACGAGACAGTCCGCACAGTCTGGTGTTCCCCTGCGGATGCAGTCGTTGCAACTGATTGATAGTTCGATTCCACTCGTCATCTCACGCCTTTCACTTGTCCCCACATTGACCGGGACCTGTGACATCTCAGCGTGCGAGGTACGAAGCGATCTCCTCGGCGACCTGGGCGGGGCCGAACACGACCCCCTCGGTGACGACGCACGCGCGCAGCGGGTCGATCAGCACGTAAAACGGTGGCGAACGTATGTCGAGAACCTCCAATACGTCAGGCGCCACGATGACCGACTGACGGGCATTTTCCCATTCGCCGTGTTCGTCACCCGTGGCGCTCACGATCACGACCGAAAGAGTGCCCAGCTCGTGAAGATCCGAGTTGACGAAATCACGACATCCATCGCACATGCCCTTTACGGCGACCAGCAGCGTCAGGTCGTCAAAGTTATGCGTTATCGCGTCGCCCTGAAGGGTGAGACCAGTGAACGATCCAGGAGCGGGGCGCTCGCGAGGAGCATCGAACGACCGCACGAGCCAACTATTCGGACTCGGTGATGACCTCAACCGCTCGGCCGTGTCCGCACCATCGACAGGTGACGGAATCGATGGTTTTGGCGATTACTTCAGGCTCTTCGATGGTCAGGTCTCCCCCGACGGTGAAGTGGTGAAAGGAGCGGATCGATGTTGTCTCCACCACGTCAAAGCGCGTCAGATTTCCACAAGCCGTGCAGCGATATCGAGTAGTCACGGTAGTTACGGTAGTGGATGGAGCAGCTGGCTCAAGCACGTCATTGCGAATCACGCCGATGACGGGAGTCAACCTCGAAGTCGTTCGCCCGCGGAGTGTCGAAATCGAACACCGTGTCATAGGCCAGGTCGCTCTCTCGACAGGCTTCTCGCTCCAGATCGATGAGGCGACACAGCGCACTGGGATGATGGACCACTCCCAAACCCATGGTCCCCGCCCGGGTCTCCAACGCGATCGTGCCACGCCGGGTCAGTCGTTCGCGAAATCGCTGACTAATGCGTGTCGCCAAGACGTCGCGTAGATCAACCTCGCTGCGCTGATGGTGCAGCACCCCGCCCTCGACGATGATGCGCTGATTCGTGACGTGCACCTTGTGAGATCGCCAGCGCCACGTTCTCGTGGCCACGACGAAAAGGCACGGAACGACAAAAATCAGCAGCAAGATCAAATGAATCGAGCGAAGGAACTGGACGTGACCCGCCCCGTACTCGATCAGTGCTGCCGCAATGATGGTCGCTAAAACCGGGAGCAGGAGCCCGCGAGCGACCGGGGTCACTGAAATGACCCGCTGCTCCCCGTTACGCCACGCGAACTTCTTTCCCATGTCCTCATGCTAAGTACTGCGCGAGTCATCAGCCCGCACTTTCACACATTCTTCACGAGCGCCTTCAAACTGTTGCTCAATGACGGCTTTGATGGCCACGCGATGGCCGCTACACGTTTCTGAGTTGGTGGGCGGCCATATCGAAGTAGGAGCTCATCTCTGCGAACTGCTCATCGCTGAGCTCACCGCGAACGCTCGCGAGCGCCGCATTCATCGCCGCCAACCATGCGTCGCGGGCCTTCTTCGTGATTCGATAAGCCGCGTGGCGCATGCGAAGCCGGGGGTGGCCACGCTCCTGCACGTACAAAGTCGGTCCACCCCAGTACTGCACGAGGAAAATCACGAGGTGACGTCGGGCCGCTTCGAGATCGTCGGGGTACATCGGACGGAGAAGTTCGTCGCTCTCAACCACCACGTAGAAAGCTTCGACGAGTCGCTCAAAGAAAGGCTGTCCGCCGACTTGGTCGTAGAGAGTCGTATCCACGATTCCACGCTAGAGGTTGTTGCTCTAGACTGACTCGAGTCTCTTTTGGGGACGCGCGGGTGTAGCTCAATGGTAGAGCTCCAGCCTTCCAAGCTGGATATGCGGGTTCGATCCCCGTCACCCGCTCCAATGGGGTGCTGGCCAAATGAAGGCATCATTGCTGGCGAATTAGAAATGGCTGGACAGCCACACGAAGGCGGTGTGTTCGAGTCTTATCGTTCCCTATCGGGGCTTATTGGAATTAGGCCCACCACTTCGCGAAAATGAATCGAGAGCCCTCAACCGACTTCTCGTGAATTATCGGGGTTAATCCTCAGCGCCGAGAACCTCCGGATCGATTTTATCGGCGGCGCCCATGACATCGGCATCGAT
>PLKM01000042.1 GCA_003141095.1 Acidimicrobiaceae bacterium | reverse complement strand
GACACCGCGTGAACAAGAAGCGAGTCCAACGCCTGTGGCGCTTAGAGGGCTTGAAGGTTCCCTATCGCAAGCGCAAGAAACCCCTGCGCGGACTCGGGGTTCACGTCGGGGCCATGTCGCCCATCCGACCCAACGCCATCTGGGCCATGGACTTCCAGTTCGACGAGACGAGAGACGGCAAGCAGTTGAAGCTGCTCAACATCCAAGACATCTTCACCCGCGAATGCCTGGCGGTGCACGTCCAGCGGTCCATCACCGCTGATGATCTGATGAACGTGCTCGACGAACTCGTGGCCAGACATGGCGCACCAACCTTCCTGCGCTGCGACAACGGGTCCGAGTTCGCGGCCTTCGCCATTGCCGACTGGTGCCGGTTCAACGGCACGTCAACCACGTTCATCGATCCCGGCTCACCCTGGCAGAACGGCCCCATCGAATCGTTCAACTCGCGTATTCGCGACGAGTACTTGAACGGTCACCTCTTCGAGTCGCTGCTCGAGGCACAGGTGCTCCTCGAGGACTGGCGCCAGGAATACAATCATGAACGTCTTCACAGTTCTCTCTGCTACCTGACCCCGGTCGAGTTCAAGGAACTGTGGAACAAGCAACATCAACAACGACTCTCATTGGAAGTTGGCGTTGACCGGGGTCCCCGCAAAGTGAAGTTGCCAAAAATCATCCTTATGACCGTTTGAATGTAATGGAGGATTGGGACTTTTACCTTACATTGGCGGAGCATGGCGTTGGCGGGATGAAGCGAAGAGCGGTTATCGCGAACAACGATCCAGCGGCATGCCTGCTACCTCATCCTTTGAATGATCTGTCCCAGGCTCCACATTTCGTATTAGGCCTGCTGCAACAACTGCGTTGGCAATACCCACTACAATCTGGAAATCGGTACTCCATGGCTCGTGATATCTCCTCACTTCGATGACGCGGTGCTCAGTTGTGGGCATTTTCTGGCGAGGAATCCTGGTGTCGTAGTCGCCACAATCTGCGGCGGAATTGCCCCTTCGGGCTTATCGGCATCCCGGTCATGGGACCATCACGGATGGAAGTCGGCCCGCGATGCGACAATGGGGCGTTGTCAAGAAGATATTGAGGCACTCGAATGTCTCAACGCCGTGCAAGTGCGTGCCGACCTACTTGATAAACCCTATCGCCGCTCCGACGATGACGCCTTGGTTTTTTCTACCGCAATTGTAGAGATCATCGATCAAGTCGATCCCCACCGAATTGCCATTCCACTCGCAGCTGGAACCCATCTCGACCACACACTTACCCGCGATGGAGCGCTGACGGTGCTGAAGGCTCGTGGACTTACCAACGTGTTCTTCTACGCCGATCTTCCTTATTTTGCCGGACGCGAGACTGCTCAGATTGCCCAAGAGCTCAATGCAATTGCAGTCCCTGGAATAGCAGCCAATGACAGAGAACGCGCACTGAAACGTGAGGCGTTGACCAAGTACCGATCACAGATGCCGTTGCTAAGAAAGTCATATGGACGATTTTTAAAATCTGTCCTTTCACCTAATGCCGAACGCTTTTACAGGTATCAGCCGAACTGACGATTGGAAGCCGTCTTCGCATCATGCGGATTGAAATCACTGGTTAACACGCTCGGCAGTGTGACTTTTCACCTTCATCGGCTAGCTCCCATGTGGAGATGCTGCGAGCGCCCGACACACCCCTGTCAGCATCGCCTTTGAAAAGGGACGGGGTGCTCGTGATTCCGTTTGCAATCGTGGCAGGTGGGGATTCGTTGGTGTCGTCCGGTGCGCCGAGGACTACGAAGTCAAGGGGATGAGGTCGGTTGAGTCCCCGCGCTCGACGTGACCATGGACGTTCTCGTGGCCCTCAGCGTGGTTCGACTGTTTCTTCGGTCGAGGAGACGCGCTCGACGTTGGCAGCGCTTCTCACGAGGCCTTTCAACGTTCCGACATTGCTAAAGCCAGCGCGAACCTCAACGGCCTGACCCAGATGCAATTGGTGGACTGCGCTCCACACAATAAGAGCCAGGTTGCTCTCGCGCGAGGTCGACAGTTGAGACTCGTACTTGCGGTGGTTGTATGGTCGGTGACTGGGGCGGGCTGTTGTTGGCACGAGCAGACCAGTCGGTACCCAGACCAAGGAGATTCTGAAGATGTCGATTGATCCGACGACCACGGCGGTGGTGCTCATTGAGTACCAGAACGACTTCACCTCCGAAGGTGGTGTGCTCCACGGCGCGGTAGAGCCGGTCATGGCTAAGACGGGCATGCTGGAAAAGACCCGTGACGTGGTGGATGCGGCTCGCCGGGCCGGGGTCACCGTCATGTATGCTCCCATCTCGTTCCACGAGGGATACAACGAGATCAGCTCGCATCCGTACGGGATTCTCAAGGGTGTCGTGGACGGGAACGCGTTCATAAAGGGAACCTGGGGCGCGGCAATTGTGGACGAGTTGACGCCGCAGGACGGCGACATCGTCATCGAGGGTAAGCGGGGACTGGATACCTTCGCCAGCACGAATCTCGACTTCATCCTTCGCAGCAAGGGAATCAGCACCATCGTGCTGGGAGGTTTCCTCACGAACTGCTGCGTCGAGTCGACGATGCGATCGGGTTACGAGAACGGCTACCGGGTCATCACCCTGAACGACTGCGTCGCCGCGACGTCGATTGAAGAGCATGAGAACGCGCTCACTTACGACTTCCCGATGTTCTCCCAGCCAATGAGTTCGCTCGAGTTCATTGGAGAACTCGCGAAGTCGTGAGCACCAGCGCCCCGTCAGCACAGCGTGCGATGCCGGCCTTCACCGCTTCGTAGGTCCTCGGAATATCCGAGGAGGCCGGGATCGGCGGGTTCAACCACCGGCGAATCCGCGAGTCGCTCGACTACGTGCCACCCGTCGAGTTCGAGGCTTACTATTTTGCCGCAACGAGTCAGGCGCCCTCGCCGTTTGGGATGATTTAGTCGCCAGGAAACATCGCGCAACCATTCAGTCACAATGCAGTGAAGATACTTCTGGCTTTCCGGTAATTACCCACTCGTCTCAGAGGACGGGAACGCCAGTTGGCGCGTCTTCTGGTTCGTCCAGCACCCAATCGATCATGGACTCGACTTCGTCTGCCGGAACAGCGGGTGAGAAGAGGAAGCCCTGACCGAGTTCACAGCCCAAGCGACGTAGGCGGCGTAACTGTTGCTGCGTTTCAACCCCTTCGGCGAGCACGATCATGTTCAGCTTCTGACCGAGCGAGATGATCGTTTCGAGCAGCGTGTTGTTACGTTCACTTTCTAGTGACGTGCTGACGAACGACCGGTCGATTTTTAGGATCTTCGGACGCAGGAGCGTGAGGTACGAGAGTGACGAGAAACCCGTTCCGAAATCGTCGAGGGCGATATCAATTCCGCGGCGATTCAGACGGTCCATCACGCTAAGGGTTTCGCCAACGTCGAGCAACGTCACGCTCTCGGTGATCTCCAGGATGAGGCGCCCGGGATCGAGGCCGTTGGTGGAGAGTGCTTGTTCGATTATCGAAACGAGGTTCGGGTCGTGGAACTGGCGCGCGGACAGATTTACCGTCACGTAGGGCCGGCTTGATTGACTACCAGCATGTTCCCACGAGCTCGCCGCAGCAACTGCCTGACGCAGCGCGAAGGCACCGAGTTCTGTGATGAGGTCGCTTTGCTCCGCGAGCGGAATGAAGACGCTAGGAGGTACCCATCCTCGCTGCGGATGCTGCCAGCGCATTAGAGCCTCGAATCCGACGACTTCGGTGGTGTTGAGATCGACAATGGGCTGGTAGTGCATTGAGATCTCGCCCGCCTGAAGAGCGTGACGAAGTTCTTGGGTGAGCGAGAATCGGCTGACCGCCTGTTGGCGCATGCTGGGGGTGAAGACGACGCAATGACCTTTGCTGCGGCGCTTGGCTTCGTGCATGGCGGCGTCAGCGTTTTGGACCAACTCAGCGTGGTCCGCGCTCTCGTTATCCCAAATGACCAACCCGGCGCTCGCGCGCTGCTCGATGAGTGATCCCGTGATTTCAAACGGTTCAGCGAGAACGTCAAGAAGACGGGTGGCGACCTGTTCCGCCTCAGCCACAGTTGCCAGTCCCTCTGTCAAATAGAGGAACTCGTCACCTCCGAACCGGCAAAGTGTGTCCGAGGAGCGAGTCACCTGTTCGAAACGACGTGCGACCGCAACAAGTAACTGGTCGCCAACCAGGTGGCCGAAGGTATCGTTGACGCCCTTGAAGTCGTCGAGGTCCAACATCAACACGACTCCTAAACCCCCATTGCGCACGACCCTCGCTTGAGCCTGAGTCAGCCGATCCCCAAACAGTGACCGGTTGGCCAGCCCCGTGAGAGAGTCGTGCAGCGTCTGATGGAGAAGCTGCGCCGTGAGGACATTCTGGGCCGTGATATCTCGTTCCGAACTGACAAAATACAGAACCCGCCCGGCCTCGTCGCGCGCGGGGGACTCTGACACCTCAACCTGATTCACGCGCCCGTCTCCTTGGACGTAGCGCTTGACGTAACGAACCCGATTGACGTCGCCCGACAGAAGGCGACTACGTGCCGCTTCGCTGATGCTGACGTCTTCGGGGTGGGAGAGTAGCGCCAAATCGGTACCGAGGAGTTCCTCCTTGGGGCGTCCGAGCATCTCACAGAACGCGTCGTTCACCGCAATTCCCACTCCCTCGAGGTCGGTGAAGACCATCGCGGCCATGTTTTCCTCGAACGCGATACGGAAACGTTCTTCAGCCTCGAGATGGGCCTGTGAGGCGGACCTGTGGACACTGTCATCACGAATTAACACCAAGACCCACTGCTCGTCGTCAAGTGTCAGTGGGGCCAGCGCAATATCCACTGCCAATTCGCTGCCGTCTCGGCGCAAGAGGGTGATAGTGAGGTCACGGCCCATCGTGCGAAAACCCGGATCGCGGTTGAAGTGATCGCGCTGTGCGCGGTGGGCGTCGCGACTCTTGGGTGGAAGGAGAACTTCGATGATCTGACCAACGAGCTCACTGGAGTCATAACCGGTCAGAAGGGCAAAGCATTCACTTGCGTAGCGGATTACTCCGTCCTGGTCCACGAAGGCAATCCCGTCAGGAAGGACCTCGAGCAGGCGATCCCAGGAGAGGGGGTGGCTTTCGAGAAGTTTCCTTATGTCGTCTTGTTGAAAGTTCGTCACGGTTACAATCGCCTCAGTAGAGACCTTCGTGGGCCTACGCGTGGCTCGTCGTTTCCATGAACCAGTCACTTGCCAAGACTCACAGACGTATGTCAACGGAGTAGCAATAGAACCTCAACAACAGTCCAAATCTATACACTGGTGTATAGATTTGACGTTACACATCGCGTCCGACGTCGTCTCCTATTCGACTCTCGCGTAACGAGCAGCAGGGCTGAAGATCGCCCACGTAGACCAGCTCTTGATAGTTCTCCCGACGGTCCACTTCAGGACATCCGACCCTCGCACCTCGGGCAAGTGAGCGGATGCGTTGGCGTATGTTGGTTGCGGAGTGCAGAAGTGACAAGCTCGACGAGGAGAAGGCCGATGAGTCAGCGCACTGATCCACGTGAGGCTTTACAGCGCTATGCAGTTCACCTGGTTTTTCGCGCCGCGGACTTCTGTGACGCCGTGAACGCGGTGTTCAACCCCGGGCCACTCAAATCGGCGGACGTACCCAGTACTCGTAGGACGGTGCCGACGAAGCTGTCGCGGATACCAGGGTGGGCGTGATGCGTCTGGCAATGCTGGCGCCCATCGCCTGGCGTACCCCGCCGCGCGAATACGGGCCCTGGGAGCAGGTCGTCGCCAACCTCACCAACGGGCTGGTCCAGCTCGGCATCGACGTGACGCTCTACGCCACGGGTGACTCCGCAACCCGCGCCAAACTTCGATCGGTTGTCGAGCGGGGCTACGAGGAGGACTCCTCCTACAACGTCAAGGTGTTCGAGGCGTTGCACATCGCGCGGGTCTTCGAAGAGGCGGCCCAGTTCGACCTCATCCACAACCACTTCGACTTCCTTCCCCTCATGTGGAGCCGTCTCGTCGCCACTCCGATGGTGGCGACGATCCACGGCTTTTCGAGTGCGGGCATCCTGCCCGCCTATCGCGCTTACGACGACCGGGTGCACTACGTGGCGATCAGCGAGGCCGATCGCCAACCCGACCTCACCTACACCGCCACCATCCACCACGGCATCGACCTCGACGCCTTCGCCTACCGTCCCGACGCGGACCCCGACGGTCACGTCCTGTTCTTCGGGCGGATCCACTCCGACAAGGGGGCGGCCGCGGCGATCGAGATCGCCCGCGCCGCCGGTCGCCCGATCGTGCTCGCTGGCATCATCCAGGATCAGGGGTATTTCGAGTCCGAGGTCCGTCCCCGACTCGGACTCGACGCCACATACGTCGGTGCGGTCGGCGGGAGCGACCGGGCCGTGCTGCTCGGCTCGGCCGCCGCGCTGCTGCACCCGATCGCCTTCGAGGAGCCCTTCGGCCTGTCCGTCGTCGAGGCCATGGCCTGCGGCACGCCGGTCATCGCGTACCGGCGAGGATCCATGCCGGAACTGATCCGCAACGGCGTGAACGGCTTTCTCGTGGACGGACTGGACGAAGCGGTCGCCGCCCTCGCGAGGCTCGACGAGCTGGAACGAAGGGCGTGCCGCGTCGACGCGCAGGAGCGCTTCTCATCGGCGCGGATGGTCGCCGAGTACGTCGCCGTCTACGATCAGATTCTGAAGGGCGGGTGACGGGCAGCGCCGGCGCGGCGACGCTCGACCCGCAATCTCGTGCTCGTCGTGGTCCACCGGGCTGTCGAAATCGCGATCCCTCAGTGAAGATGGTCCGTGTCTGTTCTAATACTCGATTGACGGTGAGTGCTTGAAAGACCCGGGTTCCACGTTGTCCAAATGACGAAGGTTATGCTTCTCTGGTTCAGCACGACTTCTCGGGAGCCAGCGAATTATGAGTTACTTGATGGATCATTCCTTCGCGTGGCGTCATCTGCTGCAGGTGCTACCTGACGAAATTGTCATCGTCGACGAAAACGGCCTCATCCAGTACGTGAGCGAACGGGTCGAGACGCTGACCGGCTATCGGCGCGACGAGCTCATGAACGTGGCCGTCGAGGTTCTCGTGCCGGCGCCGCTGCGGGCGGGCCACATCGCGAATCGCACCAACTACACCCAGGCACCCAGCGTTCGAAAGATGAACTACGCCCAGGAGCTGCGGATCCGGTGCAAAGACGGCCGTGAGCTTGAAATTGACATCGGCATCTCACCCGTCACCATCGACGGCGCCCTTTGGATTGTCGCGGCGCTGCGCGATAAGAGTGCCGCGGACAACGTCGGCGTCGATGTCAACATGAGTATTGTCACCGCCAAGCTCTCGTCGGCCGCGATGCTGGCCGAGAGCGAGGAGCGCTTTCGCCTCGCGTTCGATGACAACATGGCGCCAATGATCTTCACCGATCTCGAGGACTGCATCTTCGCCGCCAATGACTCGTTCTGTCAGTTGATCGGGCGCACCAAGGAGGAGATCCTCGGCAACGACTCGACGCTGTTCACTCTTCCCGAGGACGTGGGGATCACCGAGGATGTCCACCGCCGCATCAGCCAAGGCGAGGCGGGCCAGACGCGCTACACAAAGCGTTATCTGCACAAGGACGGACGGTTGATCACCGTCGAGGTGTCGAAGTCTCCCGCCCGCGACAGCACCGGCAAGACGCTCTACTACGTCATCTCAGAACGCGACGTCACCGATCGAGTGCGGAGGAGCCGCGTTTTGGAGCTGCTCGCGAGGGTGAACAAACTCGCCATGGACACCGCCGACGAGGCAGCGTTTCTCCAGCAGCTCTGCGAGGTGCTGGTGAGCGAGGGCGGGTATGCGCTCGCGTGGATTGGAGCCGCCCCCGTGGACGGTGCGGACAGCGTCGACATCATTTGCTCGGCCGGCGCCGTTGACTACCTCGACGAGGACTTGGTTTCATGGTGGGGGACCAAGGAGAGCGGACGTGGACCAACCGGGACTGCGCTGCGCACGGGCCAGAGCCAGGTGATATCCGACTTGGCCAGTAACTCCATGTACGAACCGTGGCGCGAGCGCGCCTCCCGGTTCGGTTTCGGCTCTTCGATCGCCATTGCCGAACGGCTCGGCGAGCGCTTCGGCGCCTTGTGTATTTACGACCGACACCTCTACGCGTTCGACGAGATCACGGTGAAGGGACTCGAGGAGATAGTGCGAGCCGCCAAGTCCGCCATAACCCACGTGCGCTCGGTGCAAAAGACGCAGGCGGCGTTGGAAGAGACGACCCTCGCCGTCGAAGCGCTGCGAGAGACCGAGCGTGCCCTCACTGATTCCGAGGAGCGCTTCCGTCTCGCCTTCGAGGACAATATGGCTCCCATGGTCTTGTGCAATCGCGACGACCTGGCCGTCGCGGTCAACGACGCCTTCTGCGACATGGTCGGATTTAGCCGAGAAGAACTGCTCGGTCACGACTCCACACGGTTCACCTTTCCCGAGGACGTGGGGATTACTGAAAAGACCCACGTCCGTCTGGTCTCGCACGAGGTCGACCAGGTGCGCTACACCAAGCGCTACCTTCGCAAGGACGGGCGCGTGATCATCGCCGAGGTATCCAGGTCCGCGGCGCAGGACGCCGACGGCAAGACGCTGTACTTTCTGAGCTCCGAGCGCGACGTCACCGAGGAGAGGGCGCTCACCGCTCAACTGTCGCACCAAGCACTTCACGACCCGCTCACGGGGCTGCCTAACCGCGCGCTCTTGGAGGATCGACTGTCGCGAGCGCACGCGAGGGTAGCGCGCGATGGCGGGATCGGAGCTCTGCTGTTGCTCGACCTCGATGACTTCAAGGAGGTGAACGACACCCACGGCCACCTCGTCGGCGACAAACTGCTGGTGGGGATTGCTCGACGCTTCGAACTGGTGACTCGTTCCTCGGACACGCTCTGTCGTCTCGGGGGTGACGAGTTTCTCTACCTGGCCGAGGGACTCACGAGCGTCGCCCAGATCGAGGAAGTGGCGGGCCGCCTCCTCGACGTACTCACCGAGCCGTTTTCCCTCGACGGCGTGATGTTTGAGCAACACGCGAGCATCGGGATCATGGTCTGGGATCAGACGAGCACGGACAGCACCGAGATCATCCAGAACGCCGACGTGGCCCTCTACGAGGCCAAGAGTCACGCCAAGGGTCGTCACGTTGTCTTCACTCCGAGCATGCACGAGCGCGTTGTCGGGCGCGTCGCGATCGTGAAGGAGCTGCGCCACGCCCTTCACGCGGGCGAGCTCGCGATGCACTACCAGCCCATTGTCAATCTCGCCACGACCGAAGTCGTCGGCTTCGAGGCACTGATGCGGTGGCAACACCCCGAGAGAGGCTGGGTGCCCCCCGTCGTCTTCATTCCAATGGCCGAGCAAAGTGAGCTCATCTTGGAGCTCGGCTCTTTCGCGCTGCGCGAGGCGGTGGCCGCGGCGATCTCGTGGGGACCCGCGAGTGGCCAATCGAACCTTCCCTACGTCACGGTGAACCTTTCCGCCCACCAATTTCACGACCCGGACATGGTCGCGAAGATCGAGGCATCACTCGCCACCGGTGGACTGGCGCCAGGACGCCTCATTCTCGAGATCACGGAGAGCGCGGCGCTTCTTGAAGCGGCAGATGCCGTCAACACCCTGGCGCACCTGCATCGCCTCGGCGTCGGCATTGCGCTCGATGACTTTGGCACCGGTTTTTCATCACTTTCCTACATTGTGACCCTTGATCCGAAAATAATAAAAATCGACCAGTCCTTTGTTCGACCGANNGCAACCGAGCGACCGCAATGACGCACTGCTGAAGATGATCGTCTCGCTCGGCAACAGCATGCAGATGACCATGCTCGCAGAGGGCATCGAGACACCCGCGCAACTCGAACAACTTCGCCAACTCGGTTGTGAGCTCGGTCAGGGTTATCTCTTCTCGCGGGCCGTTCCCGCCGACCAAGCGGCTGCGATGGTCGGAAAATCATTCGTGATCCGACCATAAGGGTCCAGCAACGTTACGGGTCATCTCGATCGACCGCGACTGGGTGGGNNTACGAGCCAGCCCTTAGAAGCCGGGGAAGTTGCGGCGCAGCTCATCGAGGTGGTGGTCGCCGACAACAGATGGCGTATGGCTCGGGTCGAGGCGGCCGTAGACCAGGCGCACAAATGACTCGGCCGGGATCTCGAGATCCACGTGGTCGTCGGCCTCGCTCGAAGAGAGCTCGATCGAGTCCGCGCCGGCCACCTCGCGCGGAAGGGTCGCCGCGGGATCAAGGGTCACTTCGACGTCCCAGGTGTGCAGCGCCTGCTCGTTGAGACGGAGTCCCACGAAGCCCGCGAAGTCCAGGTCCATCGGACCCATCGAGAACCGGAACTGGTCACGTTGGTGGTCCGTAATCGATTCGAGGCGCTCCACCAGCACGCCATCCGCAATGAGAGCTTCGTGGACCTGCGCCGCTGGCGTCTTCGCATTCCACTCGTCCCACACCGACTGGTTGAAGCCCTCGTCCGTCGTTCGATCCCCGACGATGTCGTCGAATCGACGCGTCAGAATGACNNTGCGAGAGGACGTCGGCGATTGACCACTCGGTGGGATAAGCCGGTGACTCAAAGTTCGTGGGATCGATTCGCTGCACGACGGCGCGTAAGTGCTCCACCGAGGAACGAAGTGCTTCTAACTGTGTGCTCATTGATGTCTTCTTTCCTAGTGTGACGCAGGAGTTGCGTCGGGGAGATTCTGCGAAGCCCATGCGCTGAGCGCATGCATCGCCGGGATGATCGCCACCCCGGCCTCGGACAAGGCGTAGGAGACCGCGACCGGCGGGCCGGGCTCTACCGAGCGCACCACGAGACCAGCGCTTTTGAGCTCGACCAGGCGCTCGGATAAGACCGAGTCGCTGATCCCGCCGACGTTGCGCGCCAGTTCGGAGAAACCGGCAGGCCCGTTGGTGAGCGTTGCAAGTATCACACCACTCCAGCGCTTGCCGAGGAATCTGAACGCCTCAATCAGTGCCGCGTCACAGGACTTCGATGACTCCTCGCGGGGCCCCGTGAAGCTTGGACCGGCTGAGTCGCTCGTGATTAGATCGCTGGTTCCCACTGGCTCGATGCTATCAGTCACTTCATCAAGACAAGTGGCTTTCATATTACTAGTACCATTTGTCGTTGAAGTCTTAACATTCTCGCCAACGAGGAGCCACCAAGGTTCGGTGTGTAGTGGAGGTTTTGGCTGCTACAGACCAATTCGTTCTTCAAGTCTCAATTCGCACGGTCGATGCCCTGCACCTCGCCACGGCACAACTCTTGGCTGATACCAACGATGACAACGTAGTGGTTCTGACTCTTGATCACCGACAAACTGTCGCCGCCCAGGAACTTGGACTGACCCTCTACGACGGGCCCGCCAAGTAGTCCACCCGCAGCTCGCACAAACAGATCTTGAGGACCCTGCGACACACTGTAAGAACCGCTGAACGCCGAGCAGCCCCGTCCCCGTTACGGCAGAACCTGTGGATAGTGTCTGAGTCTATGAAGATCGAACCATGGCTAGGCGACGCGTGTTCACTTGTTGAGGCATTTCGCGCTGGCGACCTGAGTCCAACTGAGGCGCTCGATGCTTCGCTCGGCGCGATTGAAGAGTCACATCTCAATGCCTTCTCATTCGTCGACGCCGAAGTCGCCCGCGCCGCGGCCGCGGCTGCAGACGTCTCGCTCCCCTTCGGCGGCGTGCCAGTGGCTGTCAAGGAGCTGGAGTCGGTAGCTGGGTGGCCCTACACCGAAGCCTCACTGGTTTTCCGGGATCGTGTGGCCAAGCACGACAGCACCCAGGTAGCTCGGCTGCGAGTTGCGGGAGCGGTTATTGCTGCTCAAACGACCGCGTCGGAGTTCGGCGGCATCAACTGCACCAGCACGAAACTCCACGGAACAACACGTAACCCGTGGGACCAGACACGAACTCCGGGCGGCTCTTCGGGCGGTTCCGCGGCCGCGGTCGCCGGCGGACTGCTGCCGCTGGCCTCGGGTGGAGACGGCGGCGGCTCGATTCGAATTCCCGCAGGCTTCACGGGCCTGTTCGGGTTGAAATCCACGTTCGGTCGGATCCCGAGGGGCCCGTGCGCCCAACAACCTCCCCTGACGGTGACCGTTGGCTGCATTTCTCGTTCCGTACGCGACACCGCCCGATGGTTCGACACGTGCAACGGATTCGATTCGCGAGACACCTTGAGTCTGCCTCGCGTCGAAGGCTGGGAGGCGGGCCTCGACTCCTTTGATCTCGCCGGCAAGCGAGCAGTGATTTCCATTGATCTAGGAACCGCGATTGTCGAACCCGTTCAAACTACTTTGCTCATCGCGCTGGCCGAGCAATTGATTACTCAAGCAAAACTGAAACGAGTCCATCTCGTGATTCAGTACCCCGATGGTGGTCTCGAGTGGTCTCTCTCAAACTTGGTTGGCCTGGCCGGCGCGCTGGGTGATCGGTATCCAGACTGCCACGATGACCTTACGTCCGAGATTCAATTAGGAATGAGTATGGCCATGGAGAGATTCAGCCTTCAAAGTGCCGGGGCAGCCGAGACGTTCCGAGTCGGCGTCAACGAACAGATGGCCGACATCTTTGAACAAACGGACTTCATCTTCGCTGCGACCAATCCCGACGTAGCCTTCGCGGCTGCCGGACCGATGGCTACTTTCGTGGGCAACGTCGACATGGTGGCCGAGTATGGCTTCAGCAAAGCCATCGGCAACAACGGAGCTCTCACCATTCCCGCCAACCTCACGGGTAATCCCGCCATAACTATTCCCGCGGGCCTCGTTAACGGTCTGCCCGTTGGGCTTCAAGTCATTGGCCGGCATCACGAAGAGCAGTTGCTCTTGGACTTGGCCCGCATTGCGGAGCGAGAACGTCCATGGCCATTGGTAGCTCCATCGACGCAGAGCTGAACCACTCATCGCGGCCAAGGACTACCAGGCAATGGCCAAACCCGAGTAAAACGAAACTCCGGGGCGTTCGTTGTTCTACGTAGCCGCGACACAGCACATGGTGGAGGTGAGGGGACTCGAGTCCCAAGCCCTTGGAATGCCATGCGGTCTCTCTCGGTTCGCTGGCATTCGCGCGACCGCACGTAACTGCTGGCGCTGTCAAAGGCGCTCCTAAGGAAACTGCGCATGCCAATTTTGCAAAGGATGGTTCTCTGGTTCGTCCCATGGCCGTGCTGGGTGTTCGGACTCATCGGCATCGATTTCATCCTCCGTAATTGGTGGAGCCCAACGGTGATTCATGGGGAGAGGGTCGAAGAGCAGATGGTTGAGTGGTCAGCCCCAGATCTCGTGGGCCGTCTCCACGACGAGGCGGAGCTTCGCGACCTCGTCGCTGAAGGTGAGACTGTTGCCCTCTACCGTCGAAGAAAAGCCACACTGGGGGGACAGACAGATCTGATCGAGAGGGACGTACTGACTGGCCTCGTCGATACGGCGCTTGAGCTGGTCCTTCGATTCGAGCGCTCCGCTCTTGGTGGTGACGAGCCCGAGGACGACCATCTTGCCCTTGGGCACGAAGCGCAGGGGCTCGAAGCCACCGGACCGGGCGTCATCGTATTCCAGGAAGAACCCGTCAACGTTCAACTCGCCGAAGAGGGCCTCGGCCACGAAGTCGTAGCCGCCCTCGGCCGCCCAATAGGACTGGAAGTTACCTCGACACGAGTGCATGGTCACCGCCATGCCATCGGGTCGTGACGCTATCGCGGCGTTCAGCTGCTTTATGTAGCGCAGATGTTGACGCTCGGCATCGTCACCGCGCTCGGCGATCATCTGGCGCTGTGCCGGATCGTTCAGATAGGCGAGTGAGGTGTCGTCAAGTTGGAGATACGTGCAGCCCAACTCGCCCAGGCGGCGGATCTGTTCGGCGTAGGCGACACTCAGGTCGTTCCAGAATTCCTCCACATCGGGGTAGACCGTGGGGTCGATGGCGGCGGCCCCTCCGCGGTAGTGCACCATGCTCGGCGACGGGATGGTGAGCTTGGGGACCGCCGTCGTCACCGTGGACTTCAGAAACTTGAAGGCGTCGGCGAAGATCGTCTTGTCGATATTCACACGGTCGGTTACCTTCAGCGCCGCCGACGTGAACGAGGTCGCGCCCTCGTTGTTCTTGAAGGCCACCTGAAGTTGCTCGTCGGTACGGGTGATCCCCCCGAGTTGGTAAATGAAGTCCATGTGCCAAGAGGTGCGGCGAAACTCGCCGTCGGTAGCGGCTTGAAAGCCGAGCTCCTCCTGCAGGGCGACGACATCGCGAATTGCCTGGTCCTCAACCTCCCCGAGAGCGTCGGCACTCATCTGCCCCTCGGCGAAAGCTCGCCGGGCCGTGAGTAACTCCGGTGGGCGAAGAAGACTGCCGACGTGGTCGGCCCGGAACGGTGGAGTTAGTCGCTGGCTCATGGCACGACAGTACACTTTCTCGCGCGGAATCCGCGCGGTCCCTGCTGTACCTGAAATCCCCCTCAAGGCCCCTTCGAACGACTCTGACGATGGGCCCCTTCAGGAGCAGTGGCCTCTTTCTGAGTCCACTTTACTTCGTGCGCCCCCCGGCCTGTGGTGCGACGAAGTGCGGAGCACCCAGGCAGGCTGCGCCACGGCGGAGCCGACGCGCAGCTCTCGAACGTGTTCGGCCGGTGGTGATCTCTCAAAGCGTAGGTCCGTGCCTAGAACATCGCAGTCCCGAGCGAACGTCGCGGTGTCGAGTTCGAGCGTGAAGCAACCAATCCCGTCATCGCCAAGTTGGGGGGCTAGACGGTTTGGGCGATCGTCAAATGTGCATCGCCAATGACGCCGCTCGACCTCATCGCCTCCGCAAAACCAGGATTCGAAGCGAACGATTGCGCAACTTCTACTGTGGCAAAGAAGTGCAGCACCAGGACCGACGTCATGTCCTCGGGCGAGCAGTAGACCTCGTCACGACTGACGCCGTTCTTTCTACGAAAGGAGGCGCCGGCGTCGTAGGCCGTCCTCCAATGGTCGTAACTTGTCACGTTCGCTTTTACAAGTAGAACTACTGGCATGACGTCTCCACTGGTTGGAAGCTGATTGAAGCCGAAGCGTATCACTCGGTTTGGGTCGAGCGACAGAGGCCTCCGCTGGCAGTCCGTGTACGTCGCCATGAAGTTGCCCGGAGTATTCGAAGCCAGTCCGTCGTTGTCCGGGGAAATCGTTCACCTCGGCCAGCCGATAGCACTGCTGGTGATGCCGCGCCCTTCGTACCAGAAGCACGAGTGCATTGAGAGCCGGCGGCACTGGCCGTCACCGAATAACTCGTGGCAGCGCTCGACGACACGTGAGAGGATTGGCGCATGGAACTTCGGATATTCAGCGAACCGCAGCAAGGAGCCACGTACGACGAGATACTCGCTCTGGCGCTTGCGGCCGAGGAGGGGGGCTTTGGCGCCTTCTTCCGATCGGACCACTATCTCAAGATGGGCGAGGTGACCGGTTTACCCGGGCCGAGCGACGCGTGGATCACCCTCGCTGGATTGGCACGCGATACCAATCGCATTCGCCTCGGCACGCTGCTCACCGCCGCGACCTTCCGTCTTCCCGGTCCGCTCGCGATTACCGTCGCCGAGGTGGACGCAATGAGTGGCGGACGCGTGGAGCTCGGCCTCGGAGCGGGCTGGTACGAACAAGAGCACGCCGCGTACGGCATTCCCTTTCCCTCACTTGGAGAGCGCTTCGAGAGGTTGGAGGAGCAGCTCGCCATCATCACGGGGCTGTGGGCCACGGACGTCGGTGCCACCTTTGACTTCGCGGGTAAGCACTACTCGCTGTCGGACTGCCCGGCGCTTCCGAAGCCGGTCCAGACGCCACGACCGCCGATCATCATCGGTGGTCACGGCCGCAAGATCACGCCGCGCCTCGCCGCCGCATTCGCTGACGAGTTCAACGTTCCCTTCGCTGCGTATGAGGTCTGCAAGTCCCAGTACAGCCTCGTCGGTGAGGCGTGCGAAGCGATTGACCGGGACCCCGACTCCATCATCCGCTCGGCGGCACTCGTTGTCTGTTGCGGTAGCGACGAGGCGGAGGTCGCGCGACGTGCGTCCAACATCGGGCGCGACGTCGACGAACTTTCAGAGCAGGGGCTCGCCGGCACGCCCGCGCAAGTGGTGGAGAAGATTCTCCACTTCGGCGAACTCGGAATCTCGCGGCTGTATCTCCAAGTCCTCGACATGAAGGACCTGGATCACGTTCGCCTGATCGCCGCAGAGGTCTTGCCCGCGGTCAAGTAGCCACGTGCCAATCGGCCATGAACGAGATCGAGTTTAGAGCAGCCTTTCGATCTCATGGACCTCTTCGACGCGCACGACGCGCTCTAACTTGGTCGGCATGTTGAAGTAGGGGTTGCCCTTGCTCCAGTAGTACGTCATGGGGATAAGGCCCAGGGCCATGGCTCCAAGACCAACGATGAGCGTTGTGCTGTTGAGCGTCGGAATCGTCTTTATGAACATCGTGATCATGAAGACGGAGCCGATGAAGGGCCATAACCCCATGAAGATGAAGTTCTTCACGGAGCGAAAGATGTGCTTTCGATAGAGCACCACCACGGAGAGCCCGGCGAGGCTGTAGTAGATCGCAATCTGCAGACCCATGGCGCTGATCGCGTCGGAGAAGATCGAGCCGATCGCACCAATAAAGTTCGCACCGACGAAGAGGGCGATGCCGATCACGGCGACGACGAGCGTTGCGATAACCGGGGTCCTTCGAATGGGGTGAAGCTTGCCGAGCCCCCTGGGCATGGTTCCGTCTCGTCCCATGGCGAACAAAGTGCGGGTCAGCTGGATGAGCGAGGTCTCCAAGGTGGCGATCGTCGAAAGAACGACGGCGACGACGATCAGCTTGCCCCCGAAGCCGGGCCAGACCGCCTGGCCGAGCACGACGAGTACGTCGCCCGCGTTGGCGGAGATGGTGTGCGCGCTGAGCACGAGGTTGGTGCCAATGGTGAAGACCTCAAAGAGGATGAAGACGATGCCGACGCCGACGATGCCACCGATGCCCGGNNAGCGCACCACCGAAGAACCCGGTGGAGCCGTGGAAAATCGAGGGCGAGAACCAATTCCACGAGAACGTGTGCACGTGATGGCCGTGCACGAGGGCGAGAACCGCAAAGAGGACGAGGAGTATGACCTCCACGCCCGACATGGCCACCTGGACCTTGGTCGTGATGGTGACGCCGGCGGCCACGACACCCACAATCAAGAGGAAGAAGATCGAGCCCACAATCGTCACGGCCGTGACGTTGTTCGCGAGCGACGTCGAGAAGAGTCCGAGCGTCACCGATCCGGCGGGAAAGGACGCGAACACGACGAAGAGCATGGTCGACACCAACAGTGCCCATCCCGAGAGGAAGCCGAGCGTGGGATGCAGCGCGCGTCGCACCCACGAGTAACTTGCGCCAGCGTGGGCCTCGACTCGACCGAGGTAACTGAACGCGAAGACGATGCCGAACATGGCGACGCCGCAGTAGAGCAGGGCGGCCGGTCCACCCAGAGCGACGGCGCCGAAAAGTACGGCGGTGGATGCGGCGATGGAGTAGGAGGGGGCGGATCCCGCCAAGGCCATGATCGAGGACTCGAAGAGATTGATCGCCCCCGCCTTCAGTTGATGCTCGTCGGATCGTGCTTGGTTCGACGTTTTTCCACTTGGTGTGGTATGCGACACTTTCTCGACTCCCCATGTTTGCAGAAATATTCAAAGAATATTTCTGTTGACACTAGTCACAAACTGTGGGCCGATGTGAAGTTTTTAGTGCGCTCAGGTGAGCGGCCCTCGAGAGGCTGAACTCGCGGTTCGCTCGCGCCCGCTGGCTCGACACCGGCCGGACAGTAATCGGTCTCGGATGGTGGGTGATGATCGTGCCGGTCTTCGAGGTTGCTCGAAGAGCGGCCACGGGGTTGTGGGCGTCGCCAGGTACGTCGCGCTGCCGAGAAGATCGAGTTCGTTTCGCGACTCACCGCGAGCCGAGCCCGCTCCGTGGTGGAATACCATCACCATGCGGTCCAGACCTGCACCCACCGGCCGCGCCAAATGGTTCTCACCCTCGAGACGGGGATCTCAGAAAGTGCAGCCGGTGAGCTCGACGGCGCAGCGACGGAGCACCTCGCTGGCGTCGGTGGGTGACATTGATCTGTTTCGGCTCACGACGTGCAGGCCGAGGCCGTCTTCGAGCGCCACCAAGGTCCGGGCAACCTGGTTGGGCGAAGTTGAAAGGGTGAACTCACCCGTGCCCGCACCCGCTTCAAGGATCGAGAGGTACAAGGCAACCTCTCGATCGAAGAGTGAGGTCATGAGGTCGGCGTGCGCCGGACTGGCTTCACAGAGCGCGTGCATCTCGTAGAGAAGGCGTGCCGTGAGGTCGTCGGGGTCGTGAGGAACGCCCGCGGCCAGGGCGGACGCCAACTGGTCGCTCGGCGACGCGTCGCCATGGATCGCCTCGACGCGCTGCTGGTAGTAGCGGTCGACCGTCTCGTGGTGAACCTCGACCAAGAGATCGTTGAGTTCTGGGTAGTAGTAAAGAACCGAGCCCGATGACATGCCGGCCTGGTCGGCAATATCCTTGATGCGCACGTGCGAGAGACCCCGGTCGGCGATCGCCCGACCGGCCGCGTTCACCATCTGGTCGCGCCGGTCTCGTTGATCCTTTGGTCTTGCCACGGGTGAATTCTGCACATTTATTTAAAGAAACGCAAATGGGCCTTGACAACGAGCGCGGGAATTGTTTGAATGTTAGTTCAAAGAACCCCTTGACCACGATGGGGAAGCAGCACTGAGGGTCAACAGGGTTCGACGGAGGGGAGGGTCATCGTGTCAGAGTTCACGTTAGAGCAGTGGACCGCGTACAGCTCGTCGTTGCAGTTTCGAACGAACGCGTTCATTGACGGTGCATTCGTCCCGGCACGATCGGGCGCGACCTTCACGAGCGTGAACCCGGCAACCGGAAAGACGCTGGCCCACGTCGCCTCGTGTGACGAGCACGACGTCGATGTCGCAGTTCGATCGGCCCGTCGCGCCTTCGACCGCGGCACCTGGAGTCGCGCGGGAATGGCCCAGCGCCAAGCGGTGCTGAAGAGATTGAGCGCCTTGATCATAGAAAATGCCGAAGAACTGGCGCTCTTGGACAGTCTCGACATGGGCAAGCTGGTTCGAGAGTGCTCCGCTGTCGATGTCCCGGGGACGGCCGCGCTCTTCAGTTGGTACGCCGACGCCATTGACAAGATTGGCGACGAGGTGGCCCCGAGCGAACCGGGGAACCTCGCATTGGTGACGCGCGAACCGCTCGGCGTGGTTGGCGCGGTTGTTCCCTGGAACTACCCGCTCGAAATGGCGGCGTGGAAACTGGCGCCAGCTCTGGCGGTCGGAAACTCCGTCGTACTGAAGCCAGCCGAGCAGTCGTCGCTCTCCGCGTTGCTGCTCGCGGAACTCGCGAGCGAGGCCGGTCTCCCCGATGGTGTGCTCAACGTGGTGCCCGGCCTGGGCCACAGCGCGGGAAGGGCGCTCGGCCTTCACGATGACGTCGACTGCATTACCTTCACCGGCTCTGGCGAGGTCGGCAAGTTCTTCTTGGAGTACGCCGGACAGTCCAATATGAAGCAGGTCTGGCTCGAGTGCGGGGGCAAGAGTCCGAACCTGGTCTTTGCCGACGCCGATCTTCAAGCGGCGGCGGCGAAGGCGTGCTTTGGGATCTTCTACAACCAAGGCGAGGTCTGTTCGGCGAACTCGCGACTGCTGGTCGAAGCGTCGGTCAAAGATGAGTTCCTGGAGCGGATTGTTGCCGAGGCGGCGCACTACCAGCCGGGCAACCCACTCGATCCGGCGAGTGGAATGGGCGCACTGGTCTCGGCGGAGCATCTGGAGCGAGTCATGGGCTTTGTCGAGCGCGCCCGCGCAGACGCCACGTTGGTCATCGGCGGCGAGCCGGTGTTGAGCGAAACCGGCGGAGCGTTCTTGGCGCCGACGATCTTCGACGATGTGGTACCGGGTAGCGAATTGGCCGTCGACGAAGTCTTCGGACCGGTCTTGGCGGTGACGACGTTCCACACCGAGGACGAAGCGCTCTCGTTGGCGAACGCGACCCGTTTTGGCCTGGCGGCGTCGCTGTGGACCAATGACCTCTCTCGAGCGCACCGGGTGGCGGAGCGCCTGCGTGCCGGCACCGTCTCGGTGAACACCGTCGATGCGCTCAGCTTTCAGACTCCCTTTGGCGGCTTCGGCCAGTCAGGCTTCGGCCGCGACCTGTCCCTGCACGCCACGGACAAGTACGTAGGTCTGAAGACGACCTGGATCTCTTACAACAACGGCTGACGAACGAAAACAACAAGGAGAAGACCGATGGCGAACAAGACTATGAGCGTGGAACAGATGATCCAGCGGGACCGGGACGTCTTGCTGCATCCGTACCTGCCCGACTCGGTCAGCGAACGGGTGGTGATGAACAGAGGCGACATGTGTCGACTCTGGGACATCGAAGGCCGTGAATACTTGGACGCCACCGGTGGCCTGTGGCTCGCCCAGGTCGGACACGGTCGCTCGGAGATCGCAGAAGCCGCGTACGAGCAACTGAAGACCCTGGAGTACTTCACCAGCTTTTGGGAGTTCTCGAACGACCGCGCCATTGAATTGGCGGACCGCTTGGTGTCGTTGACGCCCGACGGCATCGATCGCGTCTATTTCACGAGCGGTGGATCCGAAGGAAACGAAGCGGCGATCAAGATGGCCCGCTACTTCCACTGGCGCCGGGGGGACAAGGATCGCAACTGGATCATCTCGCGCACCAAGGCGTACCACGGCATTGCGTACGGCGGGGGGAGCGCGACCGGATTCGACGTCTACCACGACGGCTTCGGACCGATGATGCCCAACGTGGTGCACGTCACGCCGCCGTGGCCGTATCGTCAGGAGCTGTTCAACGGTCAGGACCCGTGCGACTTTCTACTGAACGAACTGGAAGAGACGATCAACCGCATCGGGCCGTCAAAGATTGCCGCCATGATCGGTGAGCCCATCATGGGGGTCGGCGGCATGTTGGTGCCGCCTGACGACTACTGGCCCCGCGTCGAGGCGTTGCTGCGCTCGAAGGGCATCTTGTTGATCTTCGATGAGGTCGTGACCGCTTTCGGGCGAACTGGCGAGTGGTTTGCCTCGCAGCACTTCGGCGTCACCCCCGATATTACGGTGACCGCGAAGGGCATCACGAGTGGCTACAGCCCGCTGGGCGCGGTCCTGATGACGAGCGAAGTGGGTCAAGTCCTCGGGAGTGACTTCGGATTCCCGATGGGCTACACCTACAACGGCCACCCCACGGCGTGCGCGATTGCGTTGGCCAATCTCGACATCATCGAGCGCGACGGTCTGCTGGAACGGGCCACCGAGATCGGTGACTACCTGAACGGCAAGCTGGAGGGACTGCTCGACTTGCCCATCGTTGGCGAGGTCCGTCACGTGGGCATGATGCTGGCAGTTGAACTGGTCACCGACAAGCAGAGCCGCACGCCATTGCCAATGCTCCAACCAATGCTGCCCGACATCATTCGTCGTGAGACCGGCGTCATCGTCCGTGACTGTGCAAACAACCTGGTCCTGTCGCCACCGTTGGTGATGACCCGCGAAGAAGCCGATCGGGCAGCAGACGCCATGCGCTCAGTGCTGGAACGCACGCAGCCCGACGGAACGGTTCACTGACGATGACCGCGATCGTGCAACCAAGCCGGGGAGCGGGGGGGTTGGGACACCCGTTGACCGGAGCATTCGTGGCGGCCATGGGGGCCATGGCCACCGGCGTGACCGTGGTGGCGACCGATGGCGCGGGCGGACGGTTCGCGCAAACGGTGAGCGCCATGTGCTCGGTGTCGGCCGATCCGCCGATGATCTTGATATGCCTGCACGGCCGCAGCCCGGCGAACGAGGCCATCGTGACCAACGGTGTCTTCTGCGTCAATGTGCTGGCCACCCAGCACGACCACGTGGCCGACACGTTTGCGGGTCGACCATGGCAGGGCAAGGAGCCTTGGGACTTTACCTGTGGCGACTGGGACGTCGCTGGGTCGGGCTCGCCGCGAATTCAAGACGCCATCGCTTCGTTCGACTGCACGGTGCACGACGTCGTGGAGGCGGGCACGCACAAGATTTATATCGGCGAAGTGAACAAGATTGCCTCGACGGATGGCACGCCACTTCTCTACGCAGAACAGCGCTACCAGCGTCCCGAAACGCACGAACCCTCAGTTTTTGAAGAGTTTCCGGACGCTCGTCCGAGTTATCTACGTAAGGAGAAGGCAGAATGATCCGCACTGGCGAAGAGTACAGAGAGTCCATCCGAGATGGTCGGGAGGTGTGGATCAATGGCGAACGTGTCAAGGATGTCACGACGCACCCGATGTTCAAGCCCATAGTGGACGTGCGTGCGCGCATCTACGACATGGCCCACGAGCAGGCGACCCAGGATGCCATGAGCTACGTCGACGAGCAGACGGGCGAGCGCAACTGCGTCGCCAACAAGCTTCCCCACACGCAGCAGGACTGGTTGGACAAGCGAGCTGCGGCCGACCTCGTGATGAGAGAAGCACGAGGCGTGGTGACCAGGGTCGGCGACGAGACCATCGGTGAGATGTGGTCGCTTTTTGACGGCCAAGATGTTCTCAACGAAGTCGACCCTCGGTTCTCGCAGAACATCCGCAATCACATCGCAACGACCGTGCGCAACGACCCGTTCCATATTTCAGCCAATACCGACCCCAAGGGCGACCGCTCGAAGGCGCCGCAGGATCAGGACCCCGACATGTTGCTGCACGTGGTCAAAGAGACCGACAACGGCATCGTCGTGCGCGGCGCAAAGTACGAGACCGCTGCGGCGTACGCCAACCAGGCCTTCACCAAGCCGACCATTGCGAACTGGGGAAATGACGCCCTGAGCGACTACGCCGTCGGATTCGTGATGGACCTTGGCTCGCCGGGATTGAAATTCATTTCGCGTACCGGGTTCGCGGGCCGGGGACCGGTCGAGGACTACCCGTTGTCCAACCGCGTCGACGAGGTTGAGTCCCTGGTGGTCTTCGACAACGTCGAGATCCCCTGGGAGAACGTGTTGTTCTATCAGCACACCAAGGCAGCGAGCTATATCCGCTCCACCCTTCACCGATACAGCGCCTTCGCCTTCACCCAACGCACGCTCCATCTCGCCGATCTGCTGATCGGCGCAGCGTTGTGGAACGTGAAGCAGAGCGGCCTCGAGGCCCAGCAGGCGGTCCAGGAGAAGTTGGCCGAACTGGCGTGCTGGCGTGAATCGATCAACGCGCACCTGACCGCCGCGGTCACGATGGCCGAGCCCAGCCCCGGTGGGCTGTTGATGCCCAATCAGTCGCTGCTCTACACGGGTCGCGTCGTGGCGCTCAGTCAGCTGCCACACATGATGCACCTCGCTCGTGAACTCTGCGGTGGCCAGATCTGCGTGACGCCGGACTTTGGCGCATTCGAAGACCCCGACACGAAGCCGTGGCTGGACAAGTTCTATTCGATCAACGACAACTGGGTCGCCGATGATCGTCGAAAGCTGCTCGCCTTTGCCCGTGATCTCATCAACAGCGACTACGCGGGGCACCGCCTGACGTTCCAACTCTTCGCTCAGTCGCCCCCGTTCGCACAGTTGGGCGCGATCTACCGGAACTTTGACTTCGAAGGACCGCTCGAGTTGGTCAAAGAAGCGGCGGGACTCTCCGACAAGATTCTCGGGAGCGAACGTTGAAACACACTCGCATTCGCACCTTCAACACCAAGGAAACCTACCCGGAGCAGAACCTCGACAACGACCTGTGCCAAGCGGTCGTCGCCGGCGACACCATCTACCTGCGCGGTCAGGTGGGCCAGAATCTTGATACCTCGCAGAGCGTCGGCATTGCTGACGTCGGGGCCCAAGCCGAGCAGGCAATGGCCAATATCGCCCGGTTGTTGGGTGAAGCCGGCGGGGAACTTGACGACATCGTCAAGATCACGATCTATCTGACTGACCCTCGCTACCGCGAGCCGGTCTATCGTACGGTAGGAAAGTGGCTCAAGGGCGTCTTTCCTGTCTCCACGGGCATCGTGGTGAGTGCGCTGGCGCGCCCTGAATGGCTGGTTGAGATTGACTGCATTGCCGTAAAGGGTGCGACGAACTCGTGACATTCTCGCTCGTGGCCCGGTGTCCGACGACCAACGCCTTTGGCATGGTGCTGAGTTCATCCAGTCCGGCGGTGGCGGCGCGTTGCATCCATCTGCGCCACGGCGTTGGCGGCGCGGCGTCCCAGAACATCACCGATCCGCGACTGGGCGAACTGATCCTGGATCTCATGCAAGCCGGCCGTAGCGCCAGTGAGGCACTCGATACCGTGATCGCCACGGAGCCGACGGTCGAGTATCGCCAGCTCAGCGCAGTCGATGCGCAGGGGCGCGCGGCGGTCTTCTCCGGCCAGCACGTCCTTGGCGTCTTTGGCCAGCGCCGCGAGGAGAATCTGGCGGCGGTCGGCAACATGCTCGCCAACGAAGGCGTCATCGATGCCTTGATCGACGGGTTCGCGGCGAGCCGCGGCGACGACCTCGCCGACCAGCTGATCGATGCGCTCGCGGCTGGTCTGAGAGCGGGGGGAGAGGTGGGACCGGTGCATTCGGCCGGCCTCGTGGTGACGAGCGCGGTCGGCTGGCCGGTGACGGACCTGCGCGTGGACTTCGCCGACGAACCGGTCGATGATCTCAGACGGCTCTGGGAAGTCTGGTCGCCCCAGCGTCACGACTACATCACCCGAGGCGTTGATCCGTCGAGCGCGCCAAGCTACGGCGTTGCGGGGGACGAGTGACCAGACAGTTTAAAGACCAGGCGCGCCAAGCCGTTCTCGATGACGAGGAGAACCTGCTCGCGTTGAGTCACCGTATTCACGCCAACCCAGAGTTGGCGTGGCATGAGTTCAACGCATCAACCTGGCTCGCTGATGAACTTGAGCACATTGGCTTCAGCGTGACGCGAGGCGTAGGGGACCTCCCGACAGCATTCCTCGCCACGATCGGATCAGGAGACCTTCACTTGGGGATCTGCGCCGAGTACGACGCGCTGCCGGGAATGGGCCACGCGTGCGGCCACAATATTATTGCGGCGGCCGCCCTTGGGGTCGGCGTTGGTCTCGCTCGACTGGTCGATGCACTCCACATCACGGTATCGGTTCTCGGCACACCGGCCGAGGAGGGCGGCGGTGGCAAGATCCACTTGTTGGAGCGTGGCGTCTTTGACGGCATCGATGCGGCGATGATGATCCACCCGGGCCCCATGGACGTCGCGCTCGCTGAGCCATTCGCCGTGAGCCACCTCCACGTCCACTACGACGGCAAGGCTGCACACGCCGCGGCTTATCCCGACGAAGGCGTGAACGCGGCCGATGCGTTCACCGTGGCTCAAGTGGCGATCGGGCTGCTTCGCCAGCAACTTCCCGGCTCGGTGCGGGTCCACGGCGTGGTGACCGAGGGTGGTGATGCGCCCAACATCATTCCAGAGTCGACGGACGGTCGTTGGTACGTGCGAGCTAGTACCTTGAGTGAACTCGACGTGATCGAACCAAAGGTTAGGAACTGCTTTGCAGCGGGTGCATTGGCCACCGGGTGCTCGATACAGATCAAATCCGAGAGCCCTCGATACAGCGAGTTTCGAAACGACCATGAGATTCTGGCCTGCTTCGTTGAGAATGCGCGCGAGCTTGGCCGCCCGTTCGACGAGGTCGGTTCGGCGGGGCGGATGAACAGAGCATCGACTGATATGGGCAACGTCTCACTGGCCATCCCGTCGATTCACCCTTACCTGGGCATCGATTCACTTCCCGCGTCGAACCATCAGCGTGCCTTCGCGGAGTGCTGCGCGACACCACCAGCCGATAAGGCCGTTCTTGATGGAGCAATTGCCATGGCGTGGACAGCGATCGATCTCGCAACGAACCGGT